>NZ_WHLY01000004.1 GCF_009296315.1 Salmonirosea aquatica
GATAATGTTACGTTTAACGGAGCTTTTTTTCCCAAAATGCAGATTTTGCAGGTGAAACTTTCCATAGGATTCCTGACTTCTCATCCGTAGGCTTACCCGATACGCTCGATTTCCGTAATGTAAAATTCGATTTTCCACAGGGCTACTACCTGAATGGAGAAAAATTGAATTTCAGCCGTTCAAGGCTCAGAGCTCCCACACAACAGAAATGCGCGATCCTGATTTCTGGTACGGATGTCGGTCAGTTACTACTCCCGTATGATCGTTTTCAACTCGTTCTTGATTCCAAAGCCACTTATGAAGAAATCGTCAGTACCTATGAGACCATAATTAGCAATTGCAAAAATGCCGGGCTGCTAGAAAGTGTGGAGGGGGATATCGAGTACAGGAAATTACAAATGCGCCATGATCATGACTGGGTGGGGCCTGCAATAAATTGGTTCAATGGGTGGTGGTGGGAATTTTGGCTATGATCGAGGCTTGATTTTATGGCGGTGGTTACCATGCTTCTTTTGCTGTTTCCTGTTAATCAACTACTTATTTATTCCCACACTCTGGAATAAGATGTACCAGGATCCCGAGCTGGGTATCGTTTTTTCGGAAAAACAAAACCAAAGAACCGATCAGGCCACCTGTCAAACATGGTCTACAGCGCTTTCTCTTCACCGTGTTCTATACCGCCGTGATCTACTTTGGCTTCAAACTCCGGCACGAATCGGTCAATTATAAGCATGGAATTTTGATGGCCTATCTCTACTTCATGTACGGGGTAGGTACCATCCACATGGCCTTTGCATTCAGTTATATTTTAAGCGCTTACTAATACGCAACCCAACACGACCCCTTCACGCTTTGAAAGTACCTCTCCGTGGCCAACTACATTTCTGAAAACGACATAGAAGCCGCCTGCTGTGGGGTGCTCATGGATGAGCTGCACTACGACGAGCACCTAAACCTTTGGCAGCTCCCAACGATGGAATACGGCCTTCGCCGCACCGATGCTGCCGACCTGGTCCGGCTGGGTACCCTGCGGCCAGTGTGCGGAAGCTGAATATCGGCATTTCGGAAAAGGTGCTGGCGGAAGCCGTGCAGGAAATACCAAAAGCCGGGCGCACCCTGAGCTTGTTTGAAGCCAACCGGGAAATCACTTCCCTGCTGCGCGACGGCACGAGTACCAACGCCAAGGGCGATTATACCAAAGAGCGGGTGCGGTACGTCGACTTCAATAAACCGGGGCTAATCATTTCTGCGTGGTGCAGCAGCTCACCATCCGGGGCAAAGCTACCCGTCGGCCCGACCTGATCGTATACATCAACGGGCTGCCGATGGTGTTTGTAGAACTGAAAAATGCCATTGAATCCACCCAGCAAGCCTACACCAAAAACCTGAGCGACTACCGGGCGCGACATCCCACGCTGTTTCATTACAACATGGTGGTGTCCTTTCCAACTCCATCGACACCAAGGTAGGCAGCCACACGGCCGATACGAACAGGTTTTCAACTGGGAGAAAATCGCCGACGAAACCGAAACGCCGGTTCTCGAAACCGAAATCGACCTGTTGCGCGTTCTGCGCGGATTATCCAGAAATACGTCCTGATCGACCTGCTGGAAAACTTCGTGCTTTCTACGCCAACTGGGCCAAGATCGTGGCCAAGAACTACCAGTATCTGGCGTCAACAATGCCCTGGAATCCTTCCGCCACGCGACCAGAACAACGGTAAATTGGGGGTATTCTGGCACACCCAGGGCAGCGGCAAAGCTTTTCGATGGCTTTCTTCACCGAGAAGATCCGGCGCAAAGTCAGGGGCCAGTTCAAGTTCTGATCGTAACGGACCGCGAGGATTTGGAGTTCAGATTTACAAAACCTACGTCCGGTCGCAACTTATTGAAACAGGACAAGGAAGTGGAAAACAAAGCGAGGCCCGATTTCGGGTACCCACGGGCGCTTTTCTACCCAAGATGCTGACCGACGCTTCGACCTATGTTTTCACGCTAATCAACAAGTTTCGCGTCAATCCGAAAGACAAAGGGTTGCCTTACCCCAAGATTACCGACAGCAAGGATATTGTGGTGCTGGTGGACGAAGCCCACCGGAGCCAGTACGCCGAGATGGGCGAAAACATGCACCGTGGCCTGCCCAATGCCAATTACATTGCATTCACGGGAACGCCCCTGCTCGATGCCGACGAGAAAACCAAAGAATGGTTTGGCGACTACGTCAGCCGGTACGACTTCGCCGACAACGTGGCCGATGGCTCCACGGTGCGGATTTTCTACCAGAACCGGGTACCTAAGGTCCTCTTGCAAAACGACACGCTGAACGAAGAATACGCCGAAATCATCGAAGACGAAGACCTGAGCGACGAGCAGCAGGAGCGGCTCACCCGGCAGTATGCCAACGTAACCACCGTTATAACCGACAATGACCGGCTGGAAACCATCGCTAAAGATATTGTGGAGCATTTCCCCGAGCGGGGGTACCTGGGCAAGGGGATGGTCATTTCGATTGACAAGTTTACCGCCTTGAAGATGCACGACAAAGTAAAGCGGCACTGGGAGGATCGGATAAGGAACTTCGGGGGCAAATCAACAAGCTGCCGGCCGGCTCGGCCGAACGGGCCCAACTGGAAACCAAACGCCGGTGGATGCGTGAAACTGAAATGTGCGTCGTCGTTTCCTACGAAGCCGACGAAGATAGCAAATTCAGTAAAGCCGTTCTGGATATGCGGCCCCACCGGGCCATAATGAATAGGACGTGGGGCGACGACCACGAAACCATCGAAGACCGGTTCCGGAATCCGGCCGACAAGTTGCGGTTGGTGTTTGTCTGCTCCAAGTGGCTGACGGGTTTCGACGCTCCGTCCGTTTCGACGCTATACCTGGACAAGCCTATGCAGAACCACACCCTCATGCAGACTATCGCGCGGGCCAACCGCGTAGCCCCCGCCTTAAAAAGCGACGGCAGCGTGGCAGTGGAAACGGACGATTTTGCAGACAGCCACGAAAAAAAGGCGGGAATTGTGGTGGACTACATTGGTGTATTTACCCGCTTGGAGAAGGCCTTGGCCAAATATGGCCGTTCTTCAGAGGGGAAAAGCACCTATCCCGCTGAATTATTCGACGACCTGTTGAAGTACCTGGATGCGGCTATTGATGTGGCGGTTGAATTCATGCATAGTCAGGGATTGGACATCACGCAGCTAACCGACAGCACCCAAACTTTCGATCAGTTGACCAATTTTCAGGCGTTTGCGGATAGCCTGTCGCGTACCGAAGAATTGAAAAAGGAATTTTCAGTCTTCCAAAACGCCATCAGTTCATTTTATGAGGCCTGCCGCCCTGAAATCCTCACTGAACGACTGCTGCCCCCGTCGCCCAACAAGGGCAAATACAAACGCACGAAGGAAGTTATCGAGTACCTCCGTAAAATCATCAGTCGCCGGATGGATGAAACGGGAGATTACGACCAGGCCAAGATCAAAGCGGATCAACTCATTGACGAGTCCATTATCTCCATGGGCTACACCATTCAGTCCCTGGCCGAAATCGACCTGAGCGACGTAGACTTTGACGCGTTGCAGCAAAGGTTCAAAGCCAAACCCTACAAGCACCTGGCCATAACCGATATGGTTGATTTCTCAGGGGTCAGGTACAGAAACTGCTGAATAGAAATGTGAATCGGGTGGATTTGGCCCAGAAGCTCAATGACATTATCGCCAACTACAACAATGTCAGCAGCGATGTGGAAGCTTTTTTCAAGGCTTTGAAGGAATACGCCGAGCAACTGCGCGAAGAAGAAAAGCGGGCCGCCGCCGAAGGGCTCACCGAGGAAGAGCTAGAAATCTTCGACCTGCTATTCAAAGACGAACTGAGCCAGGCGGACAAAGACAAAGTGAAACGGGCCGCGCAGCACCTACTGCAAAAATTACAGGATGTTGACACCCGAAAAACGGTGTTAACTGTGGACTGGTATAAAGACGTGATGTTGCAGGGGCGGGTAAAAAAGCTGCTGGGAGACATTCTCGACAAAGAGTTGCCAAACTCCTACGACACCCAGCAATTCACCGAGAAGCGGGACACCGTATACCAACACGTTTACAAACTAGCAGCGCAAGGACAGCGGTACTGGGCGTAATTGATTTGACACTCCAACCTACAATCCTATTTGATAAAGATGACTGGGTAAAAAAAAAGTCTGTCATTTTAAAATAATTATAGTCAAAATCATATTGAATATTTTTATAATATTTATTTTTTAGGTACTTCCACTTTAATAAAAATCCTATATGAACACGGCATTTAATTCTTATATAAAAGATATCTTTATTGAAGTACCAAATTATAAATACAATCATAAGCCATTTTCATCGGATGCATCAAGAAATGAAAGTCACATTTTTATAGGCCGTGAAAAGTTAAAATCAAATTTTCTTCATATATTAAAAAATGGGAGTAAAAATGGCGCATATCTTGTTACTGGCTATCGAGGCATGGGCAAGACAAGTTTAGTAAATAATGTTGTAAGTACCTACGCGAAAGAAAGAAAAGAGGATGAAGTTAAACCGATAAAAATAAGCTTGGCACAATCAAAATTGGAAGAAACAGATGTATTAAGATATATCCTAAAAATATTACATGAAAATATTAGAGAAGAACGATTAAAGTATTATATGCCTTTTATAGATTATCGATCGTTACTTTTTGCAATTTTTAGTTTTTTTACAGGATTAATAATATTGTATAATTTCAAGCTGGGGTTTGAAATCAATGATTTGAAAGATTATTTAAAAGAAAGTTTAAGTTTTTGGGGTATAGTATTTATAGTTTTATGTATAGTAAGCTTTGTTTTAATATATACACTGGCAAAATATTTGTTAGAAGCATTAAATACTTTTGTTAATGAATATGGAAAATTAGAATTTCAATTATTATCAATTATAACAATTGGATTTGCATTAGAAATTCATCAAATGGGTTTTCTTTATACAAATATATTTATATTTATATTTGTATCATATATTGTGTTCATGATTTTTTTATTAATGATATTTTATATAAATAATTACAAAAAAGTATATCAAATATATAATTTATTCAAAAAAATTAATAATTTATATGAGAGAAGTCATTCCAATGTTACAACAGAATCTGGGGAGGCTGGATTGAATTTAACTACTGATTCTTTGTTGAATTTTACAAGGAAAGGATCACGAGCATTCCCTATTGCATCGGCAAAAGAAATTGAATATGAGATAATAAGCATTTTGAAACAATATAGTTTTAAAAAGTTTATTTTCATATTCGATGAGTTAGATAAAGTAGAAATGGAAATGAATGATCAACAGATAAATGCTGCGCTTTTTCAAGATGCAGATAGAACTTATTTGAATGACTTACGAGAACGTAAACAGATAATAATAAAGTTATTGTCATCTCTAAAACATTTATTAACAGAAGCAGAAGCTAAATTTATTTTTATTGCTGGTCGTGAAATGTTTGATGCATCACTTGCCGATATATCAGACAGACAATCGGCTCTTGGAAGTATATTCCATTATATATTTTATGTGGAAAGTTTTCTAAAAGAGACGAAAGTTTCGACTCATTCTAATTCAAATAATCTTGTTGAAGAGTATTTAGGTCAAATATTATTAAAAAACCTATCAACTAATCATAATGAAAACCTATCATTCTTACAAAGATATTGGAAATATCTTGTCGAATTAAAAAAAGGAAAAAATCAAACAAATGAAGAGAATAATTATTTTAGTGCTAACGAAAATGATGAAGATTTAGTTAAGATAATTATTTCTTTACAAAATTTTTCAACTTATCTATGGTATAGGTGTGGTGGATCTCCAAAAAAGTTAATAAAATTAATAGAAGAGAATTTTATTCAATATAAGTCACTGCCAAGCTTACAAAATTATTCAAAATATCCTACAAATGAGAGTAATAAATCTAAGCAAAAGTCAACTTTTA
Organism: Salmonirosea aquatica; assembly: GCF_009296315.1. Classification (NCBI taxonomy): domain Bacteria; kingdom Pseudomonadati; phylum Bacteroidota; class Cytophagia; order Cytophagales; family Spirosomataceae; genus Salmonirosea; species Salmonirosea aquatica. The sequence continues at coordinate 5,985 of NZ_WHLY01000004.1, forward strand.
TATCGTTCAATGAGCCAGGTATATATTTTGATGATATGAGTATAATAGTATCGAGTAGTTCAAATAGTGAAAATAAAGTATTTATAAATTTTTCTTTTCGGCAACAGTATAAATTTGGCTTTACTTCTTATTTGTTTTATCCATTTATATTAAATCAGAAAACAGTTCTAGAGAATTATAGTGATAGTATAAATGTTTCGACACCATATTTGATGGATAGTATTATTAAATTTCATCCTTTTGCTTTTTCAACTCATAACTTAGAATTGCTTCCAGAACTATTATCCACTAATAAATCACCTGAATTAAGATTTTTTGTACAAAAACTGATAGATTACTTAGGGCAGAATCATATAAGAGAAACAGATTCTGGCCTTTTCAAATATAAGTTTTTTGAAAAAACACATAATGAAATTTCATATATATCAAAAGTCTTTGATGAAGAATCTGCTGCATTTAATTTTAGTCTAGATGAAAGCCACGCAATTCAAAACCATATAGTTCATAAAATTGAATATTTGCGAAACAATTTTAAAGATTACCAAAAAAAAGAAAATGCTTCTATTGAATCATTACTATTCCTAAATGATTTACTTGGGGATAGTCTACTTTTCGATGAATCCTATAAAGATGCTATTATATCATTACAAGATGCCCTACATGATGTTCCTATACCTACAAAAGATACACCTATTGAGATTTTTTTAGTTTGGATGCGCATAAAGCTCAAACTTTCCATGGTGTTCGATAAAATGAAGTATTACGAAATGGCCGTTGGTCACCTTGGACTAGCAATGGAGGTGGCTCTTGGATATTTATCGGCAAGGTATGCCGCTAATAATACATCGAGCAATGAAATTAATCATGAGAGTGTTTCCAATAATATTATATCTAAACTCAAAAGTTCGAATAACGCAAAAATTAGATCAAGCTCAGAAATAATTATTAATAAACTTGAAACTCCACTGTATCGAGAACTATTACATGTTACACAACACGCAATTTTGGGAGCTTTGTATGTTCAAGAAAAGTTTGCGGAGGGTATAACGTTTGCTAAATTGGAGAGCTACCTTAAGCAATATGCCCAAATTCATGAACATGGTGCTTTTAGTGGATATCGCGGAAGAGATATGATGATGGGGCATTTTTATGCCAGTCTGGGGACAATCTTATACTTCAAAAACAAAACTCTCCCATATCGAACAACATTAGATATTTTAGAATTTCGAAATGGTAGGAATGGACTAAATAATGATGAATTATGCGCAGAAATTGCTGATCGTATAAAAAGAACGCCCGTTTTTAAAATAGGCAATACCAATAATAATGGAGATATTAATTCAGAGCTTTCGTTCGCAGATTACGTTGAAAGCTCATACAAAGAGCTCTACGAAGTTTTTAGTATGGATTCGTCAACTTTTCGCTTTTCTTTTATTACATATATTTCTTATAAAAAATCATTAGCTACCTATCTGGCGATGAAGTTTGAGTCAGAAAGTAACAATAATGAGGATAAATTAAAATTATATTACTTATCAAATTTGATTAAAAGTAGTGTTAGACTATTAATTAAATATAAAAATGTCCATGGTGCTAGAAAATTGATTTCTCTGGCAAATATTATAACTAAAATTGCAGATCTATTACTTCCATTGTACAATTCAGCAAACACTAATGAAAAATTATTTGCCAATATTAATATTAAAGATTTTGTTCTTACTGATACTGATAAATTTTTAGATGATATAATGTTCAATAATGAAAACGGGCTTACTGAACAGTTTATTTCATCTCCTTTAAATAATAAAAAATCGATTAATCTTAGTTATTTACTTCAAATGTATTATTTGGCTGGAAGGTTATATGCAAAAGCAGGAAGATGGGTATCATATGGATTTCAACTTAAAAAAATATTAATGGCCATTCATAATACAGGTGTTTTGAAAAATTATCATTATGGTGATCATATAATATTAAATGATTTTTTAGATAAATATATTGTAAAAGAAATATTAAAGCAAAATTCATTGGTCAATAATTCTTCTGATCGTAATCAAATAGCCACCTTAAGATATTATACTGGCCTCTCGAATTTATCACTTCCATTGGATCTTACAAGAATTTTTTACCAAAATGTTTCAAGTAATCCTGATTCAAAGGAAGCTATTCTAATCTATTCTTTAATTACACTTAAAAATAGCAGTATAAATCTAAAAGAAACCATAATAAGAGACAAAAAATTGCAATGTAATTCAGTAAAAGATAAGCAACATATAGAAACTAATGTAAAAGAAAATAAAATAAATAAAGAAGAAGATATTGTTAATGAATATTATAAATATATAAAAGAACTCAATTACATAGGGCAATATAATAGTATTTCACATCGATCTGTTCGTGTTATGGAATTATCATTGCAGATCAGAATCAATCGATTATTATTATATCAAGTTATATCTTCAAATCTAAGGATTAGCTTAAATAATGAGGACATGAAAAACCCCGTCAGATATTGTTATTTAGTTCCTAATAAGTCAAGAGAATCAGTGGATCTTAATTGGAATGATCATCTTCATAAATTAGCTCTGAGAATTAAATTTCCCGTAGATTTACAAGACCTTCATATAGATAATAGCCTAAATTCAGTAATTGGGAATGATAACAATAAAGAATCTTTTATTAATAAAACATATCTTAAAGATTTTTTGGAACAAATTATATTGACTTGCAATGATAAAATAAATCGTAATTACTATTTTTTCAAAGAATACACTAATCTAATTATAAATTCGATTTTTTGTCTTCATCAGTCTATCCTTGATTGTAGAATGTATGGAATAAATTATATACAAGGTCCTGCCTATTTAGGGTATTTTCATAGAAAGATGGGAGATTGGTTAAAACACCTTAATCTTTGTAAGATAATTAATAATATATTGTTGTTACCAAAGTACCAAAATGATGAATATAATAATATTAAAAATATATTAGATATCATGTTTAGGAATATGGATCGTCTTGTAGGCAATACATCATTAAGAAATATTGATGACTTTTTGTCTCATTATCAGATGGCTCTTGAATGTTATAATGATTGCTTACAATTGCATAGTGAAGGCCCAACTTATAAAAATCAGCTAAGTAATATGATTTATCTAGAAGATGACTATGGTGATAATATTAGCCATTTTGGTGCTGCAATTGAACGGCAACTAATAAATTCAGGAAGAATTGAGCAGGTTATTAAAGAACTTGAAAAGGAGCTGAGTGTATCTAAGCTTTATAATTCTGATAACTACTATTCGTAATTTAATCAACTTTATAAGTTATGGTTATTCCAAAAAAACTTAGTCCAGAAAGCTATACCTTTCTGAACCCCGCCCCCAAGCGGTATTTCGTTTTTGAACCCTTCCGAAATCAGGGTTCAAAAAGTAGGTTCATTGCAAAAAGAACGCGTACCTTTATGACCCCTACTTGATGACCGTTACCACGGACCGGCTTATGAAACAGACCTTTGGCTATGCTCGCGTCTCGACGGCCGACCAGAACACCGACACCCAGATCGACGCCTTGCAGGAATATGGCTGCGACCGCATTTTCCAGGAAAAGATTTCCGGCCTGTCGGTCCAGCGCCCTGCCCTGGATAAAATGCTCTCGCTCCTGCGCCCTGGTGATACGGTGGTTGTCTCGCGTTTCTCGCGCCTGGGCCGCAGCCGCGACCACCTGATCAGCCTGATCGGCAGTTTCTGCCAGCGGGGCATCATCTTCAAGGCGTTGGATCTGGGCATCGACTCGGCTACCCCTTCGGGGAAGCTGGTCATCGGCATCTTCGCCGCCCTGGCCGAGTACGACAGGGAGATGATCCTGGAGAAAACCCGCGCCGGGCAGCTGCTGGCTAAAGCCAGAGGGAAGCATATCGGCCGCCCATCCGGTGTGAACCGGGAGAACTACACCAAGGTCAGGAAAGCCCTTGAAAAAGGCTTGTCGGTCAACGAAATCGCAAACCTGACAGGAATCAGCCTATCCAGTGTGAAGCGCTACCGCAAGGCGATGAGTGCCGCAATGCCGCAAGGGTAGCTTCCTACAATCAAACCAGTCCCTGCCATGTGCTACCATACCTCACTGAACGTCAAACAGGCTGTCCTGGAAGCCCGCTACCGGGCCCAGATGCCCGAGGGCAAACGCTGGGATCCCGTAATCCACGCCAACGCCTATGCCGTGCCGGTATGGCCGCTCGTGACGTCTGAGCAACCCCATACCTTCGCTATGCTGATGTGGGGGATGATTCCCGGCTGGGTCAAAACAGTCCAGGATGCCAAAAAGCTGCGCACCATGACGATCAACGGCCGTTACGAGGCCATGTACGAGAAACCGTCCTTCCGGGCTGCAGCGGGTGCGGAGAAAGGCTGCCTGATCCCCGTTTCGGGCTTCTTCGAGTGGCACACCCAGGGCAAGAAGAAGTACCCTTTCTACATCCGCCCCAACCAACAGGAAATCGTGAGCATTGCGGGCCTGTGGGACGAGTGGGCCGATCCGGCCACTGGGGAGGTGCACTCCACCTACACCATGCTGACCCAGCCCACCAACGCGCTGATGGCCAAAATACACAACAGCAAAAAGCGGATGCCGTGCCTGCTGACCCAAGAGCAGGAACGGGAATACCTGAAAAAGTCCTTACAGCAGAAAGAGGTTTTGGAATTATTGGCCGAAGCCTATGCGGCGAGTGCATTGGAAGCCTACTCCGTCAACAAGCTGATTACTTCCCGTACCGAACCGACCGACGTACCGGCCGTGCTGGAACCGCATACCTACCCGGAAATTGCCTATCTGTTATAAGACAAGTACGTATCCTATCTGATTTACAGCTAAATGCCCCAGCGGGTGGTGGGGCACTTCGACTTGCGCTCCTGGCGCATCAGCCAGGAGCGGTCGAAGCCCATGGCCGCCACCTTCACCGTGTCGCGGCCCATGCGCTGGTTGAGCCGGTCCAGCACGGCCATCGCCTTGCGGTCGGCCTCCCGCATGCGCTCGTTCATGGCGAACAGGTCGGTCTGGATGTAGTCCTGGTGCACGATGGCGCTGACCAGGATACCGGCTTTCTTGTAGGCGTACTGCTCGCGGTAGATCAGCTCCAGCGCCTTGGCCGCGCAGGCGATCAGCTCCATGCTCGAATTCGAGCACACCGGCAGGGGCACCGACTTGGTCCCGTAGTACTGGGGCCGGTCCTCCCAGAGTCCCTGCGTAAAGCATTGCCGACAACTCTGGTGTCTTGGCGGTTTTGAACCAACGAGAGATCGTTGGCTCGATTCGCGGTCCGATTTACATGACAGTCAATTTCTTGCGAAGTCATGTTTGTGATTCCTGCATTACGGTCAAATACAGGTCGGACATTTTGTTAGGTTGTACAAAGCCTGCCTGGTTTTTGCCCACCATTGTGTCCGATTTGGATCCCGGCATTTTACCGCCAACTAATTTCCTGCCTATAAGTAGCTGATTTCAAGAAAAAGAGACTAGCTTGTGAGTAAATCCCGCTGACGATCATCATGATCAGGTTCGCTATCCGGCCCTTACTCGGTTTGTCACTCTTCTTATTCAGCGGAGCAAGCCTCTGCGCCCAAAACACGATTCTTGAAACTGTCAGCACCCCTCCGGGCATTGATCCCCACGAGATCGCCGACATTCGCCAGGATAGCCGGGGATACCTCTGGCTAGCCACCGGCTCGGGCCTGCTCCGGTATGATGGCCACACCTGGAGGGTGTACCAGCATGATCCGAAAACCGCAAATTCGCTGGCCGGGGACAATGTCAGAAGCATTTGCCCCACGCGTGATGGGTTGATTTGGATCGGTGGATGGAGCGCAGGCCTAGACTGTATGAACCCGGAAACCGGAAAATTCACGCACTATGAGGTGGTGGAAACAAAGGAATACAGGTATGAAAACAACTCGATCAGTGCGCTTCTGGAAGATCACTTGGGAAATCTCTGGGTAGGCACGGTAGGCGGCTTATATCGTTTTGAGAAAGCGACAGGCAAATTCACTCCTTATAAATCGATTGCAGGCAACCCCGGGACTATCAGTCATCCGCACGTCAGCAGTATTTTCGAGGACAAACAAGGCACCCTCTGGGTCGGAACCGGCGATCAGGGCAGCTTGAAGACGATGGAGGGCGGCCTTAATAAGCTTGACCGGAAAACATCCACATTCACCCGTTACCTGCACAATCCCGCCGATCCGAACAGTCTGATTGAAAACAGGATATTGGCCATTTTTGAAGACAGCCGCGGGACTTTCTGGGTCGGGACGGGTGGAGATGGATTGCACACTTTCGATCGGAAAACCGGAAAATTCACCCGGCATTCTTTTCAGGAAGCACATTCCGACCGGCTCAGCTGTCCGTTCCCAAAAGAAAAAAACCTGCGTTCTTTCCCCACCAATGGAATCAGGTTTTTCCTGGAAGATCCGGCAGGTGGCATCTGGATCGGGACGCTCGACGCCGGGGCGAACCGGTACGATCCGAAATCGGGGCTGGTGACTTCGTACAAAACCGCCGAAGACGGTCTGCCTGATTTCAACCTTCTTTCCGCCTGCCGCACCAGGGACGGTACGCTTTGGGTAGGGACCATACCGGGGCATCTTATCAAAATCACCACAAAGTATAGCCCGATCACGGAAGTGGAAATGCCCTCGGGCATCCATTATTTCGAAGAAGATTCGACGGGTACGTTATGGATCGGGTCGATCGTAGGCTTGCTGACCGGTGATTTTGTTTCAAGAGAAGCATCCAAATGGCTCGTCGAGGCTTCGAAGCAAACTTCACTTTCGACCGATCACGTAACCCGGCTAAACCGCGACAGGCAGGGAAACCGCTGGATTTCCACCTGGAACAATGGGTTATACCGGTATGAGCGCAGGATTGGCAGGCATTCCACCGGGAAATTCACGCATTACCGGCACGATTCATCAGACGTTTCGAGCATCAGTCCGGGCGAGGCGGCTGGCTATTACCAGGACCGGGCCGGCACAGATTGGGTGCTCACCGCAGGGGGTCTGGACAAACTGGATACCCGTTCCGGAAAATTCACGCATTACCGCCATGATGACCGGGATAGCAATTCCATCAGCAATAATTACATTCTGACCGTCATCGAAGACCGTACAGGCGCATTCTGGGTCGGGACCAACGGTGGCGGGCTGAACCTGATGGACCGGAAAACGGGGAAATTCGCACATTTCCTGCCATGGAGCATTGTCACACAGCTGGTAGAGGATGCGGCGGGCACCTTATGGGTGGCTTCCACCGCAGGCTTGCACTACTACGACCGGAAACGCGGCGTTTTCATAGCCTTCACAGACCCAAGCTCGGGCAAGCCGCTTCCTTTTGTAAAAGCATTCATCGAAGATAATCACAGAAATTTGTGGGTGGCCGTCACGAATGGTATTGCCGCAATAAGTGCTGACCGGCGCTCGTTGCGGCTATTTGGTGCCAATTATGGCATTTCGCCCGGTGAAGATTTCTTTTTTGGGGGAAGCTACAAAAGGCGGGACGGCAGTATTTATTTCGGTAGCATGGACAGGTACTTCCATTTCCAGCCGGAAGAATTGTTAAAGAATCGCCCCATCGCACCCTTACTGAATTTTGCCGCTTTCCGGGTACATAACCGCACCATCACGCCTCGCGCCAAATCCGTGGAGCTCGCCTATGACCAGAACGTGTTTTCTATTGATTTCGCGGCCATCGATTTCCGGCATCCGGAGCTTCATTCATACACCCATAAACTTGAAAATTACGACCGGGAATGGCATCCAATCAGCGCGGAACGTACCGCAGATTACGCCTATGTCCCGCCGGGTAATTACCGGTTCCGCGTCCGGGCGGCCAATAGCGATGGTATTTGGGTTGAAAAATCCCTTGTTATCATCATTTCGCCTCCCTGGTGGAGGACCGGCTGGGCTTATGCATCGTATGCCCTGATTTTGGCGGGGCTTTTCTATGTCGGCTGGCAGGCTTTGTTGCACCGTGAACGGGCAAAAACCGCATTGAGGATTCGTGAGCTGAAAGTGCAGCAACTAGCAGAAATGGACCGGCTGAAATCTGATTTTTTCACCAATGTAACGCACGAGTTCCGCACACCACTGACTCTGATTATCAGTCCGTTGGAATATTGGCTTTCGAACATGTCTGAAAGCGATCCGTATGCTTCCCAGTTCCGGAGCATGCTGCGAAATGGCAGGAGCTTGCTGCATCTGGTTAATCAATTACTCGATCTCTCCAAACTGGAAGGTGGTAAAATGCAGCTCGATCTAAAGCCGGGCGATCTGATCCATTTTGTGAATCGTGTTGCCGGTTCGTTCCATTCACTTGCTGAAAGTCACAGGATCGCATTTCGGGTCACGGCGCCGGAAGGGAGTCTTTGGTTAAAATTCGATGCGGATAAGCTGGAAAAGGTTTTAAACAATGTGCTATCCAATGCCTTTAAGTTCACTCCTGACAATGGACAGGTTTCGCTGTCACTGCAATTGTCCTCAGTTTGGGAGAATCAGCAAAAAACCACCGGGGAACCGTTCGTTTTTGTTGAGATAAAAGTCAGAGACAACGGTCCCGGAATTCCGGCTGGTCAGCTTGAATGGATTTTCGACCGGTTCTATCAGATGGATGGTTCACTTGCCCGGGGGCACGAAGGCTCGGGCATTGGTTTGGCGCTTGCACGCGAGCTGGTGGAACTGCATGAGGGAACGATTGCGGTATCCAGTAAGCTAGGCCAGGGAAGTGAATTCAGGGTCTCGCTGCCATTGGAAATGCTTCATTCCGCCCAAAGTGGGCAGCTGGGTAAATCACCAGCCAATGCGGTAACCCTCCAATCCTACGAAACGATCGAGGCGCGCCTCTCTGAAAAGGGAACGCAGGAATGGTCTGATTTACATCCCGAAATTCCTCTGATCCTGGTTGTGGAGGATCATGCCGATCTGCGTGATTTCATAATGCGCTCATTGACGGAAAATGGAATTTACCGGGTTATGGAAGCTGTCAACGGGGCCGAGGGTTACAGGATCGCTCAGGAGCAAATTCCAGATCTGATCATTTCGGATATTATGATGCCCGTCCAGGCCGGACTAGATGGCCTGGAGTTAGGCCGGCGTTTGAAAAACGATGAGAACACCAGCCACATTCCGGTTATCCTGCTGACTGCCAGAACTTCGGTTGAGAACAAATTGCAGGGGCTGGAAACGGGAGCCGACGACTACCTGACCAAACCGTTTGAAGTGCGGGAGCTGCTCATCCGGGTCGGTAACCTGATCGAAGGCCGCCGCAAGCTGAAAGAACTCTATAGACGCGAAGTCGTTTTGCGACCCGCCAACATCACAATTTCTTCCGTCGATGAACAGTTCCTGAGTCGCGCCATGGCAGTTATCGAGCGGTTCATGTCCGACGAGAATTTCAATGTAGAAACCTTCGGTAAAGAAATCGGGATGAGCCGGATGCAGCTTTACCGAAAGCTGCAGGCCCTGGCCGGCCAGTCGCCCAGCGATTTTATCCGGACTTTCCGTCTGCAGCGCGCCGCACAACTGTTATCCTCAAATGCAGGCACAGTGTCTCAAATTGCCGATCAGGTCGGTTTCGCCTCGCATTCCTACTTCTCCAAATGCTTCCAGGATCAGTTCGGCAGAACGCCATCCGCCTTCCTTGCCGAGCTCGACCGCACGCTTTGAGCTGCTCCGATTTTCTGACGTATACACATTCCCGGTTACCAGTCTTACAGCTTTTGTTACGGGTGTTGTAGGGTTTTCGTATCTCAAAAAACCTTGTTTTCCGCACGTTACCGGATTGTTACATTGAGGGCGGATTGTGCTAGCCACCGCCTGCGCCGGCCAGCTACCTTTACAAAAAATCACCGCTTCTTCTTTTTGCATTCAACATACAGTATAAAATCATGAACAGCAAAAGCTTGCTATTCAGCGTGACGATAGTCATTCAGTCACTTACAAAAGCATTCTCACAGTCCCTGCCGCCAAAGACAATCTGGCAGATCGACAGCTTATTTTCGACCTGGACTTCCAACACCAGCCCGGGTTGCACGATCGGTATCGTGAGAAATGACACGCTGGTTTACGCAAAGGGCTATGGCATGGCTAACCTGGAGTACGATGTTGCCAACACCCCGGAAACCATCTTTCACGTTGCCTCGATTTCCAAACAGTTTACAGCCTGGTCGGTCCTTTTACTGGCGAGAGAAGGGAAGCTTAATCTCACGGATGACATTCACAAATACCTGCCCTGTTTTCCGGACCTGAAAGCAAAGATTACGATACAACATTTGCTGAACCACACAAGCGGAATCCGGGATCAATGGCAATTACTGGCCATATCGGGCACAAGGCTCGACGATGTGGTCACGCAGGATCAGATCATCAAGGTGCTAGCCAAACAACGGGCACTGAATTTCACCCCCGGAGACCAGTACAACTATTCGAGCAGCGGCTACACCATGCTCGCCGAAATCGTGAAGTCGGTAACTGGCCAGACACTACGCCAATTTGCAGATTCGGCGATCTTCAAACCATTGAAAATGACGAATACGCATTTTCACGACAATGGCGCGGAGATCGTCAGGAACCGCTCATATTCCTATAACCGCATGGAGGAGACGCATTTCACCAATAGCACTTTGAGCTGTTCTACCGCGGGGGCAACCGGTCTTTTAACCAACATTGTCGATTTAGCTGTATGGGTCACAAGCTTATGTAATCCAGTAAAGGCGGATCAGCAGACCGTTGAAATGCTAACGAAAAAGTTGGCATTAAACAGCGGCGAGCGATTGACCTATGCCAGCGGGATTACCGTGAATACCTTTAAAGGATGGAAGCAATATGCGCATGGTGGCAGCGACGCGGGTTTCCGGACACATATGGCTGTTTTTCCCGAAAAGAAAATGGGCTTCGTCGTGCTCAGTAATGTGGGTGATTTTGATCCCGACGCCAGGGTGCACGCATTGGCCGATCTTTTTTTGGAGGAAAACAAAATGGAGCCGAAAAGAGAATCGGCATACAGCCCGGCTAGGGTGTTGGCAGATACATTGGGACTTGCAAAGCTTGCAGGCAACTACATTGGCGACGACGGGCTCCCTTTGAGCTTTGAAAAGAAAGGCACTGGCTTGTATTCTCATCTTTTTGACCAAACTGCTCTTTTGCAGCAAGATTCACCAAACAACTTTTCACTGGGAGGGGCGGATCGTGCCCGTTTCATTTTCAAGACAGATGGAAAAGATACCACAGTGGATGTCAAGGCGGCAGACCAGTGTTATCACCTCGACAAGTACACATGAAACACATCGCAATCCCTAAACACATTGAAAACGTACCTGGGCGCCTATCACAGCCCGGAGCTGGATTGCAGGTATGAGATCGTCATGCGAAATGGCCAGTTGTTTATCACCAGTCCGAAATACGATTCTCCGATCACCTGCTCAACGGAAACTGGTGGATGAGCCATCTGACGATGTCACGGGATACAAAAAAACGCATCACAGGCTTCGAGGTGTAGGCATTCGGGGTCAAGCATTTGAAATTTCATAAAATAAACAACCAGGAATAATGTCATCCGCAACCATCCCAATTCCCATGAAAACCGACTCGCCCAACCTGGACAAAAAACTGCTGCTAATCCTGATCGCCGCATACGGGATCGTGGTGCTGATCATCTGCTGGTTTGCATTCGACAGCGTGCTGGCATTTTTCAGGTACATTCTCTCCCATACAGCTATCACTTCAAACAACGGCCACGATCTGTTCCTTTCGGGAAAATGATCAGTCCATTATACCAAACCTTCACTAACATCATGGAAATTTCACTAAAAAATACAGGTTCCAAAAGCATCTCCATCCGCAAGGGCCGCTACTTTTTTGTTTCAATGGCCATTCTGTTTCCAATTTTGGCCGCACTTGGCTTTATTCCGGACTATCAGATGTTCGCTCAGGAGAACATCAAATTGCATTGGTTTTTGCATGTTCATGGTCTCATTATGACGGCGTGGTTGGGAATATTTTTGGCGCTAACCCTGCTAGTCGCCAAGGACAATGTGAAACGTCACCGGCAGCTCGGGCAAACTGGATTTGTATTTGGCATCCTTGTCTGGCTGTCGCTGCTCGGTATTACTGTTCGCGCATTGATCGTCAATAATCCGCCCGAGCCAGGCGGCCAGTTTGATATCTTATTCATTCAGTTGTACTTACTGGTTCTTTTCGGCATTTTCTTTGCATGGGGAATACTCGTTCGGAAACAAGCGGCCGCTCACAAACGGTTACTTTTACTGGCAACACTGATCGTCATTCAGGCCGGCATTGACCGGATAAGATTTCTGCCCGGTCTTCAAACAGCCGTATTCGTCCGGTTTATTTATCTCGATATACTCCTGATTCCATTGTTCATTTACGATTGGCTCAGCCTCAGACGTTTTCATTTAATTACCTGGGTTGGCACGTTGCTGATCGTGATTTTTCAAACCAGTATTACGTTGAGTTGGGGCTCGCCCGGCTGGCACCATTTCTGGTATGCTGCAATCACGCCATTTGTGGAGCGGGTACCTGAAATAGAGCTTGCTGATGTGAAAACCGACTTGCTTCTGGGCAACTACGGTGACCAAAAATGGCATTTAACCGTCAGCCGCGAAGCTGGAAAGCTCTACTTGCAATTACCGGGAAATCCCAAATGGGAACTTGGTGCAGCCTCTGAAACTGACTTGTTCCTCAAAGCCGATAACTGGAAACTTCATTTTGTGAAAGGGCCCGATGGCAAGGTGACAAAGCTGGTGAATGACCAGATCTTCAAGGTTTGGGAGGTTCCGAGAATGCAATAAATTATCACAATAAAAATCCTAAATTCCTTTGGAATTGCTATTCTGCAACAACTGCAATGACGTCTATTTCAATGAGCAGCCCTTCAAGCGCCAGTGATTGCACGCCAATCCAGGTGCTGGCTGGAAGGTTCTCGAAAGGAAAAGCGCGTCGGAAAGCGTCGCCAACTACCATCGCATCTTCCTGTTTATAATTCTTTACATAGATATTGATCTTGACAACATCCCTTGTTGTCGCGCCCACAGATCCCAGCGCCAGTTGCAGGTTTCTGAAGGCTTGGTCTGCTTGTTTGGAAAGGTTATTTTCACCGATGAGCTCATTATGCTGATTAACGGAAACCTGACCTGATAGGTAGATCGTCGTCATTCCGCCATTATTGACAGTGGCTATTTGCGAAAATGCCTGCGTCCATTTGGGTAATCCTGGAGGATTAACAAAGCTCTTTTCCAAGGTCAGGGTATCTAATGAAACTATATGCAAGTCTGATTTTCATCTTTTTTAGTTGGAATCGATGAGCTTTGCATTCCAACACCCAATAAGATGGGTAATTGTAAATCAACCGCATCTAGAGCCATTGATTACTAAGGTACGTAAGAAAAGCGGTAATCCTCCTATTGAACCTGCTACATTTGACTGGACATAAAGTTAAGAATGATCTAACTGAATGTCCAGTCAAATGTAGCAGGTTCTTTCTGCCAGTTTCTCGTAAAAATCTACCCCTGTATCCCGAGATGGAGCAAGAGAGGTTGCTTATTGCAAATTTTTCTTCAATATGTAGATGAACATCGCGGCACGTTCTATAAACCCCATTTGTCGGTAGATACCGTGTGCCCGCGTATTGTCCGCTCGCACGTGGAGGTATGGTAGTTTTCCCTCAGCCCGAATATGCCGTATCTGACTATGGATCAATTGCCGGGCATAGCCCCTGCCGGTGTGGTCGGGATGGGTACAAACGGCACTAATCTCCACGTGGGTACCACTGTCAAACCGCCGACCCGCCATTGCTACCAGTTGTCCTCCCTCGTAGATCCCTTCATACCCGCCAAAAGCGATAGTGTCTGCCAGAAAAGGCCCCGGTGGGCTAAGCTGAGTTAGGGCCAGCATTTGTGGCACATCGCTTCTGGAAAGGGCCGGTAGGGGCGCATCTCCCGCATCGGGGGTAGCTCCCTCAAAAAGCATTTGGAAACCATCGATCCGATTAATGATTGTCCACGGTGAATGAGTCAGATTTTGCTCTTTCCTGAACAGAGCGACTGGCTGATTGTCAGGAACCACCTCCCATAAATTGTCAAAATGCTCACGCGTATTTTCGGCCACGGCTGCAAACGGCGCAATCGCCGGCTGGAAATATTTGGCCCCTGCACTGCCTAAGGCCAGATGTTTATTGCCACTGGTCAGTGCCGACCAAACCGGATTATCGAGGGTTTCTATCATATGGTACGCGATAAACTATTCGGTCTGGGAAGTACTGGCCTGGTGAAGTCTTTGCCGGAGTCTAGCCTGAAGAGCTTCAATGGTAGCAGGCTTGTCCGTTTGGAAGGCATGCAGTAATGGACCTGCTAACCCCGGTGGGTTATACTGCGAGCCCCATAAGCTGATTTCCACCAGGATCGGTACCAGACCAATGCCTTTTTCGGTCAAGCTGTATACAAACTTTGACTTCTTATCAGTGGCCACGGCCTTGGTCACAAACCCGTACGTCTCGAGCATATTGAGCCGGTCAGCCAGAATGTTGGTGGCAATCTTCTCTTTTGAGTTAAGGAATTCGCCGTACGTCGATTTATCGAACAGAATCAAGTCCCGTATGATCAGCAGCGACCACTTGTCGCCGAAGAAATCAAGGGTATAACTCAGCGGGCAATCAGACCGGGGTTTTAACTTTTTCATAAACTGAATAAGATTTAACTTGCAAAATGCAAGTTAAATCACATACCTTTGTTCACTTGCATTTTGCAAGCAAATATAAGCGATTTTAAAATCCAATCTAGTTTAACAATCAAACAAAAAGCAAAACAAGATGAATTTATCTGAAAGAACCGTACTGATAACCGGCGGTGGTTCGGGCATCGGCCTGCAAATCGCAAAACTCCTGAGCCAGCGAGGGAATAAGGTCCTGATCGTTGGCCGCGATGCGCAAAAACTGCATCAGGCCGCAGCATCGTCGCACAACACCATCGCCCTGCCCTGCGACATTACGGACACCGGTGAGGTGGATAAGCTGGTCGATGAAATCGGATCCCACTACCCCGAACTGAGTGTGCTGATAAATAATGCCGGTATGGCTTTCAAATACACGCACTCAGAAGATGCCCAGGCCTTTAACAAAGCGAAACAGGAAATGGACACGAATTATTTCTCGCTGATTCGCTTGACTGAGAAGTTGCTTCCTACGTTGAAAAGGCATCCGGAAGCTGCCATCGTCAACGTCAGTTCGATTGTCGCCTTCTCCCCGTTAAGTGTACTTCCTACCTATTCTGACAGCAAGGCGGCCGTCCATTCCTACACACTGGCGCTGCGGCACACGCTGGCAAAAGACACGGCGGTGAAGGTATTTGAGCTGATGCCGCCTACCGTTAATACGGAGTTTTCTAAGGAAATCGGCGGACAACAGCACGGGATGCCCGCCCAGGAGGTAGCCACAGAGCTAATTGAAGGCATGGAAAACGATATGTTCGAGATTTACGTCGGTAGGACCAACTCCTTTCGACAACTTTTCCTGTCTGACCCCCAGGAAGCGTTCAACCTACTGAACCAATCCTGAAAAGGACGGATGGTACCCGAAATTGATCGGCTAATGTGGTATTGAATTTGATTGGGGATATCTAAGGTTACGGATAGTGCTGATGAATCCATTCGTTAAGCTCAATAGGTACTTCTCCTGATCACTGAAATACCATCGCACAGACTTAACGTCGCTCCGGAAAGTACCATGTCGCCACCGGAAAGTCTGCCCGATTCCAAGATTCCCTTGCGTCCACTCACTTTGTATCTGGTTGGCAACTAGTTCAGGCATAAGTCCGTTGTTCATTTCATTCAGGGGCACTCAATGCAGTGAGCATCGTATACGGACGAAGCGATCTACCAAAGGCGGAACTTTTTATGGGTCCGCCTTTGGTTTTTTTATGCAACAAAACCGCTTTTATGCATTTGTCCGGTATTTCCCCTTTCCGGGTTCCAAACTTTGTATTGTCAAATCTTAATCCCCACATCGATATTGGAATTCATGCGGATTGTCGGCCAGCTTGGCATCTTTCAATTGGCCATATACATGGTTGACGGCCAATTCTTGCATACCATACTGATCAATATTGGGGTGGTTTTTCATAAAGCAAAGATTTCTCGCCGCCTAAACTCCAATGTACCCCTTTGGCTTCCCATTGACGATAGTGATCGCCGGGCTACGCCGGTTGAATTTATCTCTCCTGCTCCTTGTGCGCATATCAACCGCCTGGGAAAATACTCCTTCAATACCAGTCCGGATCTTGGAGTCAATGGGTTACGCCCTTTGAGGAAACCAAAACTAAATACTTAGTCCACTAATGCCGCTTTTCGCCCAACTGGATACTGCTGGCGAATTCATTTTGGGCACTAAAACGGTATATTAGAAGATCAATCAAACCGTTTTGATTACGAGCCTTCATGAGCCAACCATCCCCCCCCGTTCCCCTTTAAACTGCTCAGGTTGATTTAGTTGGACCTGCCCGGCAAGACTACAACCGGGGCGGTGGCAGGCAAAGGCAGGGGAAGGCTTCGCAGCTGCCGATTTTCAAGTGGATTGGTCAACCCAGCAAGCGACTTACCCCCAGGGGCATTTGTCTCAATCTTGGATTGTCACTCAGGAAAAGGGCCAGCCTCGTGTGTTCATCAAATTTTCCCGCAAGCACTGTGTACCCTGTGTGGTTCGGAAGAAATGCACCAAAATGAAACGGCGGGGTGTCAAGCTGCGAGCCGATGCCCATTATCAAGCTTTGCAGGCAGCCAGGAAACGGGAGGGGCAGGAAAGCTGGCCCTTGCTTTATTGCCAGCGGGCAGGCATTGAGGGAACCCTTTCACAAGCTGAACGCGGTTTTGGACTGCCGCACCGCCGTACCGGACGATCCCGTTATACGGGATTGACCCAAACCCACCTACAGAATATTTTTGTCGCCACGGCGATCAATCTGTACCGGCTGGTGGATTGGCTCAACGAAGTGCCTTTGACCAAGACACGTCAGGCCGCTTTTGTGCGATTAATTCCTCAGAATCTTGCCCCAAATTGAATTCGCCAACAGTATCCAGTTGTAATGAGAACCTCCAATGGACACCCTATCCGGTGCTCGCTCTTGGAACCGGCACTACCGGATTATAGCAGCGGCACCGAAACCCTGAACTCGGTAGCCGTTTCATCCACGGTGACTCCGCGGGGGCTTAGGTAACGGTACAGTGATTTTAGACTGTTCAAACCCTGCTTATTAGACGTTTCAACGAAACTCTTCCGTTGTAAGCTATTTTGCACGAACAACGTATCGGTTTCGGTGTAAATTAGGATGTTCAACGGACTGTCATCGCTGACGATGTTGTGCTTGATGGCATTTTCGAGCAGGTTTTGCAGGGTTACGGGTACAATCTGCCGGGTTAACGAATCGGGAGTGACGTCGATGCGGATGTGCAAACCGTCCCCGAACCGGGTAGTTTGCAGGTCGATGTAGTTTTGGGCAAACGTAAGCTCGGCCTCAAGGCTAACGAGTTCCGAGTCTTTGTTTTGCAGAATATAGCGGTAAATCACCGACAATTTCCGCAGAAACGTTGAAGCATCTTTGGGCTTGGTCAGAATAAGACTGTTGAGTGAGGTCAGGCTGTTGAACAGGAAGTGAGGATTGAGGTGGTTGATCAGGTTGTGGTACTGGATTTCGGCCTTATCGCGTTCCAGCCTGGTCATCTGGATTTGAAAATGATGCAACCGTGCTGATTGTCGGAGTCGATACCGATACAAACTGTACAGTAAAGCCAGGGCGATAGCCACCAGCAGGGCCTGAAACCAGCGGGTGTTGTAAAAAGCCGTGGCCACGTGAACGCCCAGGGTGGTTTCCCGGCCCCGCAAGTCGCCCGCTATGGCTTCAACCCTGAAAATATAATCGCCACCGGGTAGTTTGGTATAAACGGCGTTGGTTTGGGTACCCGACTCTTTCCAGTCATCGTCGTAGCCTTCCAGTTTGTACCGGTACTGTTGGTTGACCGAAACCGCCAGCGTACTGAACTCAATCATAAACGAGTTGTCATCTGATTTTAGCCGGATGGGGGACGTTTGGCCGTGCAGCAGCAGGGTGCTATCATTCAGCCGGAGCCGGTTCAGCAGCACAAGTTCCGGTCGACGGGCGGGGCTCAGGTTTTCGGGTTTGAACTCGACCAGATGACCTTTCTGGGCCGACAACAGGTGGCCATTCCGCATTGGAAACAGGCAGGCGCTGTACACAGTCGTGTACTCGTTAATAGGTAGCCGGAAGTTGAGAACCTGTTTTTTACCCGCTGTAATAACCGAAATCAGATTCAGGTTAGCCACCCAGGTATTACCGAACCCGTCGGGTCGGGCGGCCGTGCTTTGGCTCTGCGTCATGGCGTCGTTTTCGGCCCGGATGGTATCCCTACGACGCACTGGGTCGTACGTTACCAATCCACCCATATCGGTAGCCATCAAAAAGGAACCGTCCCGGTCTTCGGCTAGTGAGTTAATCGTATTTTCGTAATCAGCCTGGTGGGTATCGGTCACAATAAATTCTTTTCGCTGCGGAGAGAACCGCGCAAACCCTTCGGGAAAAATGTCCAGCCACAAATTGCCCCGCCTGTCGAGCAGGGTTTGACGTACCAGAAACCGAGGATCGGTACTTGCCGACCGAATTGGGTAAGTTTTCCACTGCTGCCGTGTTAGGTCGTAGGCGAACGCCTGTTTGCCATCACCAAAGACCCAGTACTGATTGCCAATAAGCCGAAATGTTCGAAGATGAACCAACTGTGCCGCTGGGTGCAACTCTATAGTCTTAAATTGGTGCGTCAGCATATTGAAGCGATAGACCGCTTTATCAGACCCTATCAATAACTCATTTCCGCACTGTTCGATACCCGTAACGGGCATTCCCCAGGGGTATTGACTTGTTTTATTGGGCAGTCGATAGACATCGAGCCGGTTGGTGGCCGGTACGTAGTGCAGCAACCCCCGGATGGAGGTGCCCAGCCACCACGACCCATCCGGGTCCTCGATATAGGAGATGATGCCCCGCTCGTCTGTCAGGGCTGGGAACAACGCTTCCAGGTCATATACATCGTATAATGTTCTTTCCGGATTGGTGTAGGCCAGGCCATTGGCCGTACCAAGCCAGACGGTCCCGTCGGATTGCTGCCAGCCAGACAAGATGAAATCGGCACCTAACGAAGCGGGTTCGGATTTGGCGTGGTGAAGTGGCGTTACCCGGTCTGTTCGGGAGTCGATATAAAACGTTTTGGCCCCCCAGGTACTCACCCAAAGGTTATGCCGCCTGTCTACGAAAATAGTGGCTACGAAAAACTCGACCTGGTCCTGTGGGGTGTCGGGCCTGATCCGCTTCAGTATCCGCTGGCTGCGCAGGTCATACACCACAATGCAACTGTCCGTGTGGTCCGCAATGAGCAGGTGATTCCCATCTACGGCCAGGGCGGACACATCGTTAGGGTTCAGCACAGGACTATGCCTGGGGTTATTCATGTAGGTGGTAAACTGCCGCCGAACCGTGTCGAAGTAGCGCATACCATGCGCTTCCGCCATCCAGAAACCCGGCCGGTACGGGTCCTCCACCAACCCGTTGGGCAACGTACGCACGCCTCCGGTGCTGTCAGTCGCATAGGCCGGATAGTACTGCACCACTCCGGTTTTGGTGGTGTAGCCGAACAGGCCCAGATCACGGCTGGTAAACCAGATGTTTCCCGCCCGGTCGCAGCGGATATTTTTGCAGATACCCAATGCCTTATTTCCGACGGAGGTAATGTGCTCAAAGCGACCGGTCGCTTTATCGTAGCAACTGACTCCGTTTTCGAACGTTGCCCATATACGGCCCTGCTTATCCTCGCAGAGGGCATACACCTGGTTGTTAAGCAGCGAGTGAGGGTTATTGCGCTGGTGGCGGAACTGGACAAAATGGGTGCCGTCGAAGCGGTTCAGGCCCGTGTTGGTGGCGATCCAGAGGTACCCCTCCCGGTCGTGAAGCAGATAATGGATTTTGCGGGACGAAAGCCCATCCTGCTCCCGAATGTGTCCAAATTCAAAGCGTGGGGGCCGTTCCTGAGCCTCTGTTTGACTACCCAGGCCCATCAGCAACCCAAGCAGCCAAACGCCAAATACGGGAATGTAGGCGCTCATTTTTCCAGCCATTTTCGGAAGGTGGGTGCTTTGTCGCGGCTGATGTCGATGCCAAAGGACTGGTTGGGCGCTTTCAGGACGAGTTGTAGCTTGAGGTTGGCCAGGCCTTTCAGCGTCTGTACGGCATTGATATGAATGAGACACTGCCGACTGGCCCGATAGAATACGGCGGGATCGAGCAGCTGTTCGATTTCGTCGAGGGAATCGTAATCCAGAATGTAGCGTTCGCCGGCGTTGGTCACTAAAAAAATCAGCTGATCGCGGACAAAATAGGCGATGTCGCTTATTTTGACGGGTACCCACCGATTGCGGGCACTGCCCAGGAAATGCTCTTTGAAAGTAGGCTTTAAGGGCGAAGGCAGGTTGAGCGCATCCATTAGTTTTTGCACGTCGAGCCCAGCCTGTCCCATTGGTTTGGCAAACTTCCGGGCCTTACCAATCGCCTGTTTCAGCTCGTCGTGGTCGACGGGCTTGAGCAGGTAGTCGATACCGTTGACCTTGAAAGCCTGAATGGCATATTCGTTGTAGGCCGTCGTGAAGATGACCGGACACGAGATCTGGTACTTACTGAAAATGGTGAAACTGACTCCGTCGGCCAACTGGATGTCGGCAAAGATCACATCGGGTTCGGCGTGTTCGGAAAACCAGGTCAATGCCGTTTTTACACTACCGACGATACCCACCAGGTGAATGGTCGAATCGACCTCGGCAATACTGGCGGCCAATTCTTGCGCTACCAGTTTTTCATCTTCGATAATCAGAGCATTCATGATACAGGCTGGAAAAGGAAATTAAAACTACCTGTAAATCTGTCATTTTCAGCAGTGCCCCGCACTATTTTTGAATACGGGCCGTCGAAAATCGGCCACCAATGACGCGGAACCAGCTTCCAATTGTAATGCCTCTGCTCGTGAGTGGCCTTGAAACCTGACTGAAAACGACTCATTGCTTAAAATTAACGATTCGTTCGGAAATACTGTGTTTAAGATCCCACGTCCACTTCCTTTACTACCCTATCATCCATATCCGACTTGTCATGCCCTTTCCAATGACCCAACAACAAGTCCGACTCGTCAAGCAGACCTGGAAACTACTGCGCGAAGTAAACCCCATTTTGCTTGGCGATGTGTTTTACGGACGGCTGTTTTTCAAATATCCGTTTCTACGCCCGCTTTTCAAAGGGCCGATGGATGCCCAGTACCGGAAATTTTTCGACATGCTCAGCCTCATCGTGGCCCGTATCGACCTGCCCGATACCCTGGGGACGGAAATCGCCGCCTTGGTCCGCAGCCACAATGGCTACGGTGTCCAGCCCTCCCATTACGAGGACGTGAAAGCCGCCCTGCTCTGGACGCTGGAAATGGGGCTGGGCAACGACTGGAACGAGACGGTCAGACAAGCCTGGGAAGCCTGCTACGATGGTTTGGCGCAGTTGATGCTGGCGGAGGAGTGAGCTAGGGAAGTCAGTGTCGTTTTCCGGCTAAAAGCTGGCTCCTGTGTAGGCAGGTTCTCTGCTTTTGGTGAGAATCACACGAAAGCAGAAAGGGAGTTCTTTCCTGTGAACCCCAAATCAACAGCAACAATCTTCCACCTGGAAAATCCGGTTGCGGTCGATTCCCCACGATTCATACCCCAACCGCTACGGTTCGTTGCAAAATTTTTGAAACGTAGAAGGGGCAAACTGCACCTTTGTCTGAAATCGTTCATAGGTCATTCACTCACCTTCCTCCCATCCTCTATTAGCCATGAAAAAACTACTTATCTGCAAATTAGCTTCCCTATTTTTTGGCTTTCTGGCCATTGGCTTTTTTGCCAAAATGCAAACCGTTGCCCTGTACCTGCATCATGGCGATTTGCTGGGCGCCGCACTGGCTTTGCTGAGTGCCATTTTCGGTTCGCAATGGATCGAGACAGTGGATGGATAACACTCCGCCTGCCGCCGACGGTCAGTTGGCCAGTAGGAGGATCGGCACCCAAGCACACCTATACGCCGCTCAAGAGGTGAGGGTAGGAATCACCCAGAACCAGTAGTTTGGTTTGGAGATCCCAGCATGTGCTGAATAAACGGGTTGAACCCTATACCATAAAGATCAATACACCTTAAAAAGCCTCTATATAATGAACACGAAAGCCATCAGCTACCGGATCATGCGTTTCCCCCTGTCACAAATAGCACTTGGCATTACTATCTGCTGTAGCATTGTGGCTATCGGACAGGTGGGCGTTATTCAACTTTTCAAGTTAACAGCACTTGACGTGAATACCGTCAACCTGATAAACGCTGTCGTGGCCGCCATTCTCATTGTTGGCAGTTACGCACTGTGGTTCGGCTACTACGAAAAGAGACCTATTTCAGAATTGTCGTTAACCGGAATGGTCAGCCAGTTGATGATGGGAGTTACCCTGGGCGCGGTTTTGCAATCCCTGACCATTCTGGTCATCTACCTTGCCGCAGACTTCCAGATCATTTCCACTAATTCATTCCGTTTCGTCATTCCCGCACTGGCAGTTGCTTTAGCCGTGGCGGTTGTCGAAGAAATTATCATTCGGGGGATCATATTCCGTATTATCGAAAAAAGGTGGGGAAGTTACGTGGCGCTGCTTCTTTCGGCCTTGATCTTCGGGGTCATGCACCTGGCCAACCCCAACAGTTCCCTGATCGCAGCGCTGGGACTTTCCATACAAGCCGGGCTTTTGTTAGCTTCCGCGTACATCTACACCCGAAGTTTATGGTTTCCCATCGCCATCCATTTTGCCTGGAATTTTACTGAATCAGGAATTTTCGGCGCCAAGGTATCGGGAAGCGCACTGAGCAGGAGTTTGTTAGTTACGAAGATCGACGGAGCCGCGTGGATTACCGGCGGAGAATTTGGTCCAGAAGGATCTGTTCAGGCAACGCTATTTTGTTTACTGGCAACGATCTGTTTGCTACTGATGAGTCACCGCCAAAACAAACTGCTACCGCCTGCCCCTCCCCATGACTTATTATATGGTGACCCAATAGCCCCATAACAAAAATCTGAGCAATTCATCCATTCACCTGTAAACGCATAGCTACCATGATGATTCTTGTGGCCGGGCCATACCGCTCCGGCACGAACGACGATCCGGCTCTGATGGCCGAAAACTTACATCGGCTCGAAGCCGTAATCTTGGCCTTGTTTCGGGCGGGCTACCTGCCCATGATCGGCGAATGGGTTGCCTTGCCGCTCTGGCACCTGGCGGGTGGTCAAACACCCGGCGACGCGGCATGGCAGGAAATTTTGTATCCTGTCGCGCACCATTTGCTTGATCGGTGCGATGCCATCCTGCGTCTCCCCGGCGAGTCAAAGGGAGCCGATGAAGACGTTCGGTTGGCTACTGAACGCGGCCTGCCGGTGTACCATCGGCTGGATGATGTACCGGGGATATCTTAACCCTATAAACAGGTGCTGCCTACACCAGTATCAACCACCAAAACATGACTACGAAAAAAACAATTCTCGATGACTGGTCTGTCAAAGACCTCGAAGACGGTTCTTCCCTGACCGTTACGGTCGTTAACTACCCCGAATTGGGCCATCAGTCGCTGCCCGGCCTTCAGGTACTTTGCATGGGCACTATCCTAAACTATGAACCCGGCATCGTGGAACGCTGGGCGTATCAGGCCAGCAAAGTGGGCGTGGAGGAGTACCTGATCGAAGACAACTCCTGGCTTATGCATGATGACCGGTTTGTGAAAAACTACCTGATTCTCGGCTCGCCCCTAAAAATGAAAGTGTCGGTGAAAACCCGCACCTCCCAGATCGTCAGCCGGGAGTATGACCTACCGTTCGACGTATAAATATTACCGTTTATGAAACGCTATATGAAGCCGTTGCTGATAATCCTGATGCTGGGAAATCTGATGTGGATTGTTCCAACTTGGAACGCGTCGAACCGGACAAAGCGGTCTGATCCGACCATTCGCATGCCCCAACTCGATTTGGTTGCCGATAGCGCAGTTTCCACCGATACGCGGCAGGCCCGGCAAACGGTGGTTCGCTTTCTAACTTGGTATAAAAATCATATTCAGGAAGCGAACCGGATTCCGCTTGTCAACCAGACTGCCGGGAAGCCGTATTCGGTGAATCTGAAAAATGGGGAGCGGTACCTAACTTACCTGAAAAGCAGCCACCGGCTGACCGATGCCTATCTCAATCAGTGGCGGGTGTTTTTTAGGGAACGGCAGGCGGGCTTCCGCCAGAGTCCGCAGTTCGAAGGGCCTCCCACCGGCTTCGATTACGATTTGGTGATGCTGACGCAGGACGTGGATACGCAGCTTGACTCGCTCAAATCCCTAAAAATGGGCAAAGTTACGATTTTAGGCGACCAGGCGACGGTGGGGTTTACGCTGCTCGATGTTTACGAATTTCGGCTCGTGCGGCAGAATAGACGCTGGCTAATCGACGAAATACTCAATCAAAGTCAGGAATAACAATGGAACTATCGACCATGCAGAAACTTGACGATTGGATGACTGCCCACTGCTACCCAGACAGCTACGCCATCGGCAAGCGAATCATCCACGAGGGGTACGGTTTATACCGCGACGGGAATCAGTTCGTGTGGTTTTACACCGAACGGGGTGCGCGCGACAACCTGCACTATTTCCAAACCGAATCAGATGCCGTTGCCTACGTCTTTGCCGCCATAACCAGCGATAAAACGGGAAATAGGCACCTGATTGGACTGGTGACGACTACTCAGGAACAAGTATTGCTCACCGAACTCGACGCGCGCGGGGTACGATATTGGAAGGATGAAATTCCGTTTGGTAGCCTGCACGACAAACGAAGCCGGATTTTTGTTTTCGGCTGCGACATCCGCCGGGTACCGGACCTGCTGGAAAAATACGGAATATGGCAACAGGGGAACTAACAAACACGCACCGATCGGAGGGTTGCACCAGACTATTCGCCCCATTCTAAACCCTGTAAAAATGACTACGGTCAAAATTCTTAACGGTATCAACTGGCTCCTTATCGGGGTGTACGGCGGCCTTGTCGTCTGGGCCTTGCTGCAAAAGGCGAACCCCTACAATGATGCCGGGGGTGGCGAAATGGAGGTCGCCCTGAAAGGTGTCGGCGTTTTTCTGTTCCTTGTATTGGCCGGGCTGAACTGGCTGCCGCATACATGGACAAAAATCGTCACCCTACTGCTCGTTGTATCGCTCCTCCTGTTAATCCGTTACATCAGTACCCACTAAGCCCACTTTACTGACCTCCTCCATGAAACTATTCCATATCCTACTTTCTCTGCTGGGCCTGGGCCTTCTGGCGGCTTGTAAAAAGTCAGGTTACCAGACCAAAAATGGCTTCGTGTACTACAAAGACTACCGGATGGATTCGGCCGATTACAAATCATTTGAAGCGTTGAACAGCGTTTTTGCCCGCGATAAAAACCGGGGTTATTACCGGGGCATTGAACTCGAACCTACGGTCGGAACCAGCTTTACCGCGCTCGACGACTATTATGCCAAAGACCACGCGGTCGTTTACTTCTGTGATAATTACATTGATTTCAAGTTGTTCGAGACTACCCGGAGGAATAAAATAATCCGGGTGATACAGGCCGATGCCGCTTCGTTCGAGGTGATCGGGAATGAATATGCCTACGCAAAAGACAAGTTTCGCGCTTACTATCAAGGGATAGGTTTTGCCGTGGCTGATGTCGCTTCGTTTGTGCCGCTCGACCCCCATTTTGGCAAGGACAGCCGGGTGGGTTATTTCCAACAGGCCCCTATCAGGGGCAGTGACGGAAAGTCCTTTGCCGTGGTAAGCCGAAATTTTGCTAAAGACAAGCGAATTGTTTATTACTGCTGGAGCATTGTAGACATGCCCATTGGTGGCGTTACGTCGGGGGTTCGTCCCCTCCCGAACGCGCTGCCTGATTCGTTCACCGCCGTGGGGCTGTATTATGCCACCGACGATAACCACGCATTTTACAAGGATAAACTCATTCCCGAAGCCGACCCGGCCACATTTGCCCAGTGGGAGGAGTTGTACACTCAATATGCCCGCGACAGCACCCGGATTTACTTCCAGCATCACTGCATCCTAAGTGCCGACCGGCAGACGTTTGCGCTCCTGGCCGATGACTACGCCCAGGACAGCCAAACCGTTTTCTACCAGGACCACCCTCTGGCTAAGGCCGACCGGACCACTTTCACGATGCTGGAATATGGCTACGCCAAAGACGCCCGTCATGTGTATTACGAGGGGGAAATTCTGGCCCGTGCCGATCCGGCCTCGTTCGCGATGGTAACCAACGAAGCCGACCGCGACGCCGCCGACAAAACCCATTCTTACGCAGCGGGCCGCCAAATTACCCAAACCAACCAAGCATGAACTTAAACCAGCACCCTACCCTCGACCAACTTTGCAAACTCGTGGCCAGCGTCGATGACGACCGGTACTCCCACATTCTTTTCGTGACCAAAGATGGGGAAGTCCACCTTCCTCCCCTTAGGGCCGACACCGCCAATGAAGACATCCTTCAGTTCGTGCTGGATTCCTTTATGATTTCCAAAGGGTACCTGGGTTGGCAGGCCGCGCAGGATCCGGAATGGATGGACGAGCTGTTTTCAGAACTGAACGCCCATTGGGTGGAGAAGACAATCGGCTTTGCCTGGCAATCCATCTAGAGTACCCTCCGCACAGCACAAAATCACAAACCCCTAATAAAACAGCCTCATGCCAATCACACCATTATTCATCTCTTTATGGGTCCTACTCATGCTATCCGATCCAGGCTATGCACAGACGCCAAAACCCGCCATTAATTATTTGGGGATTCAGGCACCGATTTCCGTCCAAAAAAACACCTATCGGTTAAGCTGGTCGGCCCACCCGGATGCTTCGCTTTATAAACAGGAATACCTGGTTGCTGGCGATGACTTTCCGAAGTACAAGTCGATGGTGGGTATTGATTGTATGCTGACCGAATCAACGGTAGACCAGGCGGTGGCTGCCAAACTACGCGAACTGGATAAACTGAAACGCACCAATCCGATTGTCAACTACGAAGTGATCAAGAATCCCGCCACGGGTGAAAAAATCATCGACTGCCTGATTGGCAACAATGCCGCCAATGAAAGGGATACTCTGGTGGAGCGGGACGTATTCCGGTTTAAAGCCGTCAAGACTAAATCCGGCCAGCGAGGCATTCTGCTGTTCATGATCAGCATCCGAAAATATGGCTCAGAAATTTCCCCGTTTCTGACTAAGCTGAAAGTCGAAAAACAGCTTTTAGTCAACGAAGTAGCTGAACTATCAATGCCCGAAATTCAATTAAAGAACTAGTGAAAGAGCTTGTCGTTTACTCCAAATTGCTTTTTAGTGCGGATTGGTCAAGTACCGAAATTAAACAGCACTCCCTCAAAAAGCGAACTCTCTTTATGAGTTCCAACCTACTGTATGGGCTTTTGTGTCCCGCATGTACTTTCGACACCGAAGGAATGCATTGGCTTTGGGCCGACACCCCACCAGTTGCCATGCTTTTAGCCTTCGCTACGGGCACATTGGGGGCCTTGTGGGATAATGAAAATAGAAAATTGAGACAAGAAAGGTAAGCTCAAAAAACCATCTAAACCAGAGAAAAACGAATGAAATACGTCGGAATCGGGTTCCTCATCGGCCTGGCAGGCTACATCCTGGCGGCCTTTCTGAGCTACTACCTTATGGGCAAGTTTTCGTCTAATGGGCACGACCGGAGCGTCGAGGCCAGCATGACGAGCATTTTCTTTCTCGGCCCGATTGGTTTCATCCTCGCATTTATTGGGGGATACCTTTGGGCTAAACACACGTTTTAAATCGACTACCATGTCCGAAGATATCTTCTCCTCTAATCGGCAGTATAAGGTAAGTTTTGACAGTTATGAGATGCGGATGAGCCACTGGATCGACCAACCGTCGCTGATTCGGGAAAGCGACAGCGCCTGTCTGTTTTCGATCAACACGGATGACTGGTCGGCCTGGGAGGTGAGCTGGTTGGATGAATCGACCGTAACACTGGTGATGCGGAAATACCCCGGCCTGATTGATTGTACCATCGAACTGAATATCGCTACGAACGAAGGCCAAGCTATAAGCCGAAGGGCTTCGGTAGTGGGCAGTTTTTCATCGGTGAAAGAGTGGGTGTTAGGCCTAACATAAAGGATTATCGGTACTGAATTCCGATGGAGCTGTACCCCTCTTTGGGATCATAAGATGCCTGTGCGTCTCCCCAGCAAACGGGCCTTCGCGCCCCAATTCGTTGCAGAGCCAAACCCGCAGGACAGCCAGCATTTCCAGTTCCCGTTGTTCCGACCACGAATCCCAGCCAGCGGTCAGGTCGAAAGGGTCATGGTACACCAACAACTCGATCTGTTGCAGGGCCTTGGCACAGTAGCCGAGTGAGATAATGACGTAATACTCCTCTACGACCATGTTTTTAATGGTTAGCCATTGCCAACCGTTCCTGTGGTCGACAAACTGCTTAATCTCGCCGGGCGGGTAGGCCGATGTATCCGCCAAAGTATCCCCGGCATGAAGCTGGCAGGTATCCGAAAGACGAATTGAACCCGTTTCTTTATCTATCATACGTATTTAGAAAACACACAACCATGCCAAGCTCAACTCTTTCAGCCGACATAAAAGTAAAACACAGATCCTATTTTAAAGACAAAAAATCAGACGTTGACTATTTTGAAAATTGGGTCAGTCAATTGGAAAAAAATAACGGGAGGACGTACGAACGTCATACCGTCGCAACGTCCTTGGGAGAAACACACGTTTGGGGCTTCAATACCCAACATGACTACCCTGACACACTTGTAATATTTCCGGGAGCACGAACGACGTCGCTCATTTGGGATTTTGACAGGGGCCTGGACAACCTGAACCATCCCATGAAAATCTACATGGTCGAAACCAACGGGTTGCCCAACCTGAGTGAAGGGAACACTCCCGAGATTCACTCGTTGGAGTATGGGTGCTGGGCGACGGAGGTACTGAATGGTCTGAACATCGAAACTGCCTACGTAGCCGGAGCTTCGTTCGGCGGGCTAATCTGTATGAAGCTGGGCCTGCTCAGTCCAGAACGGATCAAAGCGGCTTTTCTGCTGAATCCGGGCTGTTTGCAACCTTTTTCCCTTCGCCTCAAAAACTTATACTACAATCTTTTGCCCATCCTGCGCCCGAATGAAACGAATGTTTTGACATTTTTAGAGCAGGCGGTTTTCTGCAAACCGAATCATCAGCTTTCCCCAACCGCCGAAAAAATGCTGGTCGACTACGAGGTTTTCGCCTTAACCCGGTATAAAGACAACACCCAAAAGCCCTATTACATGGATAGGCAGCTGGCCCAGTTCACGGTCGACACCTTCCTGCTTGAAGGGGATCAGGATTTACTGTTTCCTCACCAAAAGTCCATTGACAATGCCAGAAAACACATGAAGTCACTGAAACAAGTCGTCGTATTTCCTAAGGTCGGGCATGGGATTGAAACTTACGATAAGGCTCTGAATTTCATCGGGAAAACTATTCAAAAATCATGACGGAGCTTACTCCTTCAGCCGACAGCCCAACCGCCGAACCCAGCCCGCACCTGAGCTACTTCCACGAAGGGCGCGGGGGCACGATCCATTACACCAGCCCCGAAACGAGTTTCGATATGTGGTACGAGCTGGCTACCGCCCGCCTTGGTTATCATCGGCATTACAGAACCCAAGTATTGGGAGTACCAAACAAAAACACCCCTTGTGCAGCGCGAAGTCATCCTGCGATTCATCGGTCAGCAGGTGATCAATGATAAGCTTTCAGGAAACGGTTATTTCATATTTGACGACCAGATTATGTCAATTTGTCGGGGTAAAAACCCAGATCCTGACTAACCCATTCGGATTGAAGAATTCCATTGACCGATTCACAACGGGCTGAGCAGGTATTTTATGACGAACAGGATGACCGCCTAGCCAGCCAACTAAATGCATTGATGGCTTCGGCAATCCGGTCACAGCGCATGAAAAACACGCACACCGGCTGCTGTAGATGCTCGAAGGGGAGGCTGGGCAACCACGTAAACCGATACGGTCAAACAAGCGTGGGAGGGCCGCTACGCTACCCCGACCAGTCGAAGCTCACTATGTGAGACACAAAGACGGCATTACTCCAGCAGGTTCTCAGAAGCCCTCCGCCACAGGTACGGAGGTTTTTTTGTCCAGTTATTATGAGAGAACCCGTCGTGAACCGAAGCTCATAAACGACTCACCGCCGTTGACTTACGTTTCAACGCCAAGATTACAGCAGCTCGGGACGAAACTTTTGACGCCCTCCCACACGCCCCCCACCTTTGTATCACAATAAAGCAGGGGAGGCCGAAAACCTGAAATCGAGTAGGCAAAAAACGAACAGTATGTAACATTTTGTAAACCAACAAAGCCATGTTAAACAAAACCCATTTCAAGAGCCTGCTGGCAGGCGCATTCGCTCTGGCCGGTTCGGCCACATTCGCCCAAACGACCTCTGCCCCTGATCAGCTCACCGTTGGGGTGTATCAAACCGGCCAGCCTAACAAAATCCGTCTGTCCGTTGAAAAGCAACCAAACGCGCTTGTCTTTGTGCAATTGCTGGGCCCGGGAGGTAAGCAACTCTACCAGGGCGCCCTACCCAAAAAAGGGACAAGTTCAGCCAGATCTTTGATATGAATGAACTCAGGGACGGGGCCTACACGCTGCGCATCACCCAGGGCAAGGAGGTCATCGTCAAACCGATTCAATTGCATACCGATGCGCCGGAACCCGTGGCTCCATTGCGGGTCGTGACGCTCGGCAAATAAGCCCGAAGTGTTTCAATCGATCCATTTCACGAATCAAAACAAATCCCAATTATTAAATACACCTTGAACCAATGAATATTTCAGTTTTCAAAAATACCCTTTTTCTTGCCTTAGCGATTGGCTCCGTTGCCTGCCAGAAAGACAGCCCGGTGGGGCCCATGCCGCCTGACGCAACCTCAAGAGCCACAGCGCGGCTCGGAAGTGAGGGTATCTCACCCAACTCTCCCCATGTGCACAAGCTCACCAAACACGGTGAGGCTACCCTGACGTACGATAACGATGGCCGACTTCTGAACGTAACCACCCCCGTCCGTGGCAGTTTGGCTATCCAGACCGATTACACCTACAGTCCCGGTAAGATCAGAGCGTTTACGCATCAGGGAAAGATCAGACTGCGGGATGAAACCTTTATGCTGGATGCCAGCGGCCGCTGCACCGAATCTGCCGAAGCGATTACAGTTGTCAACAACAATGTCCCTCTCCATTACTTAAGGGAGTGGAAGTTTGCCTACAATGAGAAGGGCCAGTTAGTGAATTACCAGAATAAAAACAGTTGCGTCGGTGGATTCGGGTACGCTTACAATGCTGACGGCGACATGGTCTCGGCGACGGAAACGACGGGAATATCGAGCAGTTTTGCAACAAAATTCAATTACAGTCCGGCAGGGAGCGACCCGGTCATTAGTGATAAATATCCGTTGAACGTGATAGGGGTGAACGAACATGACGCTTACCTGCGGATTTTCGGTAAGCCGGGCAAGCACCTGGTCACACTCGTAACCCCGCAGGCTTCACTCGATGGCGACTATTACACCTACGTTCTGGACGCGGATGGCTATGTGACCCAACGAAAGCAGTACAAACTGACTGGTGCCGCCCTAGTCGATACCAAGTCGTACGCCTACGTGACAGCCGACCTGGGAATGCCGTTCTGAACTGCCTGCCCGAGAAACCCGGGGCGTACTGCCCCAATTTACGGGACATGTAACCCCGACAAATGCCCTCCCGTGTCCATGCCGGTGGGCTTTCTGTTTTTAGACTACCGGACCAATCCCCTGCCGTTGAGACGTTTGGCCCACTTAACGACTCAGAGTCCATTACCAGCCATTCAAAGCCAGATTACGCCTACTTACGCCAAAATTTTTGAAAGACGAGCCTGCCTGCCCCCATATTTGCTTCATAAGTATACCTGTCTCCTTCTAACACCCCAAAATCATGCATCAAAAAACATCTGCCGCCTTCATGGGCGCGTCATGGCTGGCTCTCGGAGTGGGTATGCTGGGCTACCTGATCGACCTGTGGCGGTCCGACATGCTGCTGAATGAAAAGGGCTTCTACTTCACCGTGCTGATGTACGGCATTTTCGCGATGGTATCGGTTCAGAAAAGTGTGCGCGACCGTTTGGAGGGCCTTCCGGTGACGGACCTATACTACGCTATCTGCTGGTTGTCTACCATCCTGTCTAGTACGCTGCTGACGGTTGGCCTGTGGAACGCAACACTGTTGCCAAGCGAAAAGGGATTTTACACCTCTTCCTTCCTGATGGGTTTGTTCGGAGCCATTGCCGTCCAGAAAAATACCAGGAACAATCAGGAAGTTTCCAGGAAGGATTAATTGGATTCGTAATCACTCACCTTCTTTTCGTGGTACCCATGAAAAAACTAATTATCCGCAAATCCGCCACGCTTTTTTTTATCTTCTGGATATCGGGTTCCTGACCCGCATGGCTTCGGTACCTGCTGTTTTCGGCAATTTTTCCACTGCTTACTGCCTCCGAAATCTATGCCCAAACCAAGGACATGGTCGATAACGACCCTATTTTTAGGGTATAGATTTCTTCTTTTTTCTGGACTAATCTTCCCACTAATTATTACTATCACATTTTTAATCACTTTACAAATTACCATGAAAATGAAAACCATTAATCGAAGCTTAGCTCATGAAATAAAATCTACACTTTTCAAAAAAGCACCCTTCCGCCAATTGGCTATTTACACCCAACGATGTTCTCTTCTGCTTAAACTTTCTTTCGCTTTTTTGCTGGTTGCGGTACAGGTTCAAGGTCAAGGTCAAGGTAGTATTGACGCGCTGCATAAGCGAAACCAATTCCGGATTGGGGTAGGAGCTGATTACATCAAGACGGTTGATCTTTTGTATTCAACAAACATGTTTAAGTCGATCAGAACAGAGGTTCAGCTCGAATATTCACACCAGTCAAAAAAAGGCATTTTCTGGTCTGATCTCCATGTATTTTCAGGGGCGTTAATACCCAATTCTGGGTCTGATGTTGAAATATACGCAAAGGAAACGGATATTAACGGCGTTGAAAGTACTGAACATAAAGTGCTTGAAATTAGTCAAATAGGTTTCAATCTACGGTTGGGCTATTTACACAAAATGCAGCAAGTAAGAAGTTCATCCAATGCATTATACATTGGAGGAAGTTTGGAAGAAAATTTAACCTACATACCCGGATTTATCAATATCGGCTTAATCAATAACGGCTCATTCAATGCCAAAGCACGGTTCGACTATTTTTTAAGAAATGGCAAACCAATCTTTTTAGAATTGGGAGTTCCACTTGCTTCGGTGGTAACCCGGATGCCCTATCATCAGTCGCCGGGAAGGCCCGATGAGTCGGTTTTGAAATCTTTTTTCACGGGTAACAATAAGCTGGAAACACTCAATCATTTTCAAAATGTCCGATTTTCAATAAAGTACCCTTTGTTGGTAAAAAAGCGCATCGCTTTGGATATCATGTACGCAGCGTCCTGGATGCATTACTACAAACCCAATCACCTTACGGAAGCAGGCAGTCAATTATCTCTTGGTTTTACTTTTTAACATATACCTCCTAATGAAAAAGCAAATAACAGTACTCGCAACAATTCTAATGGGCGTACTTATCTCTTTCACCTCCTGTCAGGAAATGATGGTTGCCCCTGAGGTCGACAATTCCAATGAAAACAATTTTCGGCAAATGTGGCAGAAATTTGACAGTCA
This sequence comes from Salmonirosea aquatica, assembly GCF_009296315.1. Taxonomy (NCBI): domain Bacteria; kingdom Pseudomonadati; phylum Bacteroidota; class Cytophagia; order Cytophagales; family Spirosomataceae; genus Salmonirosea; species Salmonirosea aquatica. Next base: position 40,041 of record NZ_WHLY01000004.1, read on the forward strand.
TTATGGACTGTTCCTGGTTAAAAATATCGACTGGAATAAGGTGTATACCTCTCACCTACCGATGGCACAGGCGGCAAGAACCGACGCGGAATTGTTTTCAGTCCTATCCTCGACCGTGCACGTTTTAGATGACAAACATATAAACATCTATACCAACAGTCCAGAGCTGACAGACTATAACAGCGGGGAAAACGGACATATCCCAGCTCAGGAAGATTTCGATTTCAAGGTAGTCCGGGAAAAATATCTGACTGAATACCACGCAGAAACAGACGATTTTGGCTACGGAAAACTAACGTCGGACATTGGCTATATCCATATCAAATCATTCCAGGGCGAGTTTTCGTTTTACGAAAAAAACATGGTCAAAGCCATCGACGCTTTGGCTTCCACCAAAGGAATCGTGTTTGACATACGAGACCACAAGGGCGGCTCCGATCAGGTGAGTAAGTACATAGCCGGCCGATTCTCAAGTTCAAAGAAATTGTTCATGACATCCAGGAAAAGAAACGGTCCAGGTCACGACCAGTTTGATACTGCCGTAAACTGGTATGTAGAGCCGACGGGTAAAAGCCAATATACTAAACCAGTCATCCTGCTGACGACTTCCACTACGATAAGTGCGGGTGAGACCTTCACGTTTGCCATGCTGGAGAATGCTAATGTTACCCATATTGGAACTAAGACAGCAGGTGCGTTTACTGATGTGATCGCCCATCAGTTGCCTAACGGGTGGATTATTACCGTCGGTGTAGGCGACTACCGCGGATCAGACGGCAAAAGCTATGAAGGCATCGGGATTACGCCGAAAATTAGTAGTGAAAATAAGAAGGTCGATGTGATTAATGGCGTGGACAAAACTCTGGAACTGGCCCGCCAAAGATTGGAGTGAGAAGTTTAGTATGGTAGTTAACACACTTGGGACGGTCGGCCGCTCATATCTTTGTATTTGATTGAGATTGTCAGAAAAACCGGGTGCCCGGAGGCGTGCAAATTTTGAATAAGACCTGACAGGGGCAACCAGTACCTGGGATCGGCCCGCTCCGGCGTACCGGCTGAGACACCCGCCGGTGATCTTGACCAGGCTGGTTGTGCTGGTTTCCCTGTCCCTTTCCCACAAGCTCCGACAGTACCCATAGACGCGGCTCGATGCTGTGCTCTGCCATCGATGTGCCAGAGCCGGGAAAGTCGTCGGGTCGGGTTTATGTTTCACCTTCTTATCCATCTAGTTATGAACGATTTTCTGCGTTACTGCGTGGGCCTGGCTATTAACAAGGATACGCTCCAGGTTTGCCTGTCGGTGATTGATAATACCGGCCGGGTTACAGCCAAAGCCACCACCAGAGTGGCCAACAAGCCAGCTGGCTTCGCAGCCCTGCTGGCCTGGGTCGCCCGCCACCGAAAGTTGGGACTGCCCCTGACTTACCTGATGGAGTCGACCGGTGTCTACCACGAGGCGGTTGCCTGGTACCTGTACCAGCAGGACCAGCCGGTTGTTATCTTGCTGCCCAACAAAGCCAAGCACTACTTTAAAAGCTTGGGCTACAACCGGGCAGCCGGCGCTGTCCATGAATGACAAGATCGACGCACAGGGATTGTCGCGGATGGGCCTCGAGCAGCAACTGCCGCTCTGGAAGCCACTTTCCAAAAACCTGTACGCCCTGCGGCTGCTGACACGACAGCACCAGCCGTAAATCTGCTAGATTACTGGACAATCAGGCATGGCTGTCATTCAGGCTATCCTAGCCGGACAGCTTGAACCAGAACACTTATTCCCTTTAAGGAGATAGAATTATAATTTATAAGTATTTGAAAATCATCATTTTACAGAATAAACTGAAAAAATGTTGATTTGATTATCAATAAGTTATAGAATCTAATTTTACGAAAGTATAACCCGAAAGGCAATAACAGGGCTGGTCAGCCAGCGGGTTAAAAAGTCCCGTCAGGAGATTACTGATGCTCTACATACAGGGTTGGTGGCGGGAAGAACTGCTCTTCGAATAACAGGCTTCTCTGGATTTTTACCGACTGTATGAACGGAAGATCAAAGAATGCGACTAAATCATTGAAACGTTTTTGCCGGGCCGCCGGGGCGGTCAAGTATCTGTGTACGACTACGTGCAAAATTCAAAATCAGACCAAGAAACTAGTATTTATGGCCTCACCGTTTAAATCCCGGTACGCTGGAGGCCCCATTTGGAAGAAGAACCCCAGCAAGCTTATTAAAGTAGCTTATGGGACGGTGTACAATTAGGTACAGAAGCTAAAATCAGCAGATAAACTGACTTCTTAGTTTCTTAACGTGTCGAACCGCCCCGTTTAATGAAGAACCCCAGTAACATTAAACTGACTATCGAGCATTCATTGCGTTGGCTAAATGTAGAATGGGTGAAATGAAAAATTTACATTAATCTGTCTATATTTATTGCTGAATATTACTACCTTTTCTTTAATCGTAGCATGTCCACACTTTACTCATATTTTCCTTAATGGTAAATTCATGGAGCTCTACCATCAAAGGTTGTTAGATTTCATCAGCAATACTCTGGTTATTCCGCCATCAGACGAAGCCGCCATCCGGCAGTATTTTGAACCTGTGTTCATGCCTAAGGGTACCCTTGCCCATTCACCCGGAAAGATTCCCGGGTACCATAACTTCATTGTTTCGGGTTACATGCGTAGTTTTCACTTGGATATTGATAACAAGGAAATTACTACGGATCTCAATAACGGCCCGCGGTTTTTTACCTCATACGCTCACTTTATGAACCGCACAGTTTCTCACGAAACAATCCATTGTATAACAGATTGTGAGGTACTTCGGATCAGTCGCGCCAATGTCGAACTTAGGGCCGAGGCAAGTTCTACGCTAAAAGACTATACAATACGTATACTTCAAAAGCGCTTGGCAGAGGAGAAAGAACGTATCTCTGATCTAGCCAACCTTACGGCTGAGCAGCGGTACCTGAAATTTATGAAAGAAAAGCCGAATACAGCAAGACATGTCCCCCTCTCCTACATTGCATCCTACCTCGGCATAACCCAGAGGCATTTAAGTCGATTAAGAAAGGAGGTTTCTGTCTGATTTCAAACACAAAAAAGACCGTCTGTCCCAATTGGACATTTGTCTGACGACTTCCTGCCGGTACAGAGCTAGTTTTGGTAAATACATCGCTCTGACTCATGAAACCATCCTCCTATTTACAGAATGTTGATATCAACATTAAAATCAAACTTTCAGCCCTATGGGCATCGGTCACCTTCCTGTATTTATACGGCGACTACTTTGAGCTGTACGTTCCGCAAAAGGCCGAGGGGTTGATCAGCGGGCACAATCTGCTGGATAGCCCCGTCAAGCTCCTCCTGGCCGCTCTTTTGCTGGCGATTCCGTCGTTGATGGTCATGCTCTCTGTGCTTACAAAACCTCCCTTGAACCGCTGGCTCAACCTCATTGTGGGCACTTTCTACACCACGATCATGCTCCTGATCGCCGCCACCAGCCTGACTCCCTGGCGGGCTTTTTACGTGCTGTATGCCCTGATTGAAAGTACCCTCACTGCCACAATCGTGTGGTACGCCTGGAAATGGCCTAACGCCTCCCGACATGAATAAGCACACCTCAACAGCCTGGGAACCAAGCCGAAAATTAGGCAGAATCGCCGGGGTACTCTACCTCATCATTGTGATCTGTGGCTTCTTGGGCATCATGTACGCGCCTTCGCAGGTCATGGTCAGGGGCGATGCCCCCGCCACCATGCACAACCTGCTGAATCACGAATTCCTTTTCCGGGCGGGCATGGCGAGCCAGTTGTTGAGTTCGGTCGTGTTCATCTTACTGGTACTCGCACTTTACCGCATTTTCCGGGGCATCCACGCACGCCGGGCGCAGTTGATGGTCGTGCTGGTTCTGGTGCAAATCCCCCTCGTATTTTTGGGCGAAGGTTTCCATCTGGCCGCTTTAATGACCGCCAAGGGTGAACTGATGCCCTCGTTGGCACTGATTCAGCGGCAGGAAACGGTGTATTTGTTTCTGCGTATCTACACCTACGGCAGTATCATCCTGCCCATGGTTTTCTGGGGACTTTGGCTCATTCCATTCGGACAGCTGGTGATCCAGTCGGGCTATTTGCCAAAAATCCTCGGAATATGGCTCATCCTGGGCGGGGTAGCCTACGTCATCGAGGTGATCGATTACCTTTTGCTGGCTGAACGCCTGTCGTTCGTGACCGATTACTTTTTTGTGTTTCATTCGGTAGCCGAACTGGGCACGATGGCCTGGCTGCTGGCCAAAGGAATACAGGTTAAAGAAAGGTCCCACTCCTAGCTTTGTTGCTACAACTCCCGCACACAAGGCCCTGCCTGCACCGTATGGAAAACTTGATTTTTGATTTCATTGCCCGATACATGCCGCTTTCGGAAGAAGAAAAGCAGGCGGTCATCGACCTGGCGCTAATCAGAACCTGCAAAAAAGGAACGGTATTGTTGAGCGAGGGTCATCCTGCCCGGGAGGGGTACTTGGTCCTCAGAGGATGCTTGAGAAGCTACTATATCATCGATGGTGAAGATAAAACCACTTCCTTTTACACAGAGTTCGAATTCTTCGCTCCTGCCGGACTCGTGACCCACAAACCGTCGCAACAGTACCTTGCCTGCTTGGAAGACTGCATTCTTGCCGTGGGAAATCCCGATATGGAAAAAGTCATGTTCAAAAGTTTCCCCGTTTCGAAAACTTATGCCGGATCATTTCCGAGCAAATACTGGCCAGGAATCAGGTTTCTTTCGATGATTTCAAGACCTCCACCCCCGAGCAGCGGTATCTGAAATTACTCAAAACCCGGCCCGATCTGGTTCAGCGGGTACCCCAGCACCAGTTGGCCAGCTACCTGGGCATCACTCCACCTTCACTGAGCCGAATTCGTAAAAGATTGGTGGCCGAAGCCAAAACCCTGGCGGTCAACTGAATTCAGGGGTGACCTTTCCCGGTATTCATTCGGACCCCTTTTTTCTTAATTCGGATGAACGGCCCGCGTCGGGAGTTCCACCTATGCCCAAAAACCAATTTCACAATGTGCCGCTAAATCAGACCACCCCATTGGAGTCAAATTTCAGAAAACTACCTTCAGAACCAGTACCCCCCAGGCGGGAGGTGATTGCTCACTTCCCGCCTGGGGGGTACGATCCTATCCGACCATACCGTTTTTCGGCCAACGGTCAATATATCCATTTTCTGCGGGCCCCGTTCTTACCTTTGCGGTATGATCTACGTCATCGGCATCTTCATTTCCGTTTTTTTGGCCTCTCTCCTGCTCACCAAAGCCGGACGACATAGGGCGGATATGATTCTGGGGGTCTGGATGATTGTCGTCGGCCTGCACCTGTTTGCCTATTACAGTCTGCTAACGGGCCTGATGTACGAATACCCGTTCCTGATCGGCTCCACCCTTCCATTTCCTTTCCTGCACGGCCCTCTTCTGTTCCTCTATGCCTTTGCACTCACAAAACCCCGGGCGTTGCGTGTGAGGGTCTGGCTGGTACACTCCCTCCTGCCCGTGGGGATTATCCTTTCGACCGTACCCTTCTTTTTGCTTCCGGCGGCACGGAAAGCGTATGTTTTTCAACATGAAGGGGAGGGCTACGAAACCTACCTGTTGATCACCAATATCCTGCTGAGCCTTTCGGGAATCCTGTACATTTACCTCACCAACAGACTCCTGCAGCAGCACAAGAAGCGCTTGGTGGATATATTCTCGAACCAGGAGAAGGTCAACCTCGATTGGCTGCGGTTTTTGTTTTACGGCATGGGGCTGATCTGGGTTTCAATCATTCTGAGTTTCAGCGATGAGCTAACCTTCAGTCTGGCTACGGTATTTGTGGTTTTGATAGGGTACTTCGGCATCAGACAGGCCGGTATATTCACCAACCAGGCTTTACCAGACGCGGATGAACCAGTTGCCGAAGGGGAGTTTACAGCCCCGGAGGAACCGGAGCCGGCCACCCAAAAAAGCAAGTATGCCAAGTCAGGGCTTACCCCTGACGCGGCCAGCGAACTGCACGCCCGTTTGAAAGACTTGATGGACTCTGAAAAACTGTTCCTTCAACCCGAACTGACCCTGGTGGAATTAGCCAGCCACCTGGACATACATCCCAATTACCTATCGCAGACGATCAATGAAATGGAGGGCGCGAGTTTTTACGATTACATCAACGGCATGCGGATCGAGGAGTTCAAGCGCCGGGTAAGCCTCGCCGAAAACCAGAAGTTCACCCTCCTGGCCCTTGCCTTCGATTGTGGCTTCAACTCCAAGTCGGCCTTCAACCGGGTTTTCAAGAAGGCCACCGGGCTTTCTCCATCGCAATACGCCCAGGCCGCCACCAGGGTCTGATTTTCGGCGTCCCACCCCTCAGGGTGGCACCACCTTCACGATCCAAAACGCTTCCCACCTTACAAGGCTGGTCGTTCGATGGCTATGTTTTACCCAATTTTGCGGCTCAAACAAATCATCAAACAGGTATGTACCCATCAAAATCAATTGTAAGAATCAGCCTGCTGCTCTTCTTGTTCTTTCCCGCCCGGGGGCAAGCCCCAAGGAACCTCAAAGTTTCGGTGCTGAACGAGGCAACGAGCCTGCCTACCCTGAACGCACTGCCACGGCCCCTTCATCCCGGCCTGACCATCGGCTCGGATTTCCTGGTAAGCAGCCGTAATCACTGGCAAAGTACCCTGGGCGCCGACCTTTCCTTTTTTCACCATCGCCTCTCCGAAAATGCACTGATGCTCGACGCTACCTATGGCCTGGGCTACCGGTTTGGCTTTGGCCTGCAGCCCAGGTTTCTGGCCGCGCTGGGCTACAAACACACGCTGGCGGCGGGTGAGGTGTACGAATTGCGCAACGGGGGCTACGAAAAAGCGGCGTACTGGGGTAAGTCCCAATTCAACGCCAGGGTAGGTTTCGGACTGCAATACGCCCTGAACAAAAAGTACAGCCTCACGACCGACTACAAAACGATGGTGGCCCTGCCGTATTCCAAAAAAATAGCTTTTTCCCTGCATACCCTGCTGAGTGTGGGGATTGAGGTAAACCTTCAAAACTAAACATCGAAAAACCCGTCATGAAAACCCTTCCATTAGTCACAGGTCTGCTTTCCACGCTCCTGACCCTCGCTTCCTGCGAGCAAATCAAAGAAACCGTTCCGGCCCAAGCCTGCGAAAAAGGAATCAAAAATCACCCGAATGCCGCCCGGTACCAAAAACTGGCCGACGCCCTGCTGGCCGAGGGCGTAGTGGGCGCGAGCCTGACGGTCATCACGCCGGAGGGTACCTGGAGTTCAGGAATCGGGATGGCCGATCTTAAAAATAAGGTCAAACTGACCCCATGCCACACGCTACGGGTGGGAAGTGTATCCAAGATATTCGCGGCTACGGCCATTCTGAAATTGCAGGAAGCGGGCAAACTCAACCTCGACGACCAGGCGGGCAGGTACCTGCCCGCCGAGTTTGCCAGGAACATCGCCAACGCCGACCAGGCCACCATCCGGCAGTTGCTCAACCATTCCTCGGGCATCGCAGAGTACTCCAGCCTCTCCAATATTCTTCAAATCCTGAATCTATCGGTGGTGAAGCATTCCGCCGAAGAAAATCTGCGATCCATTTTCGGCAAGAAGGCCAACTTCAAAGTCGGGGAGCGGGACGAGTATTCCAACTCCAATTTTCTCCTGCTTGCACTCATCATTAAGAAGGTGACGGGCCTGTCGGCTTACGGGTACATCACCGAGCACCTCTTAAAGCCCAACGGATTTGAAAACCTATACGCCTCCGCGTCAGTCCCAAGCTCCCTCTCGCGGGCCTACTACGATAGCAACGACAACGGCTTCATGCTGGACTTGACCGAAATTGAAAACAATGCCGTCGGCGGAGCCGACATGCTGGATGGCGGCATGATCGCCAACTCCTATGATCTGGCCCGTTTTCACGAAAAGCTCATGACCGGCCAGCTCCTTTCCGCTGCCTCCACGCAGGCGCTCCACGCCTTTACCCCCGTCACCCAAGACGTGGGCGAAGACCTCAAGCACATCAAAGGGTACAGCCTGGGGCTGATGAAACTGGAAACCAATCAGGGGGTGGCCATCGGGCATTACGGCACCGTACATAGCTTCAATGGCATGGTGTTCTATTTCCCGCAGCAGAAAGTCACCATCGCCCTCATCCGGAATTCGGATTCAGCCAAAATCAAAAAGTTCGTCGAGAGCAAGGAGATTTTTGATTATCTATTTCAGCAGAAGTGAATCGGATACCTATTTCTTGACAACAGTCAACAGATGCCTGTAAACCTGAAACTACTAGTTTATGAAGAACGAACAAAACAGCAATCAGGAGATTGAAAATACAGTGGATAAGGAATTTTCCGCACAGGCCACACCCAACCCTAGCCACAGGTTGAAATTTTAAAAGGTAAACATTCTCAAAAGAATGAATCTATAAAGTATAAATTGAATGGAACCGCTTACCGAAATTAACAAAAGAAACGCCATTACCACAAGCCTATGCTTTATAGTGGCGGCGGTGACGTCAATAGTTGGCAAGCTGCTTTATGCCCCCGTTCTGGCAGATCCTGACTATTTGACCACAGGTTTCCTGCATTCAGATCAGGTCGTTTTAGGGGCAGTTTTTGAGTTGATTCTAGCCACTGCAGCCGTCGGCACCGGGATATTCATGTACCCCATCTTGCGCAAAGTCGACGAAAGCCTGGGGTTGGGATACGTGATTTTCCGGACTTTGGAAGTGGTGTTTATCTTAGTCGGATTAGTCGGTGTACTGGCATTGATTACACTTAGCAAATCGTTTACGGCTTCTAGCACGCCCGACTATAAGCATTTTCATTCCATTGGGGAAGTTCTGAAAGGCGTCCACGATTGGGCGTTTATTTTAGGACCCAATTTCATGCTAGGTATCAATACATTCGTGTACAGCTTTATTTTTTACCGGTCGGCGCTACTGCCCAGAAAAATTGCACTGCTGGGCCTTGTAGCCGCAATCCTGATTTGCGTCGCTTCGCTTTTGGAACTGTTCGGTGTCATTCAACAAGTATCGGTAGCTGGCTTTCTGTTTGCACTTCCGATCTTCATCTATGAAATGATTGTAGCCATTTGGCTGCTTTCCAAAGGCTTTGGTTTAAAGCATGGGCACTTAATCAGTTTTTGACTTGGTATATAGTTTGAAAGAATACCGCGCTACTGTGAATTTTTACAAACCAAATCCCAATGAAATGAGAGCCTTTATAAATACTTCCTAAGTGGGTCAAGAACCTCCTTCTTAACCAAAGTTAATAGACGGCAAAATCGCCCTTTCTACTTTTGCCATCACATTTACAAATCTTAAAGCCATGAAAAGAATCATCTTTCTAGTATTACCGCAGTTGGCCAGCATTGCCAACGCCCAAACCACCACGCAGCCATTCCACTTTTCGGTAGTACAGTCGGTCGGCACCAATGGTGCTGACAGCAAAAACCGCAACTACCATTTCTCTCTCAACCTGCTTTCGGGTACAGTCAATAGCATAAAAGGAGTTGAGATTGGGGCGCTTTACAACCAAAATCAAGGCGATTTGACGGGCTGCCAAAGCTCGGGACTGCTTAACGTCACCAAAGGTAACGTCACTGGCTACCAAACGGCGGGACTGACCAATATCTCAGGCGATGTGAAAGGCTTCCAGGAAGCGGGTTTGTCGAACCATGCTCAAAATGTCAATGGCGTGCAGTTGGCCGGACTGGCCAATACGGCCAAAGAGGTCTTCGGTGTGCAATTAGGTGGATTGTTTAATAAGGCTACCCGCCTCAGGGGATATCAGATCGGCCTCATCAACATATCGGATTCCATCGAAAAGGGAGGTGGAATAGGGCTGGTCAACGTCTATAGGAATGGCGGATACCGCGAGGTAGAAGTCTTCTTTGCCGACTACCAGCATGTGGGGTTGAGTTACAAATCAGGGGTTGAATCCCTGTACTCGATCGTCTCGTTGGGCTACAATTCTTTGGATACGCCCCTTTTCAGCGCTGGTTTCGGCATCGGCAGTCTGACCGGGTTGAAAGCCGACTGGTACTTCAAGCCTGAAATCATATGGTACAACTACCTGACAAAAGACCTTAGTTTCAAAACCGCCACCCAGTCGACTCACCTTCGGCTAGGCATCATGAAAAGGATGAATAAGCTGTCGCTTACACTTTACCCAAGTGTTTACTACGCCAACATTCCCAAGGGTCTGGAAGGAAAGTTAACTAAAACAGGCGAGTTTAAGCCCTTCGCGCAGAACAAGAACGGTCAGTTCGGATTCGGACTTGGACTTGGGATAGCGTTTTTGAAGTAAGGTAATATTAAATATTATTCTATGAGATCAAGATTAATTTTGCTGGCTTTCCTTGCTGGCGTACTATGGATTTTTCAGTCTTGCTCAAAAGCTACCGTTCAATTACCCGTTGATACGTCACGTCTTATGCGAATAGAAGATGTGTTGCAGGGTGATGATCACCAACTACTAGATCTGCTTAACATAGTCAGGGGCAGCGTAGGAAAGAGAGGGCCAGGCTCAAAAACCATTTGGAGTACGAAAAACGATTTTGGATTGGGACTTTACGTTAGCGCAAACCATGTGTACGGCCTCAACAGTTGGCGTACGAGGAGTGCCGAATATTTTGATTTGGCAACTGTAAATCCAGGGATTTTTGAAACCTCACAAATCCCACCTGAGAATGGATATAGTGAATTGGGAACTACTTTGACGGCGGACTTCCCCCTCATGCATTTCGATATTTCTGTTTCTGCCACAAATACCACGATTCTGCCTTCTGAGGATTTTTATTTGGGTATCGTTGACAATCAGCGGGTAAAGCAGGGAATGTTTCCACAATATCCGGTCCTGGTGCAAACCAATGCTCCCTTGCAGATGTACGACCCGGGTAATCGCTCGAAAGCTGACCAAACCTGGAATGAACCCATAAAAGGGGAAAGGGCAATCCTGGTAGGCTATCCGCAAGATGTGGTGAATTACCCAAATGGTGCGGTCGCTTACGGGAAGATTCTATCGGACAAAGAAGCAGAATCCATCCTCACCCAATTACGGAGTGCCGGCGATTCAGAAGGCGATATTCCCTACAATTCCCTGATAGAATTTATTGTAGAAGCACCGGGGATAGCTGGTATGAGCGGAGGCGGAGTCTTCAATTCAACAGGGCAGCTTTTGGGCATTATGGTGAGAGGCAGTGAAGTGGAAAATGTGCCCAGGATAATCAGAGCGGTGAAAGTATCCCATATAAATTCAAAGTTGAAGAAGTTTTATAGCAGTTTACCGCAGGCAGACAAGGATAAGATAAGATCCTATGTCAGTGGAGAACTGTAAGCTGAGTACTAAAAACAATGCAAGTCAGAGCTTAAATTCAATCATAACAAAAATTGCAATACAGATGCTTATTTTAATTTTTGATTATGTAAAAAATATGATCGTTATATTTTAGGATTACGAGTCATTTGAAAAAATTTAGAATGATACTCCAAAATTATTCATCAAGTTGGATTGACGATTTCAAAAATATTAAAAGTGAAATCGATATTGCTTTGATTGGAATATTTTATACCATTGAACACGTTGGAAGTACTCCTGTGCCAAACCTGGATTTAAAGCCAATTATCGACATTGATATTATCTATTCAATTCAAGTGGATCTCATTATAATAGAGTTGGGTTTAAAAACCATTGGATACTACCACAATGAAAATCAGGGTATTGAAGATCGAGATGTATTCTAAAGGGATGGTAAAATGAAAAATGGAATCTTAGATACAGTAAATCACCATCTTTATGTTTGTTCGGCTGAAAGTAAAGCATTCGAAAGACATCTTTTATCCCGAAATTATTTGAGGAAAAATGAATGGGCAAGAAAAAAATATCAATTTACTAGCCTCAGGTAATATTCTATTGCCAAAAAAACTTGAAAACACATGGAAAGAAGTGAAGCAAAACTTGATGGTGTTGAACAAATTCAAATAGTCAGAAATTCCGTGATCGAAAACACATTATCGAACCCTGCTCTTATAACAGATACCGACTGTAAAAAATTTATATTTAAAAGAGGGAAAGGTTGGGTATGTGAAATTAATAACCATATCGTTGTGTTCTCTATTGTCGACTTAGAAGGCAATAAAGCTTGGGCATTGTTTTTACAACCTAAATTTGAAAGGCAGGGGATTGATAAGCAAATACATGAAATTATGGTTGACTGGTATTTTGCTCAAAATTAGCAGAGTACCCTCTCTTTTTCGAGAATTCTTGCTCTTAGTCTGCTCAATGATTGAGGTTTGATACCTAAATAGCTCGCTAATTGGTGTTGTGGAACACGTTGTACCAGGTCTGGTCTTTTTTGTATTAAGTTCAGGTACCGTTGTTCAGGCGATGAAGTCTTAAATTCGTCAAAATTAATTTGTTGCTTTACAAATAGCTCTTCGTTTAATTTGCGAAAAAGTAGTTCAAATTTGGGAAATTTTTCAAACATAATAGCTTCCATTTTAGGGTCTCCTTCTGATACAATACAATCTTCTACACAGGCAATATAATATTTAGATGGCTTTTTGTCAACAGCGCAATGCGGATTTATACCCTCTAATTCAGTATAAAATTCAGTAGTTTTTTCTATCCCTTCTGTCAAATAAAAAATTCTTATACAACCCTTTAATATGAAATAGCTTTTATTTGATATTTCGCCTTCTTTTAAAAGAAAAGAACCTTTTTTGTATGATTTAAAAGTGTTTATCTTTATAAATTCTTTTTCTTCTTCTTCTGTTAAAGAAATGTATTTTGAAATAAAATTAAATATTAATTTTTCCATTATTTTTATTATCTAGTTTGTTTTTGTATTTAGTTACACTTGCCACCAACGCCCGGTGGCTTGATTAAGTTGTCTGAGTGAAAACCAAAGGTTTGAACGAATAGCAATTTCATCAAGCCGCCAGTTGTACGCAGTCGGCAGGGTAGATAAGGAAGCAAAAATCCAATATAGCCAGAATGATAAAATATTTTGCAATTATTAATTTGTGAAGTCTATTATCATCGCTTTTGTCTACTTTGGGGCCTCCGATGACAAGTTCCCCAGGCTCCGGAGTTAGACAAAAACTGGCCGTCTGAGATTCCCGTCCTTATTGCGTCGTAACTCCTTTATATACGCAAGTTTAGCACTAGTTTTTGTATTTAGGTGTACCTTTCTTATTTTTCATTGTAATTCTGATGTCTTACTTTTTAAATTTTCATAATTCCCAATATCTTGCTGAGGAGGTTACCAGAACACTCTTTTGACCCATTCAATTCGTTGAATTGGCCTTTAATATTATCGAGCTTACGCCTACTTATGTATGTATATTGCAAGGTAGTATTGATGTCGTTGTGGTCCAACAATTCTTGTATAAATTTAGCAAACGGCTTTCTTATAAAGGTATTTGTTTCGTCATAAACTGAATTAGAGCGTGTTTGGAAATTAAGTTTGGTTATCTAAGTCGATTCGTTACAAGATCATCTGGATATTGGCTAGCATCAGCCAACCAACCGAAGAAGATACTGTAAGCTCGTAATCCTTGACTATTCGGCGGAAATCAAACTCATTAATTTGACCGGCCATATTATAGGTTTTTACTTCAATATGTTGACTACCAGTGTCATTGTACTGCTCATCATCATTCTGGGCTTGGTATGGACGATCAAGCTCGGCCACGAGAAAGCATCCACCTTGTTAAGGCGTCTAAATCGCACGGGTGAGCCCATCCCACTCTCTTTCAAATCCGCTCCATAAGGATCTTAATGAACTAGGCAGGTTTTATAAGTCCGTCTATATCTTCAGGTACAGTAGCCAGGTAGATCTGTGGAAGCCCTGCTCTCCAAAGTGGAAAACGCGAGCCACTTCTTCAAAGGGGTTATGCGAGGCAACCCCTGGGAATTCAACTGGAACGCGCCGCGCCGCGCACCATAACCAGCCTATCGCGGAAGGGTGCAAGCGGCTGATCATAAACTCGATCATTATTACAACCTGCTATTGCATTCCAACTGATATGCAATTGTAAACCGGATAAACACTGGCAGGAGTTGGTGCAGGCTAATTCTCATTCATCGACCCACATCTGTCATCACATCAACTTGCACATGGTCGCCGCTGCGGGGGAACTTGACTACGCTCAGCAACAGGTGAAGACTATTTTCGAAATAGAGGCAATGCTGAGTCTTTACTCCGCATCACGACCTGGGAGGCTGACCGCTTCCACATAGGCTTTGAGTTGGACACCAACTCCGACGAGTTATAGCTCGCCCTGCTGGGGTGGGTCGCCAAGGCCTCGGGTAGCGCAGGCTGATCAACTTCATCCACACGCTCTCTAACTGGCTGCGACCGATCGCCAACTTCGCCTACCAGCGGCTTAATAACGCGGGCCACCCAGGAATTGAGCAAAGTCATTCGGCACGTCAAGCGCATCAGCTAAAGGCGGCCCAAGTCCGAACATCTCATGCTACGAGTCCTGGCTCATACCATGTGACCAAAAAAAATGTCCAAGACCTAAAAAAGACCTAAAACGAATTTCTTAACTTAAGTGAACGGGTTAGTGTATCTCGCCAATCTACTTTTGCAGTCTCGTTTATCATTAATTAAAAAAGATATGAAAAAGAAAGTTTTATGGATTGGACTTGCCATAGTGTTGGCAAACAGTTTTCAGGTGAATGCACAAAATTCCAAACAAGATAGTACTTACAAAAAGTTTTTTGTTGGGAGTTCACTCTTTATGTTGGGAAATTTTTCCAAAATAAATAACCCTGAGTATGTGCAATTAAATTTTGGTTATAGGGTAACACCGAAAGATGTTGTTTCCTTTGATTTTAAAAGATCAATTTATGCCTGGCCAATAGGCATTCCATTTGGTCCATCATTAGATGGACCAGGACTAAACTATCCCGGTCATGCACGAATACTTGCACCTACAATAGGATACCAGCGTTTTTGGTGGAAAGGAATCTTCACATCCGTCCATGCATTGAATGCCTTTGAAAAATATATGGATGAAGATGGTAAAAAAATTGGAAATGGATACACGTTATATCTCAACTTTCATTTGGGTTACCAGATTAAGTTTTTTAAAAACCGGTTCTTTTTTGAACCAGCTATTGGGTGTAGTTATTGGCCAGTAAGAAATAATGTTCCAGAATCTTTTAAATTACTGGAAAATAAATGGCCCAATTACTTTATTCAACCAGGGCTTAATTTTGGCTTTAACTTTTAGAATCCTTATCGATAAATTAACCTTATTCATTACAAAATAATCCTCCCTCTAAACAGAAGCTTCTCCTGTTCAATAATAGATTTTATAGAACGTTCTATCAGGGCGACCTCATATTTCTAAAACACTAACATATCGAAATGATTTAAAGTCCAAAACAAAAAGTGGAAAAAGTACTGTATTGGTGAGTCTATCCTGCATTTCGGATAAAAATTGAATATATATATAAGTAATAAATTTATAGTTACTATTATGAGAAAAATTGGCATTTATTCCGTGTTGTTACTGCTCACGGCATTTTTTAGTTCATGTGGCGTCGGCACCGCCCTTGTTACCAACCATAATCAAAACGCCACCGAGGTACACTTGAGTGGGAACAACTTCAAAGTAATTGATCAGGTAAGCGGAAGTTCGGAGGATTCTTATGTATTGGCAATTGGAGGTATGAAAAAAAGGCAACTGTACCAAAATGCATATTCAGCGATGATGAATAAAGCCAACTTGCAGAACGGTTCCAAAGCCATAATCAACGTGATAACTGAGGAACACATTAGTGGTTTTGCCCCTTTTTTTGTCAGAAGAACTATTACGGTGAGTGCCCAAGTAGTTGAATTTACGAGATAAGTTCAAAGAGATGGGCTGCGTATTTAGTGTATCTCGTCAATCTATATTTGCGGTATCGTTTAACACGATTTAAAAAAAGACATGCAAAAGAAAATTTTATGTTTCGCCTTGACCTTAATGGTGGCAAGCACTCTGCAAGTTAAAGCTCAATATGCTAAAACAGGCAGCACTTACAAACGATGGTTCGTTGGAACCTCTTTATTTGTTTTATTGGGTAATCTCGATACAGAAGACCCGCCCAACTTCGCACAACTCGATATGGGTTATCGGATTACGGGAAAAGACGCAATTAGATTGTCTCCAAAAACCTGGAAATATGGCTGGCCAAATGGTATTCATCCACTTTTAAACAAAGCATACAAGAAGCCAGAAGAAAGATTTCCGGGATATGTTCGTGAGTTTGGCGTAACAGCTTCCTACCAACGATTTTTATGGAAAGGCTTGTATGCCCAACTTGATGTAATGCCTACTTGGCAAAATTTTGTGAATGACAAGGGTAAGAAAATTGACAATGGTTGTCAGATTTTCAATTCATACCGTGTTGGTTATCACATCAAACTCTTTAAGGACAAATTTTTCTTTCAACCATCACTATGTATGACCCATCGTGCTTATCACACAAAATTACCTGATGGATTTAAACAGGTAGATGATAAATGGTCTAAATTCGTCTTTCCAGAACCAGGACTAAATGTCGGGTTTAATTTCTAAAACTATAATGATCAGATGAAGCAGGGCTTTCTTTTAAAAAATAGTAAGGGACAGGCAGCCCTGTCTTTTTGGTTCTCCAGACTACAATCTTGACTTCCACCCCTCGCCAATCCAAAGCTAGTTCCGCACGGGCGCGACAACCGAAGCAAAAAGCATAGCATGGTCCTCGTTCTTACAGGCTAGGCCATCGGATGGCAGCCAGATAAGCCAGGAAACGTGGTACTACGTCAGGAAAGCTCGTCCTGCGAACCGAGGGTAGGACTAGAAACTTTTCGACCCTACCCGCCGGCATTGGCCTCTTGAACCGGGCCGCCGGAGTGTTGACCCATTTCTACTGGGACATGACACTGGCCGAAGATGGCTTGAGAATCAAGAGTCAGCACGTCAGCAGGATAATGAGTAGCATTAGGAAACTGGTGGTCAATTTATTGAAACGCATTAGGCCTAAAAATATGGCTACTCAGATTGATGAGTTTGCCGATGATTTCAATGCCTTGATTTGCTTCTTGACTTAACAAATGATTTTATAAAACCCTTGATCTCGGATATGTCCGGTCGGGTCAATTTCCCGCGCTAGACTTAAAACGTCCTACCTAAGTTTGTGCATTGATTGCCGGGTTTATGATGGAACGAAGGGCCAGATTTGTCCCAGAATGAAGGACAGAAAAGTGAAACATAACTTGATGAATAACTTAGAACGATTGACGGTCTTGGGGCTGATACTGCTGACGGGTACTTTGAACGCTCAGGCACAGGAAAAATACACCGTCAGCGGTTACGTGAAAGACATCGCCAACGGCGAGGGACTAATCGGTGTGTCGGTGTACGTGCGGGAAGGTAGCACGAGCGTTGCCACGAATCCATACGGCTTCTATTCGATTACCTTGCCCGAGGGTGAGTATTCGCTGGTGTTCAGCTGTATAGGCTATCAGAAACTGACCGAGCGCATGACGCTCAATACCGATCAGCGCCGGAATGTGGAAATGACCTCCGAAAGTAAACAACTGAAAGAGGTAATAATCTCTACTAAAAAAGAAGATGAAAACGTCCGCAGCCTGGAAATGTCGGTCAATAAGGTAAATATCAAAACGATCCGCCAGATTCCGGCCCTGCTGGGCGAAGTGGACATTATCCGCAGCATCCAGTTATTACCCGGCGTAACCACCGTCGGTGAAGGCGCTTCGGGCTTCAATGTGCGTGGCGGCGACGTCTCACAGAACCTGATCCTGCTGGATGAGGCTCCCGTCTATAATTCTTCTCACTTATTTGGTTTTTTCTCGGTCTTTAACCCTGATGCCGTCAAGGATGTCAAGCTTATCAAGGGAGGTATCCCGGCGCAGTACGGCGGGCGTATTTCGTCGATTCTGGACGTCAGAATGAAGGAGGGCAATACCAAGAAGCGCGAAATCAACGGCGGAATCGGCACCATTTTCTCACGGTTGACCTACGAGCAGCCTTTCGCCCAGAGCCGGGGCTCGTTCATCGTGGCGGCGCGGCGGTCGTACATCGATGTGCTGGCGAAACCTTTCCTAAAAGGCGATCTGAAAAAAAGCCGCTTCAACTTCTATGACCTCACGGCTAAGGTCAACTACCGCCTCGATGACAAAAATACTTTTTATGCCTCCGGCTACTTCGGGCGCGATGTGTTCGGGGCGGCGGATTTTGGCTTTGGCTGGGGCAATGGCACCGCCACGGCACGCTGGAATCACATTTTTTCGAATAAGCTCTTCCTCAACCTTACAACCTATTACAGCAACTACGACTATTCCATTAATTCGGACCCCTATAATAAAACTCCCAACGACCGCTTTGAGTGGAATTCCAAAATCATTAGTACCAGCGTGAAGCCCGACTTCACCTACTACCTTACGCCCAACAACCAGCTTATCTTTGGCGGACAGTACATCAAATACGACAGCTGTCCTGGTAATGCCGTGGTGGTGTCCAGTGGCGAGAGCCGCAACATCAGCCTTGATTCCCGCTTCGGCGACGAGTCAGCTTTGTACATCGCTAACGAACAGAAAATCTCCGATCGCTTTTCGCTGCAATACGGGCTGCGTTACTCTCTGTACCGCAACGTCGGTCCGGGTCAGGTCTATCAATATCAGGAAATCCAGCCAGATGAGCGCAAACTACCCGTATTACCGGGAACGGCGGTAACGAAAGGCGATGTGATCAAGACATACGGCAACTGGGAGCCAAGGTTTTCTATGAATATCGGTCTGAGTCCGACCGCCTCGATCAAGGCCAGCTACAACCGCACGGTGCAGTACCTGCACCTTCTATCCAACACGGCAGCTACTTCGCCGGTCGACGTCTGGACGCTTAGTACCAATAGTATCAAGCCCGAAATCGCCGACCAGGTGGCACTGGGCTGGTTTCAGAACTTCCGCGACAATACCTATGAGGCTTCCGTGGAAGTGTACTACAAGGATTTGCAGAATCAAATCGACTACGTACGTAACTCCGACCTGCTGCTCAATCGCTACGTCGAAGGCGATTTGCTATTTGGCAAAGGCCGAGCCTACGGAGCGGAGTTTTTCCTGAAAAAGAACAAGGGACGGTTGACAGGCTGGCTCAGTTATACGCTGGCCCGCACGGAACGGCTGGTCGACGGCGTCAACAACGACGACTGGTTTCCGGCTCGCTTCGACAAACCCCACAACGTTACGCTGGTCGGGATTTATAATCTCAACGAACGATTGACGCTATCGTCCACTTTTACGTTTGCATCAGGTACCCCCGCGACCTTTCCTACCAACCGCTTTGTGTATAATGGCTGGGCGTTGCCGCACAACGTATATAATGCCCGCAACAATAACCGAATTCCACCGTACAATCGCCTGGATCTGGCGGCAACCTTGAAGTCCAGGAAAAAACTGTTCGGAGTCGTACGGGGTGAGTGGGTTTTCTCGGTCTATAACGCCTACAATCGCCGGAATCCGTACTCAGTCTATGTCCAGCAGAATGAAGATAATGCGCTGACGACCGAAGCCATTCGCTTCTCAATCATCGGGTCAATAATCCCAGCCGTCACCTACAATTTCAAATTTTGAGAAATCGACAAATTGTGGAAACGCGATTTATCGCGTTTAACGGGCGAAACAACCCGCATTTGGACAATAGCCTCTGATCAATGTAAAGAAAAATAGCCATGAAAAAAAGTACCATGTATTTGTTGCTGAGCCTGTTCGCCGTGTCAGCTCCCCTGACAAGCTGCGAGGATGCCATCGACATCAACACCGAAACCGGTCCCACCGAACTCGTCGTGGATGGCTGGATCACGAACCAACCCGGCCCACAAACGATAAAACTGACGCTATCGGCGGCTTATTTCAACAATGGTCCGGCCGTACCTGCCTTAGGGGCTGAGGTATCGGTAATTGACGACAAGGGTATAGCGTATATATTCACAGACGAAAAAAACAAGGGCTCCTATAAGTGGACGCCCAAATCGGACACGGTGGCCCTGGGTCGTATCGGGGGCAGGTATGCTTTACAAATCAAACACAGCGGCGAGGAATACACCGCCACCAACGAAATCAAGCGGGTGCCAAAGATCGATTCGCTGGTGTACGAAGAGGAAAGTTTCCCGATCAATCCTCCCGAAGGACCCAAAGATGGCTACCTGGCTCAGTTTTACGCCCGTGACTTCGTGGGCCTCAGCGACACCTACTGGATCAAACCCCTGAAAAGCGGTAAACTCTACGGCACCGACCCAGAGGATATTTCGCTGGCCTTCGACGCCTCTTTCAGCCCTGGCTCGCCTTCTGACGGACTGGTATTTATTAAACCTCTACGGCAGTCGATCAACGTCAATAAATTGTTTTCTGCGGGTGATACGGTGGGCGTGGAATTGCACAGCATCAGTATCGAAACGTACTACTTCTTATTTCAGGTCAGGCAGGAAAGCAGTAATGGCGGTATCTTCGCCGTGCCTCCCGCCAATATTCCTACTAATATTTCCAACAAAAACCCCAACGGCAAAAAAGCCCTCGGTTTCTTCGGTACCTCCGCCGTCAGCCGCGCCGAAACGGTGATCAATCCGAAGAAGGCGAAGTTGAAAGAGTAGTTTTTAGGGAATACCAAAGTACCTAAGGGCCAAAAATGGAAGGTGAAATCCAACGGTTTGCTCAGCGTCGCGAACAAGCCTTCTACACCACCCAGCCCGCCGCTTTGGGAGCGTGCGCCTTCGCCAAACAGATGGAAATTACGCCAATGATAATCTGTTTCTGCACGTCCCGATTTGTAATCGGGACGGTTTCCCGCTGGGATACTATCTCCTCGGGTTTGCAACGCGAATGCACTCATGCGCGGATCGCGTTATAGAGGAGTGAATTAACTTATAAAGTACCTAAGTTTCACCCCAGAGGCGTCGGCGGTTAATAGTAAATGTCCTTATTAACCAGTCTTTACACCCCTCCGGGGTGGTGATAAAATGCATTCACCTGAACTATTAACAGATGGCCCCGCTGGGGCAATTACTTTAAGACTTTATTCATCCATCAATAAAACGCGAAGCAGATGCAACACCGATTACAAATCGGGATTAGCGGGAGATTTTTCAGTATTGTTTAAAAGTACCCTGTTAAAAGGGCTTTGTTGCATGGTCTTGATAATCCAGGAACGACTTTAGGTGGCCTGAAAATATTATTTAATAAGTGACTGTTTTTCCTAAAAATATAAACTTGTGAAACTCTAGTTAGGCTCTGCCTAAGTGGAACAAGATTAAAATTAGCCTTTCACAAGCCATGCAACAAAGCCTGTTAAAAGTATAAAAAAAATGAATAGAGTATAGCATAAAAACAAAAAGTACTGCAAAACTTGGGTGTATACCAGAGTTGGTGGCAAGCATACGACAACACCATACGAACTCAAAACTTTAACTTGCTGACATTCGTTTTTCTCCCCAACTTCTCATTTGACTGATAAAAGGGATTAATTCCATTCCTGTATCGGTAAGTGAATATTCAACTTTTGGTGGAACTTCTAAATAAACTTTTCTAATAATCAGCTTATCAGCTTCCAATTCTTTAAGTGTTTGGGTTAGCATTTTTGGAGTTATCCCAACCACAGCTCTGTTTAACTCTCCATACCTGAGACAACCTTCTCTTAATACCCATAAAATCCGCCCTTTATATTTTCCGCCGATTCTTTGAAATGCGTAATCAACAGCACAATACGCCTTTTGAATATTTTTTTTCATTTTTGAAAGTTTAAACCATTGATAATCAGCTTTACTATGTTTTTAGTATGTACCATACTTTATTGTATGTACTTGCTGCAAAGGTATAAAATACTTTTTATTGCAAAAATTTTAAATAAAATAAATTATGAATGCAACTATCAAAAGAATGCTTTATTTTCCAATAACAAAAATTATCATTGGAATTGTGGTCTGTTTTTCTCTATTTGTTTTAATTCAAAACTTTGTATTAAAACCATTTTTTTATAGCATTATTCAAGATAAAAGTATTGCCGTCCCAATTATTCACTGTTTTTCTTTTATAATTTTATTAGCCGCTTATTACTATTTATTCCGTTTATATGATAAAAGAAAAATAACAGAATTATCCATAAAATATTTACTTAAAGAAATGTTTGGAGGATTTTTCTTTGGTTTTTTTACAATTTCCTTATCTATTTTCATTTTATACTTATTAGGGCATTATCGAGCTATTAGTATTTCTACAGTTCACTATTCAATAAAGTTTTTCACATTCTTAATGTTTGCGGCCATAGTTGAAGACTTATTTCATAGAGGGTTAATAGTTCGTGTCTGTGAAAATTGGTTAGGAACTAATTTAACCCTTGTCATTGCAATGTTAGTAGAATTGCAACACATTTATAATCCAAATTCCAACTTATTTAGTCTTTTTTATTATTTGATTTGGGGGTTTACCATGGGAATGATGTTTATCTATACTAAAAGAATTTGGCTACCATTTTTCTTCCATTTAGGTTGGAATTTTGCTCAGCCTTTTTATGGCTCAAATCTCACAGGGATAGATGATATGGGCAATATCATTCAATCAAAATTCAACGGCCCTGAACTATTGACAGGGGGTGCTGTTGGAATTGAGGGTTCAATTTTTACAGCGTCTTTTTTATTGCTTATTGGAATCATACTTTATTATCGAGCAAAAAGAGAGGGTAAAATTGTAAAAAGCAAACTGTTTGAAAGATGAATTAAAAAAATGCGTTAGTAAGCCTTGAAAAATATTTCTCACCAAAGATTGTAAGCGAATTAAATGACCAGTATATTAAAGTTGTAAAGATAAAAGGGCAAGAAGTGCCTTGGCATATTCATGAAGATGAATTATTCTACATTGCAAAAGGAATACTTTTATTGGAAATTTAAAAGCAACCAGACTTAAAATTAAAAAAAGGTGACCTGTTTGTTGTAAATAAAGGAAGAAATCACAGAGTTTCCTCTAAAAAGGAATGTTTAATTATGATTATGGAATCTAAAACAACCGAACATACTGGTTAAGTAAAATCGGCAATAACAAAATCAATAGAGGAGCAACTTTTTTGATATACAAATATTTCGCTCTTATGCGAGTTGACAATTTTTTTTGAAACTATTATTTTTTATAAATATTTTATAGGTCTAACAAAAAGCCTGCCTCCAACATGGGGTTTGCTGCAAGTGTGGCGGGATATTGTTAGCATCGACTTAAGTTCGCTTTTGTGCTTCAGTCTCGGCGGACGGATTGCTTTGGGCCTTCGATTTTTAACTTGTACTTTTAGTTATTTTTTAACAGTAGTTCCGGGCAGATGAAATTCTATTTTCACACCTGCGGCAAGCCCTGTTCGTTGGCTGCGATTTTAGGACATGCTTTATTAAAACGAAAAACAATTTAATCATTAATGAATTTAAATCAAATTACAATACCGTCATTAAATATGGAAAAGTACATTCTGTTTTATCAGGAACTAGGATTAAAATTCATCGTAAAATCTCTGCCTCACTATGCCAGATTTAAATGCCAGGCCGGAAATTCAACATTTTCTCTATACCAAGTAGACCAACTTCCAATGGGAAACGGAATAATCATCTATTTTAAGTGTGACAATCTTGACCATTATGTGAACGAGCTTTTAGGTAAAGGATTTGAATTTGAAGAATTGCCTAACTATAAAAATTGGTTATGGCATGAAGCACATACGAAAGACCTTGATGAAAACCATTTAATTTTATACTATGCAGGCGAAAACAGGCTAAACTCACCCTAAACCCACCCTGGAAATTAACTTAATATGAAACCTGACGATAATTTACAGTTATTTATTCTTTCAAAATCATTGAGCGATAGGGAAATGACTTTATTAAAGCCTGGTACAACTATCGAAGCAAATTTACAAGTTTTCGGGAAATAATGGTTCAAGGTTAGATCAATCTGGCAAGCGATTACATAGTGGTTATGCACAATGGACAGGCAAGGGAACTTTGCAAGATTCGTGTAACACATAATTATAAGGTGCAAAAGAATTTCGAATGCAAGTGCGTGAATGTTGTTCCGAAATCCAAACCTAATACAAAATGAATATGATTATGGATTTATTAAACAAAAGAAGGGCAGTGAATTGAATGCTGAGATCTAAATAAGCACAGGGGTGCCATAGCTTTATAAATATATTTTCTTCTGGTGAAACGGGTCCACCGGAACGGTTTACCAATTTTACTGCGCCACGCCAAATGTACATCGGTACGACGCCCGAAAGGTGGGTGTAAACTGGGCCGCTGGAGCGGGCTAACAAGCAATAGAACTTCTACCGAGCAGCGTACCACTGTACGAAAAGTATTCGTCAGCCAACGTCAGCCACGTACCGTTTTCCTGTATGTACTCTTGGTTCAATTAATTTATTCGTTTCGAGGTACAATAAATCTAGCTGTACTCTGAACAGTACATTAAGGAGATTTGGAAAACTGATCTGTGATGTGGTCTTGTTTGCTTCTGCTACTATGAAGCTTTTGTGGTGTAACCGTGTAAGGGGGTGCGAACCAGGAACCTTACGGATTCTTTATTTTGGTTAATTCAACAACGCGGAAAATGAGGCACATTCTATATTACATTTGCGATTTCTTTACGTCCGATAATCTTGACCTCAAATGAATACCCCCTAAATTCTTATTATTCCCTTTCCCTTTATAAATTTTTTCCCATTTTCACCCTTCGCCTCCGGCATGGTCGGCACTTCCAGCATCCGGTATTTCGCTCGCCTTTTTCAATCGGGTGTACTGCTCCCAGTCCTCGACCGAAATCAGCACGGCTACTGCCTTATTCTGCCGGGTGACCAGGGTCGGCTCCTTGAGGTAAGACGCGCGGTTGAGCAGATCCGAGAGTTGGTTTCGCATCTCTTGTGCGGTCACGCTGTTTATTCCGTCAGTGTCCATGTTTTTGTTAGTTTAGTTATTTCGTAAGAAAGCATGAATTTACTGAAATAATGGAAGCTAGGAAAACTCTTTAAATCAGAAACTGATGAATAATAATAAACTCATGAAATAAATGAAAATAACAAAACTGAAATTATGATGATTAGTAACGAACTTACAAACCTTACAGAAGTGTAAGCAATTTACCTGTTTTACATTTTAAGAACGGACGTTTGTATAATGTAAAATTTGCCTAACTTGCTCCACAAATCAGAATAGACCGCCCGTGGAACACCAGAACGACCAGACCAAGTACGTCGCCTACTACCGCGTCTCGACGCTCCGCCAGGGCGCGTCCGGTTTGGGCCTGGGCGCCCAGCGCACCGGTGTCGAGTCCTTCACCCGCGGCCGCGGGCAGATCCTGGCGGAGTACACCGACGTCGAGTCGGGCAAGCGCGACGACCGCCCCGAGCTGATGCGGGCCATCGCCCGCTGCAAGTCCGAGGGAGCCGTGCTGCTGATCGCCAAGCTCGACCGGCTGACGCGCAACGTGGCCTTCATCTTCACGCTGCGTGACTCGGGCGCCCCGTTCGTGTGCGCCGACATGCCCGAGGCGAACACACTGACGATTGGGGTCATGGCCACCATGGCGCAGCACGAGCGGGAGGTGATCTCCGAAAGGACCAAGAAGGCGCTGGCCGAGAAGAAGAAGCAGGGGTTCGTGCTGGGTCGGCCGGAGAACCTGACGCCGGGGGCGATTGAGAAGGGGAGGGGAGTGCGACAGCAGAACGCCCGCGCGGACGAGAACAACCGCCGGGCGGCGGCCCTGGCCAATTCGATGCGGCAGGCGGGGCAGAGCTGGACAGCCATCGCCGCCGCGCTGAATGACTACGGGTTCCGCACCAGGCGCGGTAAGGAGTTCCGGCCCGTGCAGGTGCAGCGCGTGGTGGCGCTCTTCGTCTGACGGACGGATTCGGGAGGAGTGGTATGGCTGCTTCCGGCAAGGGTACCCGGGCTTTCGCCAAGGTGCGGAGCAACCCGTCCCATTGCCGCTTGACCTCAAACTGCCCCGTAGCGGCGTACCGTCACACTTTTTGACGCACTCGAACAAATCCTACCTGGATTCGCGGGCACCCTACCTAAGAATATCACTTTTCCAAGCAAACGAGCGCCGCTTTGTCGTCCTCCTTGGCCGCATGTACCTCAACAGTCTACAGAGGTACCTCAGAATTTACAAGAAACTCCTCTATACTGCCGCACAGGCAACCCGGTATTCTAGTCTTTCCGTACGGATTATTGATCTAAGCCGGTAAAAAACCGTTAAACGTACCGTATCTCCTTCGATTCATACCGCGGTCGGCAGCCCTGCTCTCACCAACTTTGTAATGATAGTCGAAGGGCATTGAGCCCTTCGAAATTACAAACCAACAAACCTCTACATTATGCCGACGCTAACCATTAAAGACGGTACCCAACTTTACTATAAGGATTGGGGAACAGGACAACCCCTAGTGTTTCATCACGGATGGCCGTTGTCCAGCGACGACTGGGATGCCCAGATGATATTTTTCCTGCTGCAGGGTTACCGGGTAGTGGCCCACGATCGCCGGGGTCACGGTCGCTCCACCCAAACGACGGATGGTCACGATATCGACACCTACGCATCAGACGCCGCTCAACTGGCCGAGTTCCTGGACTTGAAAGATGCGATTCACATCGGTCATTCTACCGGAGGGGGGGAAGTGACACGTTACGTAGCTAAGTACGGCAATGGACGGGTGGCCAAAGCAGTCCTGATCAGTGCGATTACCCCACTCATGGTCGCTAACGAGTCAAACCCCGACGGTGTGCCCATGTCGGTATTTGATGAGATTCGGGAAGGAACCGCTACCCGGCGTCCGCAGTATTTCAACGAATTCACCACGGCTTTCTATGGCTTCAACCGTCCAGGGGCTACCGCTATGCAGGGCGTACAGGATAACTGGTGGCGGCAGGGCATGATGGGGGGAATAAATGCCCACTATCACGGTATCAAGGCCTTTTCGGAAACAGATCTTACGGAAGACCTGAAAAACATTGACGTGCCGGTTCTGATCATGCACGGAGAAGACGACCAGATCGTTCCCATCGGGATTACAGCCCATAAGGCGATCAAGCTTCTCAAAAACGGGAAATTGATCACGTACCCCGGCTTTCCGCATGGCATGCCTACCACCGAGGCTGCTACGATCAATGCTGACCTACTGACTTTTGTCCAATCGTAATCACTTCACCTCTCGTTCCAAAGGCAGAGGGGTTGTGTGCATACCTGCGCTTGCGGTACCTATACGCCCGAAATCATATTCCCTATGAACCAATCAATTTTAGGCCTCCACCACATCACGGCCATTGCCAACAACGCGCAGCGTAACGTTGATTTCTATACCCAAGTGCTGGGGCTGCGCATGGTTAAAAAGACGGTCAATTTCGATGATCCAACTACCTACCATTTTTATTATGGGAACGAAGAAGGTACCCCCGGTACAATCCTGACCTTTTTTCCCTGGGAAGGCATTGGCCAGGGACACAACGGTACCGGTATGGCTACCGAGATCGGATATTCGGTTCCGGCGGATAGTCTGGGAAACTGGGTGGAGCGATTCCGGGAAGCGGGTGTAACAATGGGCGAACAGGCGGACCGATTCGGAGAAAACTACCTACCCTTCAAGGATCCTGACGGTCTGGAATTTGCCCTGATGGTACCCAGGCAAGCCGACGGCCGTCCCGCCTGGGAAACCGGAGAGGAGAAGCAGGACATGGCTACCCGGGGGTTTCACAGCGTCACCCTGACATTACAGAAAATAGACGCTACGGCGAAGGTACTCACCGACATTTTTGGCTACCGGCTGCTGGGGCAGGAAGGGAATCGCTACCGGTTTCAGACGGATAGCGTGGCCGAGGCTGCGATTGTCGACCTGCTGGAAGTACCGGACGGGCAGGCGGGGCGCAATGCCGGTGGCACAAATCACCATGTTGCTTTCCGGGTAGCCAACGAGAGCGTTCAGATGGAATTCCGGGAAAAGATCCTGTCCGGCGGATTACAGATTACTCCCAAGATCGACCGCGACTATTTTTTTTCACTGTATTTTCGTGAACCCGGGGGCGTACTCTTTGAGATTGCAACCGACAACCCGGGATTTACGGTGGATGAGCCGCTGGCCGAACTTGGGAGCCATCTCAAACTACCTAAACAGTATGAAGCCTCGCGAAGCCGCATAGAAAAGGCGCTCCCGGTACTGAAAACCATATAACTGCTTTGAATATGACCAACGTTGAAACAAAGCTGGACCAGAATGGCAAAGGAGCGTTCAAACTGTACGAGGATAAGACAGAACTGGGTGAAATGGTTGTCCGTGTCAATGACGGTAAACTGACCGTCTACCACACGGAGGTCGTACCGGAGGAAGAGGGCAAGGGGAACGCGAGTCAGTTACTGAAAGCTGTGGTCGATTACGCCCGCGCGCAACACCTTCAGGTGGTACCCCTGTGCGCGTACGTTCATGCCCAGTTTCGGCATCATCCTGAGCAGTATGCCGATGTATGGACAGAATCAGCTAATTGAAAAAGGCCACCGTTATTTAACTTCTAGAACTCACTTTCAACCATGCATCCAGAACGTATCGTCACGGGAGGGCAACCGCTCACAACGGCAACAAAAGTATTACTGATGCTTCATGGGCGGGGTGGCAATGCTCAGGATATTCTGTCGCTGGCGCAGCAGCTCGATGTGGATGACTTTGCGCTGCTGGCGCCACAAGCCACTGGCCACAGTTGGTACCCATACTCGTTTCTGGCACCACAGGCCCAGAACCAACCGGCCTTATCCTCTGCCCTGGCGATGCTTGGCGGCCTGCTGCAAAAACTGGAAGCGCAAGGTATCAGCCGAAAAAGTATCTATCTGCTGGGCTTCTCACAGGGAGCCTGCCTGACGCTGGAGTTTGCGGCCCAGAACGCGGATCGCTACGGAGGGATTGTGGCTTTCACGGGTGGCTTAATCGGCAATCAACTCGATCCGGGAAAGTACCATGGGGATTTTGCGGGTACGCCTGTTTTCATTGGTACCAGCGACCCCGACTTCCACGTGCCCGTCGAACGGGTACAGGCTTCGACGGCTTTGCTGAAAAGCCTGGGGGCATCCGTTACGGAAAAAATATATCCAAATCGGGGGCATACCATCAGTCAGGATGAAATTGACCTAGCCAATACCCTCATTTTTAAAGCATAATACAACTAACTTTTCTCTCTATCCTCATGAAAACTACCCTGGGCATATCCGCCGAAAACCGCGAAATTGTGGCGCATGATCTGGCAAAGCTACTGGCCGATGAATTTGTGCTTTACACCAAAACGCTCAACGCCCATTGGAATCTGGAAGGCATGGATTTCCATTCCGTTCATCTCTATTTTGAAGAGCTGTACAAGCAGTCGGCCGAGATCGTCGACGGCGTAGCCGAACGAATCCGACAATTGGATCATTACGCTCCGGCCACTCTGAAAAATTTCCTGCAACTCACCCACCTGACTGAACAGGATGGGGGCGGAAACGATAGCCGGAGCCTGACCGCCAAACTACTGAGCGACCACGAAAGTATTATCGAGTTTATCCGGGGTACCATCGGTGAATTTCAGGAAGCTCACCACGACGCCGGTACGAGCGACTACGTGACGGGCCTGATGGAAACCCACGAAAAAATTGCCTGGATGCTGCGCGCGCATTTGAAGTAAAGTTCCTGTTGATTATCATTACAAAACAAAATCCCGCTTTCCATGAAAGCCGCCGTACTACATCAACTGGGAGAGGTACCCCGCTACGAGGATTTTCCCGACCCGATCCCCGAGAAAGGTCAGCTGCTGATCCACATGAAAGCGGCGGCAATAAAAAACCTCGACAAAGCCAGGGCCAGTGGCAGGCATTACGCCAGTCACCGGGAACTACCCGTTGTTGTGGGGATAGATGGGGTGGGCCTGCTGGAAGACGGTCGGCGTGTATACACCACCGGCCTGTCCGGGATGATCGCAGAAAAGGCCCTAATTTGGCCCGCCAGTGCGCTACCAATTCCCGAAGAGCTTTCCGATGCTACGGCTGCCGCGCTGCCTAATGCCGTTATGGGCGCGGCACTAGCCCTGCTGCACCGGGCCGGGCTCAAAGCCGGGATGGTGGTACTCGTCAATGGCGCTACCGGGGTTACGGGGCGTCTGGCCGTGCAACTGGCCCGCTTCTACGGGGCAAGTCGGATCATAGCTACGGGTAGGAACACGGAATCATTGGAAAAATTGAAAACACTGGGGGCCGACGAGGTTATTTCGCTGCGGCAGGACGACGAGCAGATTAGCCATCAGCTTAAAGCCTTGCATACGGCCACACCCATTGATGTGGTGATCGATTATCTGTGGGGGCGGCCGATGGAAGTACTGTTAAAGACGCTGACGGGTTCGAGCGTCAGTCATTTTTCCCACCCGGTCAGGATCGTTACCGTAGGCAGCATGGCGGGCGAGAGCATCAGCCTTTCATCAGGCAGCCTGCGTAGTTCGGCAATCGAGTTGTTGGGGTCGGGCCTGGGGAGTCTGTCGCCGGAGGCATTCCGGCAGATGAACACCGAAATTCTCCCCAATTTGTTCAAGCTGGCGGCATCAGGGAAGCTGGAATTTGAAACGGAAGTCAGGCCTCTATCTGACGTGGCAGCGGCCTGGGAAGAGGAAATAGCGCCTGGTCAGCGCCTGGTCATTCAAATTTCCTAATTTGCACATGTAGTTGAAAACAACAGTACTATGAAAACAAAAATCTTTGCCGCTGAACAGCGGGGCCAGAAAAACATCGGCTGGCTAATTAGCAACTTTACGTTTAGTTTCTCGTCCTACTATGACCCTGAGCGGGCGGGTTTCGGGCTACTACGAACCTTCAACGACGACTACGTCAAACCCGAGGGTGGCTTTGGTATCCACTCACACGTAAATATGGAAATCATCTCGATTCTGTTGCAGGGAAAGATGAACCACAAAGACAGTTTGGGGTATAGCGAAGTTGTAGAGGCAGACTGGGTTCAGATCATGAGTGCCGGTAGCGGCCTGCGTCACGAGGAGTACAACGTCGGCGATGAAGATGTCAATTTCCTACAAATCTGGATCGAGCCTAAGCAACAAAACATTTCTCCCCGTTACCAGCGGCGATCTTTTCCGGCCGAAAAGCGCAAAAATCAGCTGACTACCGTTGTCAGTTACGAAGAAGGTCAGGCACACTGCTGGATCAACCAGAACGCCCGCTTGATGCTAGGATACTTCGACGCGGACCAATCGGTCACACATTCGTTTCGGCCCCTCAACATGGCCCTGTTTCTGTTTGCCATCGAGGGTACTTTGTGCGTGGGCGATCAAACCCTCAACCGGCGTGATGGGCTGGGTATCTGGGATACCAGTGAGCTGACAATCGACTGCACGACCGACGCCCGTTTTCTGCTGATGGAAGTACCCATCAATCACTAAATTAGCTGAGCATTCTGACCAAGTACCCTATGGCAACAAAAGAGATTACAACGGAACGCTGGCCCGCGCTGCCCTACGCCGAGTGGAGGCAAACGCTTGAAACCCTGCATCTCTGGACACAGATCGTCGGCAAAATCCGGCTCCGGCAAACTCCCTGGATCAATCATTCCTGGCACGTATCGCTTTATGTAACGCCAACTGGGCTTACGACCGGCAGCATTCCCTATGACCTGGGTTTATTCCAAATTGATTTCGACTTTCTGGCTCACCAATTGGCGATCAAAACCAGTACTGGCGAACGGGTCAACATCGGCCTGTACCCTCGGTCCGTTGCCAATTTTTACACAGAAGTACTTGACACATTCCGGCAGTTGGGAATTGATATCACGATTCATGGTGCGCCCAATGAACTACCCATTGCTATTCCCTTTGCCGAGGACCAGGTACACCAATCCTACGATGCCGAAATGGTCGAACGCTTCTGGCAGGCCATTGTGAGTATGTACTCCGTATTTGTGCGGTTTCGGGCGGGCTATACCGGCAAATGCAGTCCAGTGCACTTTTTCTGGGGTAGTTTTGATCTGGCGGTTACCCGCTTTTCGGGGCGCCGGGCACCGCTCCATCCGGGTGGAGCCCCCAACCTGTCGGCTCGGGTCATGCAGGAAGCCTACTCGCACGAGGTAAGTTCGGCAGGTTTCTGGCCCGGCAACGCCCAATTTCCGGAGGCAGCGTTTTATTCCTACTGCTATCCTACCCCACCGGATTTTGGGCAGCAGCCGGTCGAGCCGGCCGGTGCTTACTTTCACCCCGAAATGGGAGAATTTATTCTGCCCTATGAGGTAGTGCGCCAGTCGGCTGAGCCGGAGCAGGCACTGCTGACATTTCTGCAAACTACCTACGATGCCGCCGTGTCGACTGCCCACTGGAACCGGGCCGAATTGGATTGCGACCTGAGTAGCTACGAATACCCATAAATAAGCTAGTATGGATTCCAGCATTTCAATTAACGCCGAAAGTGCCGTTACCACCATTATTATCCAACGTCCTTATAAACAGCAAGTTCAAGCGTATGAAAACTGGTTGCGGGAAATTGTACCGTTAGCCCAGGCGGCCTCGGGCCACCGGGGAGTAAACATTATTCGCCCGCATGGGATGAGCGATGAGTACACGATTGTGTTGCATTTTGATTCAGAGGCCAATCTGCGTCAATGGCTGGAATCCGACACGCGGAAGCGATTGATCGACAAAGTACGCCCCATCTTGAATGACGACGAAAAGGTTGATATCAAGACGGGCCTGGAATTCTGGTTTACTCCGCCCCAGGACCCGCCAGCCGCCCCTCGTTACAAGCAATTTTTGATTACGTTGTCGGCTATTTTCCCATTGGCGTTTCTGATTCCGCCCTTTCTCGCACCGCTGATAAAGTACTTTCCCTTCCTGACC
The DNA here is from genome assembly GCF_009296315.1 of Salmonirosea aquatica. Taxonomy (NCBI): domain Bacteria; kingdom Pseudomonadati; phylum Bacteroidota; class Cytophagia; order Cytophagales; family Spirosomataceae; genus Salmonirosea; species Salmonirosea aquatica. The sequence continues at coordinate 73,016 of NZ_WHLY01000004.1, forward strand.
ATTCCGTTGATTAAAGCATTCATCACCAGCCTGATTATCGTTGGCCTGATGACGTTTGTCATTATGCCACGCTACGTTCGGCTCGTGGCCCGCTGGCTATACAAATCGTGAGTACTTGAAGTCCATCCAGATACCCCACTCGAGGTACTTATTAAAGTATATTTGAGGGGTAGTTTGGATTTCTAATTTCCAAGGACTCAAGCTTCCTTTAAAAAATAGCCTATGCTGTCAGGTACATGTGAATTTCTTTGTCGACGGTTAGACAAACGGCGGACCTTTTACGGCTTTCGGCTACTGGTCATGTTGTTCGCTTTGGGAATGCACTCCCCGGAAGTATGCGCACAGAATATAAATCGGCAACAGGTAAATAGTCTGCTCGCTGAGTTAGAAACCAGCCGACCCGATGATAAAAGACTTTCCATTTTACTCGAATTAGGTAAATTTCACATTTATAAACCCGGAGAATCCAAGGTTGACCTGGACAGTAGCCGGATGTACCTCGTTCAGGCTAAAAAACTGAGCGACTCGCTGCAATTAGTCACTCGCCAGCATGAGACTCAGACCCTGCTGATTGTCGCCGATCTGGAAGGTGGCAAAACAGCCACCGGACAATCTCGTTTTGCGGCTTTGATTGCCGATTGCCAGCGTTCAGGTGATCAGGAGGGCGAAGCCATTGCACGCTACCGTTTCGGCATCTGGCTACGCAATTATGCTCCTGACTCTGCCCGAGTCCTCACAAATTTTCGCCAGGTAGCCGCAATTTACCGGACGTTGCACAGGCCGATAGACGAAATCAATGCGCTAAAAGAAGTTGCCGTTACGCATCTGTACGAGGGTAAGCTGGTACTTGCCGAGTCGGAACTACTAGACGTTCTCAGTCGCTACAAAGCGATAAACTACCCAAAACTTCATTACACCTACAATCTGCTATCCATGATTGGCCGACAAAAAGGGAATTTGAATGAGGGTTTAAGGTATGGATTACTTTGTATAGAAAGTATGAAAAGAACGGCCGACACCGTTTCGGCAGCGGCTTTTTATGGCGATCTCGCTCAGATCTATGACATAGCTGGTAATCACCCGAAAGCGATCGAATGGTACGAGAAGTCGTTTGCAGCCTGGCGTCAGGAGCGACTACCCAATTTTGCCTTGTACCATACAGCGGGTATCATTGCCAAGGAACTCATAACACAACAAAAACCAGAGGAAGCGCTCCGTTTTTTTCAAAATCTGGTCAAAGAAATTCCGACGAATACGATTATTCAGAAAGGTTGTGTAGCGCAGAATCTGGCGTACTGCTACAATGCCCAGAAAAAGTACGGACTGGCCGAACGCTACTATCAGGAAGCGCTGTACTGGTACGAGCAAAATAAGCTCGATTTTGAAGGGTCACTGCGAATCAGGCAGGAATTGGGTACGTTTTATGTCAAGCAAAAGCGATACAAGGAAGCAGGTTATTATTTAACGAAAGCGCTGACTATTCTCCCCGAGAAAAATGCCTTATCTACGTTGAGAGATATTCATTTTATGCTGTTTAAGGTAGATTCAGCCCAAGGAAACTACTTATCAGCCATTAGTCATTTTGACCTATATAAGACCTTTAACGATTCCCTCTTCAACGAATCCAGAAGCAAACAGTTGACTCAGTTGCAGTTTCAGTACGATACCCGAGCGAAGGAGCAAAACATCGCACTTTTGACCCAGCAAAGTGAACTCCAGCAATCGGCGCTTGAGCGGGCCGAAACAACGCGAAATGCGATGCTGATCGGTGCGGTTTTGCTGGTGGGACTTTTGGGAGTAAGCTACAACCGCTATCGGCTCAAACAACGCAGCAACCAATTGCTGGAAACCAAACAACTCGAAATCAACCAAAAAAACCAATCGCTCCAGGAGATGCTGACGGAGAAGGAATGGATGCTCAAAGAGATTCATCATCGGGTAAAAAACAATTTGCAGATCATTACCAGTCTGTTGAATGCTCAGGCTGACTACCTCCACGATACTACCGCGCTGGCCGCTATTCGGGAAAGCCAGAATCGAGTCCAGGCGATGGCTCTTATTCACCAGAAGCTGTATCAGTCCGATCACCTTTCCACGGTCGATATGGCCGAATATATCAACGAAGTAGTAAACTACCTGCTGGAATCATTTAACTGCCAGCTATCCATTCAGACGGTTCTGAATGTGGTACCTCTCCAGATCGACGTCAACCTGGCGATACCCCTTGGTTTGATTATCAACGAGGCTATAACCAATTCGCTAAAATATGCTTTTCCCCAACCGATGTATAGTGCGGAAAATCCTGGAGTCATCTATATCACCCTCAGGTCAGAAGGTGAACATATTTGCCAGCTTCTTATCCAGGATAACGGAGTAGGCCTGCCAGCCGGGTTCGACCCAAACGAAACGAGTACCCTGGGGCTGACGATGATCCAGGGGCTAAGCCGCCAGATCGGGGGAAAATTACACATTGAACGAGAATCGGGGGTAGGTATACGGTTGAATTTTAGCCCCAACCAAAAAATAGAATAGCCTTAAGGGAGGCATTCTGCTTTGATAGTATCAACATTCGGAAAGGCAGAGTAGTAAGGCCTTAATTCTCAGACATTTGTGTATCTTGGTGGCATGCTGATCCCTAATTTTTTGATCCGGGCTTCCAGAGTTGTTGGTTTGAGATTCAGTAATTCGGCTGCTCCTCCCCTCCCCCGGATGCGCCCGCCCGATTGAGTCAGAGCAGCGAGGATCGCGGATCGCATGGTATCGTCGATAGGCTGTATGTGTTCGATGCGTTGCCCTGTATCCAGTGGACCATTAGCCAGTAAGACCGAACGGAGTGGCTCGGCCAGCTCCAACGTAGTTGATCGTGACAAAATAGCGGCTCTCTCAAGTACATGCTCCAGTTCCCGGATGTTTCCTGGCCAGTCATACGTAAGTAGTTGATTCATGGAATCGGTGGCAATACCAGTCAGAGGTTTTCCTAGCTTTTTACTAATGCCTTTCAGAAAATGCAGAGCCAGCATCTGAATATCTTCGGTCCGTTCGCGCAGGGGCGGTACAAGAATTGGAAACACATTGAGCCGGTAGTACAGATCTGACCTGAATCGCCCCCCGGCTACCTCCTGTTGCAAATTCCGATTAGTAGCTGCAATAATCCTGACATCGATATGTATAGTACTTTTGCCACCGATGCGCTCAATTTCCTTTTCCTGAATAGCCCGTAGGATCTTCGCCTGTAATTCAAGGGGTAATTCGCCAATCTCATCCAGAAACAAGGTTCCTCCATTCGCCAGCTCAAATTTACCGATCCGTTTTTCAGTTGCGCCCGTAAAGCTACCTCTTTCGTGGCCAAACAATTCCGATTCAATTAGCTGAGCGGGTAAGGCCGCGCAGTTGATCTTGATAATGGCATGCCTCTTGCGGGGTGAGCGATTGTGCACGGCACGGGCTACCAATTCCTTGCCCGTTCCGGTCTCGCCCATAATCAACACGGTGGCATCTGTAGCTGCTACCTGTTCGATATGGGTAAATACACGCTGAATGGCTGGGCTGTGGCCAATGATTTCCCCGAAATTGTGGTTAGTCTTGATCTCATCGGTCAGATAGGTTTTTTCCTGCTCCAGCCGCTCACTTAGCCGCTTAATCCGATCAAATGCCAGTACATTATCCAGCACCAGCGCCATCTGGACATTGATATCTTGCAATGTGTGCAGGTCTTTGTATGTAAAGGCGTACGGTGATTTGCTGGCCAGGATAAGCGAGGCGGCTGGTCGGTCGCTGATGAAAATAGGAGCGTACATGATCGACTGTATCCCCATTTCTTTTCGATATAACTCACCAATTACATTATCGATGGCCTGGTTGGTAAATTGAAACCCTACATGTAAAGTAGGTTTGGCCAGACAGATACGTAGTGCCGCCAGAGCATCCTGCCGGGCTGATTGGCTGATTGTAGTGTATAAGAATAAAGACTGAAATTCCAGTGGTTCAAATCGTCCCTTGTTTTTCTGTATTGTCTTTATCCTATCATTTTCAGATGGTTGTTCTTGATCGATTTGGTAGAGTGCCAATAAATCGAGAGGTAACAATTCATTAATCGAGTGAGCCACCCGCACCAGCATAGTATTTACACTTTCCTCAGTCCGATAGGCATTAGCAATCGCCAGTTCGATAGCCTTGATCTGCCGACGTCTCTCGAGCTCCTCATAAGCCAGAAGATTATCCAAAGCTAGTGCAATCTGGGGGCAGATCATACTCACCGTCTGGTAGTCCGTATCCGTAAAGCTAGTAGTAGGCGATGTAGTTGCCAGCGTAATGATAATGAGTGAGTTGCGCTTCAACGCGATAGGGAACAGAGCCATTGAGCGAACATTAAACTTATCCCGATAAGCCCGCGCCATAGCGTACTTCTTACAAAGCTGGTCAAATGAGTCGTCAGTAAACAGGCCGGTTTGTTCTCCCATACGGTCCGGTATCTTGTGATCATGTTTCTCAATTGACGATTCTTCACCATCCTGTGCCAATAATGTCGCTTTATTTATTCGCTTAAAAGTATTGTCGCGGGCTCTTTCCAACATGAGCCAATAGAACGACGATTCTTCAGGAAGATCAATCTGGAAAATAATAAAAGAAAATGGCACAAATCGATTGATCTGTTCCGCGATAGCCTCGCAAAAAAGTTCACGCTCTTGTATGTTTATAATGGCATTGTTGACGGCAATCTGCATGCTTTGCTGTTGCCGCAGTTTGGCTTCTTCACTGTGGGCGTGGCGATAACGGGCAATTTCCAGAGTCGAGAGCACATCTTTCTCCCGGAATGGTTTGGTCAGAAAGCCAAATGGCTGGGTCACCTTAGCTGCTGCGAGCAGGTTGTCTGTCAGATTAGCGGACAGAAATACAAACGGGATGGCCTGCTTGTTGAGCCAATGGGCTAAATCGATTCCCGTTTCCTGCCCGTTGAGGAAAATGTCCAGTAGTATGATGTCGGGCCGTTGGCTGTTTACCCATTCCTTCGCCTCGGGAACGGACCCGGCTACTCCCTTAATCTGGTAGCCCCCCTTCATCAAGATGCGCCGCAGATCATTGGCAATCAGGAATTCATCCTCCACAATGAGCAGGGAAGGTAGGGTACTTAGTTCGGTAACTGGCAGCATATCGGTTCAGTAATGTTTACCGATCATAAAGATACGACTCCAAGGTAACTGCTGCTACCTACTCCAATATATTGGAGAGTCCATCATTTTGGAGAAAAAAAACTTTCATTTATTTATATAAGTTCCTGATTTTTATATGTTTACTGTAAAAACATAATAGTATACTAGTTGTGGTACTGAATTAGTCAATGATACGGAAGTAGTGACTGATCCTTTAATTAGTGTACCTCATGCAACGCTTCCATCTGCAAGAACCTCTGTCGATAAGAACTTTTGAACTCGACCAATGGACTACCCCTGATCGTCCGCCTGACTGTTATACCCTCATTCTCGTTTTGTCGGGGGAAGGATACCATACTATTAACGGAAATCAGTTTGCCTACTTTCCAGGTGATGTTTTCTACCTTAGTGTTCAGGACCAATACAATTTTCGGATAACGCAGCGTACAAAATTCTGTTGGCTCTCTTTCTCTACAGCGCTAGTCAGTAAACTGAGGACAACGGGCGACCATGCGTGGAATTATCTCAATCTGTCCATTTCACCCTGTCCGGGGCCGATTGCTCCCAATTCAGTAGATCAGGGTAATTTACAGGGCCTAGCCGCCATTCTCCTATCAGAAACAAAAAGTCTTCGTCCCTTAATCAGTAATCCTATTATCGAAGGTTTAGTAAAAACACTGCTCAGTCTGGTCGATCGCTTACTCACCCAGCGCGGGGCAGTTGCAATAGCCCAATCCACCTATTCATCGGATGTAATACAGCGGGTAATCGCGTACATCAATCAGAACATTGGCGAGCCACACCGATTGCGAATGGATACCCTGGCTGATGAATTCAACTATTCCCCTGGTCATTTGAATGCGCTTTTCCGACAACATGCCGGTGATTCTATTCGGCAGTTTATCATGAGACACAAACTCAAACTGGTGGCCATAAAACTTCGTAACAGCTCACTGACGGTTTCCCAGATTGCGGACGAATTTGGATTCACTGACGTGTGCCACCTCAACAAGCATTTCAAACGTCACTACAAGCACACACCTACATTGTACCGACAGAGTTTCCCAAAATGAGTGCGCCTGGAGAGCTCATCCCTGCTTAATCGCCTACGTGTAGAGAGGCTACCCTTACACTTATTGTAAGCAGTTCAGGACTTATACTTCAATATTTCATAACGTATTGAATCCACCAACGGCTGCCGGGTGCCGTGAGAAATGGGCTAGGGATTCAAGTCGATAAACTCTTTCCATTTTCCAGGCACAAGGAAGCGTATCAATATACTGAGCGAAGCGGCTACATGTGAAAAGTTGTCTTGAAATCAACTGAAAGCAATTCAATGGTACCGCCTGGGAGGCTTGGGCTGGCAATCGCGGATTTTCTACCAAGGGGCCAATTTTCTCAACTGAATGATAGGTCTAGTACAAAACATTGAAACAAGTGATGTTGTATTGTTCATCAGGTAGACAAGCGCGGTTTGTTATACGCTCCCTCACTCTCCCCGGTCAATGAAAGTAGCCCCCGATTTTATGAGATGGCAGTTTGATACTTGTATCAGGCACTATGGCAGCAGCTACCCTGGCCGTTTACGAATCTCAAAAAACGAGCGGAATGAAAGAAGGCAACTGTTTGGCTTAATACCCTACTTGTATCCTTAGGAATGGGTGCATTGCGCCTTTCAAATAGTGAAGAAAGTATATCGAAAAAATGCTTCTGGACGATGAATGACCCTGAGAAAGGGCTGGCAAGGGACATCAAGCGGATCAGGCTGATCCCCATTATTCCCAACTTGCTGGGCATCACATGCCAGACCACCAACATGGGCTTTGCGCCGGTTGCCCGGATTGGCATTCTGCCGACTGTGCCGGGCGTACCCATGTAGCTAGAGCAACTCTTCCTCCATTTGTTCGACATCGCCATCAGGTTTTCAAAAAACGACGTGCCGCTAGAGATATCCCTCTCCTGCCGGGACTATATATATCCAAGCAGAGCAAGACGTACCCCTACGAAAATCGGTACGTCGAGATAAGGGTCACCGACAACGGTATGGGAATCAAAGGTTCCCAACTCGAAAGGATCTTCGACATGTTCTCCCAACTCTCTTCGGAAGCGGTTCAGGAAGGGACTACTGGGATGGGCCTGAGCATCTGCCGATAAATAATCCGCAATCACGGCGGTCAGATAACCACCTTTTCTGAGACTAGGCATAGGCTCCTCCGTTTCGATCATTCTTCCCATCAGTTAGATGGGCGTTCGCCCCTAGCTCCCTGGCGTTCTTTTCCTGAGCCCTAATCCATCTGTACGGGGCGCCGGGGAATGAGAGTTGAGCCAGGAAAGAGTGCGGGCAGGGAGCAGCATACGCATCGGCGAGAGGAAGGCCCTCCCCTTCCTGATACAGGGTACCCTGTAAAAAACCAGGCACGGGTTGCTCACAGCTGGCAACGTCTGATCCATGGTACCGCACCTGGGTCTTTTCACCACCTGCCCATTATCTAGTAGTTCAGTCATCTGTATAAATGCTAAAAAGGTTCTAACTGGCATGAATTTTATTCCAGGTTGAGGATGTTGTCAAACACACGGAATTAGACTAATCAGCAATAGGCACATGTTGTCCGAAACCCATACCAAAGCGCGAACGCTGGGAGTGAATTTTAGTGATGAGGGTACTGCATCCATCGTTTTGTGGGCCCCTAAGTCCTCTTCGGCTAGCGTATTGATAGAAGCCAAACAGCGTACCATCACTTTGGAAAAGAAAGAATACGGCTATTGGTCATTAGAAACGGAAGAAGTCAAGCCCGGGGACGAGTATTTATTTGTGCTCGATGATGGCAAAGAATTCCCCGATCCGGCTTCGTTATCACAGCCCGGCGGCGTTCATGGCTTGTCCCGGGCGGTCGACTTGAAGTCATTCGCCTGGACTGATGGCGATTGGCAAAACATCGATCTGGAGTCTTACCTCATCTACGAGGTACACACTGGTACCTACACCAGCGAGGGTACCTTCGCAGCAATGGAAGCCAAACTGGATTACCTCGTCGATCTGGGAATTACTGCCATTGAAATCATGCCGGTCGCTCAGTTTTCCGGGGATCGAAACTGGGGTTACGATGGCGTGCTGCCGTTCTGCGTGCAGAACTCGTATGGCGGCGCGGAAGCCCTGCAACATCTGGTCGACAAGTGCCATGAGAAAGGACTGGCGGTTATACTGGATGTGGTTTTCAACCATATCGGTCCGGAGGGAAACAACCTGGATCACTTTGGGCACTATTTCACCGATAAATACCACACGCCCTGGGGCAATGCAATCAATTTTGATGATGCCTGGTGCGACGGGGTCCGGAAGTTTTTCAAAGAAAACGCCCTCATGTGGTTTCGGGACTTTCATATCGACGCCCTAAGGCTGGATGCCGTCCATGCCATCAAGGATTTCAGTCCGGTGCATATTCTGAAAGAAATAAAACTGGAGGTGGAACAACTGATGTGGGAGACGGGTCGGCTACACTACCTGATCGTCGAACTCGACCTGAACGATAATCGCTTTATCAATCCGGTCGATCAGGGTGGCTACGGGATGGACGCGCAATGGATCGACGAATTTCACCATGCTCTGCGGGTGAGTTCAGGGCAGCCCGGGACCGGCTATTATTCCGATTTCGACGGAGTGGCTTCGCTGGCAAAGTCTTACGAAGACGCTTACGTATATGACGGTGCGTTCTCGGAACATCGTAAGAAAAAATTCGGGATCAAAGCCTCAGGAAATGCGGGTCGCCAGTTCGTGGTTTTTTCGCAGAATCACGATCACGTGGGCAACCGGATGCTGGGAGAAAGGTCGAGCCAGCTCGTCAGTCCCTCCATGCAGAAGCTCATGGCCGGGGCGGTTTTGGTGAGCCCGTACCTGCCCTTGCTATTCATGGGTGAAGAGTACGCCGAGCCTAACCCCTTCCTGTATTTTGTGAGCCATACCGATCCCGAACTGGCTGAGGCAGTGCGTAAGGGCCGGAAAAAGGAATTCAGCGCCTTTCACCTGGAGGGTGAGGCACCGGATCCGATGGCCGGAGAAACGTTCAATAACAGCAAGCTGCAGTGGGACTTGCCGGACACAGAACCGCACCGCACCATGCTGGGCTATTATAAAAATCTGATTGCAATCCGGAAAAAATACCCGGCGCTAAATAAACTGAACAGGTGGAATCTGCGCGTAGCGCATGACCCGTCAAGGCAGACTCTAACGCTCATTCGCTCCCATAACGAACAGCAGGTGGTGTGTTTCATGAATTTCTCGAAAGGAAGCCATGAAGCCGAACTACCTGACACACCGGGAACGTGGCACAAGCTGCTGGGTTCTTCGGACCCGCAGTGGGGTGGGCAAATCCTCATGCCGGAATCGGTATCAGGTAGGTCTCTCCTGACTCTGCCGCCTGAATCATTTACACTTTATATTAACCAAAATGAATAATCCGATCGCCACCTACCGGCTTCAGTTCCACAAGGACTTCACGTTCAAAGACCTGCTTGGTCTGATCCCCTACCTGCATGACCTGGGCGTTGGGACCATCTATGCCTCCCCTGTTTTCAAATCAACGGAAGGCAGCACGCATGGGTACGACGGCGTCGACCCGAACCAGATCGACCCGGAGATCGGCACGCTGGAAGAACTGAAATCAATCAGTAATACTATGAAGGAGCTTGGCATGGGCTGGCTGCAGGACATTGTCCCCAACCACATGGCGTTTCATTCCGAAAACCCCTGGCTAACGGACCTGCTGGAAAAAGGCAAGCAGTCGCTCTACTCCTCTTACTTTGACATTGCCTGGAACAGCCGGCTGTTCCAGGGCAAACTGATGGTGCCTTTCCTGGGTTCGGACCTGAATGAAATCCTCGAACAGGAAGCGATCGGGGTGGAATACGACGGCAGGCGGTTTGTATTGAAATACGAAGATGCCACCTACCCGCTCAGTCCGGAATCGTACCTGCTGGTTCTGGATTCGGACATATGCCAGGGTACCCAGGCACTGCAGCAAATTGTTTCGCAAATCAGGCAAATCAACGAAATCGAAGATTCGGCCGTTTTTTCTTCCCGTTGGGACGAGCTGCTGGCGCAGCTTGCTTCTCTTCGGAAAGGAGAAGCGGAAGGGACAATGATCGAGGCCTGTCTGAACAAGCTGAACGCCGATAAAGACTCTCTGAGAAAAGTGATCGACCGCCAATCGTATGTGTTGTGTAATTGGCAAAAAACGGAATCTCAGATCAATTTCCGGCGTTTTTTCACCATCAACGGGTTGATCTGCCTTAACATCCAGAATCCGGAGGTTTTTGCCAAGTATCACCACCTGACTAAAGCCCTCGTGCAGGAGGGTGTGTTTCAGGGGTTGCGAATCGACCACATCGACGGACTTTTCGATCCCGCTGACTACATGACGAAAATCAGGGAGCTGGCGGGAAACGACACCTTCGTGGTGGTCGAAAAAATCCTAGAAAGAGCCGAAGACCTACCCAAAGACTGGCCCATACAGGGTACCACGGGGTATGAGTTTCTGGCCTGGGTCAACAACCTGATGACCGACACCACACGTAAAAAAACGTTCACCGACTTTTACCGGCAACTGACCGGAATGGACGAAACGCTTGAAGACCAATTGATGGCGAAAAAGTCGTCCATCCTCTACGATCACATGGGCGGTGAGCTGGACAACCTGCTCCACCTTTTTGTGGAGCTGGATCTGGTCGAAAAAGAGGTGATCGAAAAATTGGGTAGTGATACCTTCAGAAAAGTGATTGGCTCTTTTCTGATCCATTGCCCCGTGTACCGGTATTACGGCAATTCGTTGCCGTTCAGCCCCAACGAAGGGGCCGCATTGGCGCAGATACTGAATGTGATAAAGGAAAAACAGCCGGAGCTGTTGGAAGGAATATCAGAGTTTGAAAAGGTACTTCTGGAACGGACGGGCTATGGCGATCCGGAATATAACGCCAGGGTTCTCCAGTTCTATCAGCGGTGCATGCAGTTCACCGGGCCGCTGATGGCCAAGGGGGGGAAGATACGCTCATGTACACCAACAACCGGTTTGTGGGCCATAATGATGTGGGCGATTCTCCCGAAAACTTCGGATTAAAGCCAAAGGATTTTCATAAAAAAATGAAAAATCGCCAGGAAAACTGGCCATTAGGTTTGAACGCCACCTCGACCCACGATACCAAAAGAGGAGAGGACGTGCGCGCCCGGCTCAATGTGCTGACTGAATTGTCCACCGAATTTTTTGAACACATCCGTAAGTGGGTGGATCTGAACGCACCCCTGAGGAAGTCGGAAAATATACCCGACACCAATGATGAATATTTGATTTATCAGACCCTCCTGGGTGCGTTTCCTATGGATGCGGAAGACGAAAAGGGTTTTGGCGAACGCATGGAGGAGTATATTCAGAAAGCGCTTCGGGAAGCCAAAGTACATACAAATTGGGCGGAACCGAATGAAGAATACGAGAACGGTGCAAAACGATTCGCCCGTTCGCTACTCGATAAAAAAAGCTCCTTCTGGCAGGACTTCGCCCCTTTTTATCAGGATGTCGCTGAGTTCGGTATCATCAATTCATTGGCACAGACGCTCCTAAAATTCACTTTGCCGGGAACGCCGGATGTCTACCAGGGTTGCGAGCTCTGGGACTTCAGCCTGGTGGACCCAGATAACCGCCGGCCGGTGGATTTTGCAAAGAGAAAACACTTGCTGGCCAAATTTGAAAAATCGGATGATCAGCAGGGTCTTTTAAAGCAACTCTGGCAAGATCGCCACGATGCCGGGATCAAACTCTGGCTCACCCGGCAGTTGTTTCATTTGCGGCGGCAGAACGCGCGCTTATTTTCAGAAGGAAGCTACATTCCCCTCAAAGTACAAGGGGCTTTGAAAGAACACGTTTTTGCTTTTGCCAGGATACACCGGCAGACCGCCCTGATTGTGGCGGTACCTTTACAAACGGCCTCCGTTTGCCGGGCGCAGCAAACCGATTTTTTCGGCATAGACTGGCAGGATACGAAAATCGTCCTCCCTCCCCGGCTGGATTCTCCGTGGGAGCTTGTACTGAATGGCACGCAGGAGAGCTACCAGGACAAGATACCAGTGGCAGGCCTTTTCCAACGGTTTCCGGCCGCAATCCTCAAAGGCGTGAAGCCGGAAAACAAGCGCCGTGCCGGTATTTTGCTGCACATTTCGTCGCTCAGTTCCCCATTCGGAATTGGTGATCTGGGGCCGGAGGCGTACCGCTTTGCTGACTTCCTGAACCGGAGTAAGCAGCGGGTCTGGCAGTTGCTGCCATTGAACCCCACCGAGAGCGGGCAGGGGCATTCTCCTTATAGCGCCCTTTCCAGTCAGGCAGGCAATTCGTTGCTGATCAGTCTGGAATTACTGGCAGAGGCAGGACTTCTCGACGGCGTGGACCTGGCCGATTACCAACTGCCCGAAAGTAAGAAGGTGGATTTTGAAAAGGCGGTGCAAGTCAGGAATGAACTTATGGAAAAAGCGTACAGTAACTTTAAGAGCAAAAACGACGAATTGGCTACCAGGAATTTTGAGAAGTTCTGCGTAGAAAACGAACCATGGCTGGAAGATTTTTCGCTCTATATGGTACTGCGTGACCGGCACAACCAAAAACCGTGGACAGAATGGGAGGAACAGTATCGCCTCAGAGACGCCGGAGCGTTAAGTGCATTTTCATCTGAAAACGCGGATGCTATCAGGTTCGTCAAATGGGTGCAGTTTGTGTTCGATACGCAGTGGAAATCATTGAAAAACTACTGCCACAATCTGGATATCAAACTCCTGGGCGACATGCCCTTCTATGTCAGCTACAATTCATCGGATGTGTGGTCAAACCGGGATCTTTTCATGCTCGATGAGGATGGAAAGATTGCCGGCATTGCGGGGGTACCACCCGATGCCTTTTCGGCTACGGGGCAACTTTGGGGCATGCCGGTTTTTGCCTGGAAAAACCATAAGGAGGACGGCTATCAATGGTGGATACACCGCCTGAAAAAAAATGTCGAGCTTTTTGACATCATACGACTGGATCACTTCCGTGCTTTCGTGGATTACTGGGTCGTACCGGGTGGAGAAAAAGTGGCTACAAACGGTAAATGGGAAGCCGGTCCGGACGCTGCATTCTTTCAGGCCGTGGAGCAAGCCCTGGGGAAGCTGCCTTTTATTGCGGAAGACCTGGGCGAAATAAGTCCGGCGGTGTATGCATTGCGCGATCAGTTCCGGCTGCCGGGTATGAAGGTGCTGCAATTTTCCTTCGATGAAAACATGCCCCAATCCGATCATATACCGCACGCATATTCCCCGAATTTTATTGCCTACACCGGGACGCACGACAACAATACAATGGTCGGCTGGTACCGGAAGGATGCTGACGAAGCAACGCGCGACCGATTTGAAACCTATGCCGGAACTGAAGTAAACGAGCTGAACGTAAGCCGGGTAGCTGCCAGGCTGGTCTATTCGTCTGTAGCCGAGACGGCCATTCTGCCCGCTCAGGATGCTCTGGGATTGGATGAATCTGCTAAGATGAACAGCCCCGGAACCGGTGATAACAACTGGGCCTGGCGCTTGTTGCCCGGACAACTCGATAAAGCCACCGAAACACATCTGGCCCAATGGACGGTTTTGTATGACCGGGACTGAGTCTTGTTATTTTGACGGTAACGCACATGATCGGGGGAATATTAAAAGCACCTCAATGTTTCAGCCAATAGTTTTGATTGCCAAGCGATCTGTTTAGCCTCAGAGTGCATGGATAAAGTCCATGATCTTTCAGGGCTTATGCCAGGGTATTGGCTGGTATGAGTTTTTAAAATCAAGAACCAGAATAAAGGTAGCACACCATAACATAATCATCAAATCATGGATCTATTTATAGATAACCAAATTGAATATCCGGAAAAGCAGAGTACCCTTGAAGTCAGACCCGGAAAACCCTATCCGCTTGGAGCGAGCTGGGATGGCAATGGGGTTAATTTTGCCCTTTTTTCCGAAAACGCCCACAGCGTCGAACTTTGCCTCTTTGAAAGCCAGCAAGCACAGAATGAAAATGTAAAAATAGAAATCCAGGAGGTCACCCATCATGTCTGGCATGTGTATGTGGTGGGCCTGGGCCCCGGCCAGCTATATGGCTACCGCGTCCATGGACCCTATGAGCCCCAAAACGGGCATAGATTCAACCCCAGTAAACTGCTCATCGATCCTTATGCGAAGGCGCTGTCGGGCACCATTGAATGGGACGACTCGCTCTTTGCTTACGAGATCGGTAGTGAGCAGCAGGATCTGAGCTTCAGTACCTCCGATAGCGCGCCCTACGTACCAAAATCGGTTGTCATCGATCAGCAATTTGATTGGGGGGGTGATAAACTACCCAAGATACCCTATCATGAAACCATTATTTATGAAGCACACGTAAACGGTCTGACCAGACTTCATCCCGACATTCCTGAGGAAATACGGGGTACCTATGCGGGTGTGGCTCATCCTGTCACTATCAATTATTTGAAGGAGCTTGGCATTACCGCCATCGAGTTTCTTCCCGTGCACCATTTTGTCGCCGACCGACACCTGCTTGAAAAAGGATTGACAAATTACTGGGGGTACAATACACTTAATTTCTTTGCACCCGATGTTCGGTACAGCAGCAGCGGGACATTGGGGGAGCAAGTGACCGAATTCAAAAACATGGTCAAGGCCCTGCACGAGGCTGGTATCGAGGTGATCCTCGATGTGGTTTATAACCACACCGCCGAAGGCAACCATCTGGGCCCTACCCTTTCTTTCAAGGGCATCGACAATTCATCCTATTATAGGCTCAGCCCGGAAGACTGCCGTTTCTACATGGATTATACAGGAACAGGCAATACGTTGAACGCCAGGCTTCCTTTTGTGCTCGGACTGATCATGGACAGCCTCAGGTATTGGGTCACGGAGATGCATGTCGACGGGTTCCGCTTTGACCTGGCCTCGTCTCTGGCCAGAACCCTGCATGAGACCGACACGCTGAGCTCTTTCTTTAACATTGTCCATCAGGATCCGGTTATTTCCCAGGTAAAGCTCATTGCCGAGCCGTGGGACATCCACGAGGATGGGTATATGGTGGGCAAATTCCCTCCCGGCTGGGCCGAATGGAATGACCGCTTTCGGGATTGTGTGCGCGACTATTGGCGGGGCGCTGAAAGCAAACTTGCAGAATTTGCCCAGCGGTTCACAGGTAGCGCGGATTTATACCAGGGTGGCTACCGGAGTCCTACGGCTAGCATCAATCTAATTACCGCCCATGACGGTTTTACCCTTCATGATCTGGTGAGTTATAACGAGAAGCATAATGAAGCCAACGGCGAGGATAACCGCGATGGTGCCAATGATAACCATTCATGGAATTGCGGCGTCGAGGGGACGACTAATGACCAGGGAATCAATGATTTGAGAAGCAGGCAAAAACGAAACCTGTTGACCACCCTGTTCCTATCCCAAGGGGTACCCATGCTTGTAGCGGGGGATGAGCTCGGCAAGACCCAGCAAGGCAATAACAATGCCTACTGCCACGATGATGAGATTTCATGGATTGATTGGCAGGGCGCCGACCGTTCGCTTCTTGATTTTACGAAGCGTCTGATTTGGTTCTGCAAGGAGCATCCTACCTTCAGACGCAGGCGCTGGTTTCAGGGGCTTCCGGTCACGGGGTCTGAAATAGAGGACATCAGATGGTACCTACCCGAAGGGGATTTGATTGCAGACGAACATTGGGCGAACGACCTGGCCAAATCGCTTGGTATTTATCTGAACGGTAAGGGTATCCGTTGCGAGAATGAGATGGGCGAGAGGATTACCGACGACAGTTTTTATTTGATTTTCAACGCGCATGACCAGCCGCTGGACTACATTCTCCCCGCTGAAAAGTGCGGACGGGGCTGGCACAAGGTTCTCGACACAAGCGATGGGTTCATCGGGGAAGACCCACAGGTATTTTCACAGGGAAGTTCCGTATGTGTGCAGGGTCGGGCGGTGCTGGTACTGATGTGCCATCTTGAATAACAGCCTATCAACCTCATCGACATAAATTTATATTATTGCTATGCTCTTGGGGTAAAAAGCACTTTCTAAACTGAAGAACATTTTTCATTTAAATTAAGGATATAATACAAATTTCTAACCATAAGAAAGCACCGGATGTACGGTGCTTTCTTAGGTTTGGTTTCAAAACTTTGGTGGAGTATTCAGTCCGAATGCTAATCTTAGCCTACCAATTATTTAAAAAAAACGGGGCCAATTACCTGATGGTTGAATCAGGTAATTGGCCCCGTCTCTTGTGGATAAGCCAGTCAGAAAATATTATAACAGTTTATCCTTTACTTTATCCACAAGCCCTCCCAAACCGCCGCTTTCCATTTGCTCTTTCTGCGCGTGACCTTCCGGAATCGGTGGGCCGAGTTTTGGTTCCTGACCATGAGGCTGCGCGTGGTCAAAGGTAAAAGTACCTTTTCCGTCGATCGATGTACCCTGAGTCCAGCGGGTGTTGGGTGAATCAGGGCGGTTGATGTCAGTTGAAATGAATGAGTAGCTAAATGCCGAGTTTTCCTCACTCTGCGGGAAACTGTTGGGGATCGGATGGTTGTTTGCTACGCCTCCTAATTCCTCAAGCACCGCCAGCCACTGATTCTGGTGCATGGTATCGCGGGCAATCAGGAAGGCCAGCATGTCTTTCATACCGGCGTCGTCCGTAGCTTCCCAGAGCCGCGTGGCCAGTACCCGGCCCGTTGACTCCGCCATGACATTGGCCTGCATATCGGCAGCCAGGTTACCGCTACCTACCACCCACGAACCGTTGAAAGGTACCCCGTTGCTGTCCACCGCCATCGCCGCAAGCCCCGAAGACAGAATATGACGGGGATCCATGCCTCCCATGATACCCTCTACCAATGGGTTGTTTGCCGCTACCTGATCCTTCAAGGTGTTAGAAGCGCCTTCCAGGTTGAGGGCCACGGCCGTAGCCAACATCTCGATGTGAGCCATTTCTTCCGTTCCAGTCTCCAGCAGCATGTCGCGGTATTTCACAGGGCCCCGACAGCCCCAGGCCTGAAACATATACTGCAAACAGACTCGAATCTCGCCTTCGATGCCGCCAATGGCCTGCTGGAGCATTCGGGCGAAGGCTGGATTGGGCTTGTCCACCCGTACTTTGTACTGCAACTTCTTATCGTGGTAAAACATAATTAGAAAAGATTTAATGAAAAATGATTATGGATATAACAGCTTCGTGCTGTAATTACCTATTCATAAATTTTATTCCCAAATACCAGAATTTCCGGAAGGCATTTCTAAGTATTGCCTATAAGGAATAACACTTTTTTGTTTGTTCTATCTCTTCCACAATCGTTACGAGATTTCCTCTGAAAAAAATTCTACATTCCGGGGAAATAAAATACATATAATTATGATTTATATAAATATAATTTAATAATTTATTGTTTTTTATTGTATCTATATTCTATAAACATTCAATGAATATAAACCTATTTATTTCTCTCTGCGGGCGTTTCTCGTTGTTGCCATTTAATCATTACAATTCTATCCTGGAAGGCCATTATATTTATCTCTTTTCCATAGGGTATTCTTCAAAAATAGCAATAGCTGGAAATGACAGAAGCCAGACCAGACACTTAACGTGTCTGGTCTGGCTTCTGCTTTCCTACTACCGGAACTTCTATTTTACTTACTCCGGCGGAGGTAGGCTACCACGGCTGTGACCAGCAAAGCTCCCACCGCCACCTTGGTAGCTATAGCTTTAGGATTATGTTTGAACTGGGCTTTCCAACCCCTTTCCGCAAAGAAGTTAGGTACATGGCCTTGCCTAAGATCATCGATGACCCCTTCTATTTCGTCGACGCGGTCGGCCAGCAGTAGCGGAAGCCAGTGTCCGTAGCTGTTTTCGCTGAACTGGAAAGCATACCGACGGATCTTACCACTGAGTCCTTTGGGCGGAAGCGGCGTTCCGAAAACGGCCGTAACGTTGGGTCGTTCGTTGGAATGAAGTATTTCCGTCGTGATTGGCTGCTGCGTGGGGCGCTCCCAATGGTAGCCTTTCTGCGCTTCATCGGTACGGAGCTTGATGGGGTAGGTGGGATCGTTTTTGGGATCGGCGTCTATACCCCATCCTTTGATATGCGAATAATTTTTTTCTAAGTTTTTCATAAGAATTTTTCGTTATGTTCTGGCGGATGGTGGAATAAGGACCGTTTTGATACAGTTGTCGAGCTTATCAGAGAAAATGCGGTAAGCATCCGACACCTCCTCCAGAGGTACCCAGTGGGTAATCATTCCTTTGGGATCGATCCTTCCGTTTTGGACATGGTCGATCAATTTGGGCAGCAGGCGCTTCACCGAGGCCTGGTTGGCCCGGATAGTGATCCCCTTATTCACGACGTTGCCGATGGGAACCAGGTTGTCCGTGGGGCCATATACCCCTACGATCGATACAATTCCTCCCTTTTTGACCGAATTGATGGCCCAGTGCAAGGCCGTGGCGGAGCCTGCCTGTAGCATCAGTTTGCGGCCGGTAATCGTTTGCATGGCATTACCGGCGGCGTCGGCCCCCACGGCGTCGATGCACACGTCGGCGCCCATCCAGTCAGTGGTCTTTTTCACAAATACCACAGGATCGTCCATCGAGCGGAAATCATAAGCCTCACACTGCGCGTAGTTCTTGGCAAATTCGAGCCGATATTCCACCTGGTCAATGATAATGACGCGCCCGGCTCCAAACAGCCAGGAGCATTTGGCCGCCATAATACCGATAGGCCCCGCCCCAAAGATGACCACCGTATCGCCGGGCTGGATACCACCCATCTCGGCGGCCTGGTAGCCCGTAGGTACTACGTCGGTCAGTAATACGGCATCGTCAGGATCCATGCCCGGTGGAATCACGGTGGGCCCCACATCGGCATAGGGCACCCGCACGTACTCGGCCTGTCCGCCGGCGTAGCCTCCCGCCGTGTGTGAGTACCCGAAGATACCCCCTACGGCTGTCGCCTCGGGATTGGATTCGTGGCAGTTTCCGTAGAGTTCCTGTTTGCAAAAGGCGCACTTGCCGCAGGCGATGTTGAAAGGTACCAGGACATTATCGCCCACTTTTAGCTTTCGTACCTCCGAACCGACTTCTTCCACTACGCCTACGAACTCATGCCCAAAAGTGGATCCCACACGTGTATCCGGTACCAGACCATTGTACAGGTGCAGGTCGGACCCGCAGATGCAGGAACGTGTTACCCGCACGATGGCGTCCTCGGGATGCTCGATCTCAGGCATGGGCTTTTGGTCGATACGGACCCGTAGCGGGCCCCGGTAATTCATTGCTAGCATATCTCTTTTTTTTGGGTGGATAAATAATTTACCTCTTTGTACGAATGCTCATACTCAGTATTAAGTACTTATACTCCATTGGTCTGGAAGTATAGGTTATAATAGGTATAAATAGTATGCCATGAAATGGAGCGACATCGAATAGTTGTCTATATGAAAGTAATAGAACCGGCTTGAAAAAGTCACATGAAAAAGGTGCACACATCACGTGGGGCGGGACTTATGCCAACATAGGGAACGGACTCAGAAAGCCTGATGCTTATGATTCTAAATGGCAACCGATCGGTGAAAAGGCGTGAGGGCCACCGTGGCGCGGACTAATTCCGGGCTTAGTTCTGTATGATAGGCCACCGCCACAGGGCGCCCTGCCGCAGTTCACCGCTCACGCCTTGGGATCTTATGGTATTGTACTTTTTAAAGTTAATGATTATCTCACAAATCTAAGGGGCGACCCCGATTGAGGATCTCAACTTTAAGAACGACGGTAAAATTATGCTGCTCATTGCCATTGTTCCGGGCCGCCGGGCGGTAATGGCTTATGTTCTGTCCTTACTTGAGGCATTTGAGAGTGGCTCACTGAAACAAAAGGGGTACCGGGACGGTGGCTCATCGATGGCCGTATCGTTCTTACGCCAAGGCATGACCAGTTTGCGCCGTCATGTTCAGTCATTGGTGCTATTTATCCGCGACTTGGATACCATCACGCAAGCACTCATAACGCCTAAATGGGTCTATGTCCATTAATCTGCAGATTTCCCTGAAATATATTAACCACCCCTTAATTAGGGGAAATAGCCATTTCACCCCAAGCTTTTTTATGCTCTCGGAAAAAACTGCACCCATCGAAAAAGATGAAATTGCGTCTGTTCTCATAGTATGATTTGCATGGATATTTGCAGGTCACCAATATCCAATCATCCATGCAAACCCTGGATTTACCCCAGACAAGCCGCGCGCAGCAGTTTGACTTTAATAACTTCTCGTTTGGAGAAACGCCGACAGATCACCTGTTTCTTGCTGAATACAAAGGCGGTAATTGGTCGAGCCTGGGCGTACAGCCATTTCAAAACCTCACCCTAAGTCCCTTCGCGCTCTGTTTCCACTATGGGCAAACCGTTTTCGAAGGCATGAAAGCATTCAGGCTGGCCGACGGCTCGATCAGCATTTTCAGGCCAGACAAGCATTATGATCGGTTGAGCAAGTCTTTGGATCGAATGTCAATGCCGGTATTGCCAAGGCCCCTTTTCCTGGAAGGGCTTACCGATGTAATCCTGCAAGGCCAGGCCTGGCTGCCGACTGATCGCACGGACATTGCTTTATACATACGCCCGTTTGTGATAGCCACCGAAGCTCGGCTCGGTGTAAAAGTGTCCAGCGAATATCTTTTTGCAGTTGCCTGTACACCTATCGGGGAGTATTATGACAAGCCGCTGAGAGTCAAAGTCGAAACGCAGTATGCGCGTGCAGCCGAAGGCGGCGCGGGATATGCCAAGTTCGGAGGGAACTATGGCGGCGCTTTTTACCCGACACAAAAAGCAGTCGAAGCCGGTTTCGACCAGGTGATCTGGACCGATGCCAAAACGCACGAGTGTCTGGAAGAAGCCGGAACAATGAATATCATGATGTATGTACACGGCACCCTCGTTACCCCCCCAGTCAGCAGCTCCATACTTGATGGTATCACCAGAAATTCAATCATTCAGATTGCAAAGGATCTGAATATTCCATTTGAAGAAAGAGCGATCAGCTGCAAAGAGCTGCAAGGGAATTTTAAGAATGGCGACCGTGTGGAGTTGTTTGGCGTGGGCACTGCAGCCATTGTGTCGCCCATAGCGTGTGTTCAGATTGATGATACCGATTATTTCCCCTTCACAGAAACCGACGCGGTGATGTTCACTCTTAAAAATGAACTTGAAGCGATCCGCAGAGGGAAGAAAAAAGACAAACACAATTGGAACTACCTGATTAGCTGAGCAATGGATACTGAAACATTATACAGGCTCAAATACCCGATAGGCGAATTTGAAAAGCCGGCTGAAATTACCACAGCAATCTTGGACGAATGGATTAACACTATCTCTGATTTTCCCCGTCAGTTATCAAAAGAGCTCGAAATACTAACTGATAGCCAGCTGGAGACGCCCTACAGACTGGGCGGCTGGACAGTTCGTCAGGTAGTGCATCACTGTGCCGACAGCCACATGAACGCCTTTTGCCGGTTCAAGCTAGCTTTGACCGAAGACAGCCCGAGGATCAAACCTTACTTTGAAGCGCTTTGGGCAGAGCTGGCGGATGCCAAGCAGATTCCTGTTGAACATTCTCTTTTTATCCTTCTCGGGCTGCATGCACGCTGGGTTGTTTTGCTTCAAAGTCTTAGCACGCAGGATCTTTCAAGGATCTATATCCATCCCGAACACGGCAGAGAATTCAGGCTGGACGAGGCGATCGGTAACTATGCGTGGCATAGCAATCACCACCTGGCGCATATCAAGAATGTGGTAAAGGTGAACCAGAAGTAGATAGGAAGGAAACTATTCCACGCTTCTAATTTCGTTTCGCAAGTTCTCCCAGCGCTTTCAGCTGAGCTTCTGTCTGCACATTCCACAATAAGCCATAATTCAGCCGCATGCAGCTTTGATATTGGTCTTGAAGCGTGAAAATCTTGCCCGGAGCGAAGCTGATGTTCCGGGCAAGGGCTTTTTCATAAAGATCGACAGTATCAATATTGGGCGGTAGCTCCACCCACAAAACGGAACCGCCCCGCGGCCTGCTGGCTTTGGTGCATTCGGGAAAATAGTCGGCGATGGCACCGGAATACCGGAGCATATTGCCATGCAATGTATGTCGTAGTTTTCGTAGGTGGCTTTCATAACGCCCTGTTTCCAGAAAGCTGCCGATCGTTTCCTGCGTGATCGAAGTGCCGGAAATACTGTGATAAAGCTTCATTCTCAACACATTTTCTTTAAACCTGCCCGGCGCTACCCAGCCCACGCGGTAACCCGGTGCAAGGGTCTTGGAAACTGAGCCGCACCAGAGTACGATCCCGCTCTGGTCGTAAGTTTTGCAGGTCCTTGGCCGGTTCGGGCCAAAGTATACATCGCCGCTGATGTCATTTTCGATCAGGGGCACATTGTATTTTTCTGCCAGCTGCACAGCCGCTTTTTTGTTTTCATCGGGCATGCAGCTTCCCAGCGGGTTGTTGAAATTGCTGATCAACAGGCTGGCTTTTACCTTTTTGTTTTTCAGAGCACCTTCAAATGCATTAAGGTCGACGCCTGACTCCGGGTGTGTGGGCAGTTCGAGTACCTTCAAACCGAGCGCTTCGGCCAGTTGCAGCATCCCGAAAGACACCGGACTTTCCATCGCGACGGTATCGCCTTTTTCAGTGACGGACATCAGGCAATAGGAAAGCGCATTAAGGCAGCCGCTGGTAGTGATGATGTCGTGGTGACTCAGGCTGCATTCCATGTTAAACGCCCAGCGCGCTATTTGTCTTCGCAATCTTTCGTTTCCTTCGGCTTTGTCGTAGGCTACGCCGCTACCTCGCAGCGCTCGGGTTGCCAGGAGTAATCCCTTATTGAGTTTGGCAATTGGTAAAAGTTCGTCGGCAGGAGTTGCCAGTGCAAGCGGCAGGTGCCCGCCTTCCCCAAGATTGTCGTACACTTTGCTTACCAGTAGTTCGCTGATGCCAAAGTTGGCAATGCCCGACGGGCTGCTGGTATCGGGCACCTGCGGGATCCTGGCTCGCGAGTACTTGACATAATAGCCCGATTGCGGCCGGGTCTCAATCAGCATTTTGTTTTCCAGGTGATAATAGGCGCTCAAGGCCGTATTCTGGCTTACACCATATTCGCTACAAATGGTGCGCAACGACGGCAGCTTGTCGCCGGTACGTAAAGTATTGTCCACGATCTGCTGCTCTATAATACCTGCAATCCGGAGGTAAACAAAATTGCCTTTACCGGTCTCTTCTTTTTTCATGCTTAAAAATATCTGCTAGCGGTAAAAATAGCAAAACTGCATCTGCTATCGTATTTTCTTTTTGTTCAAATTTGCCCTTGTCAGTTTGAATCATATCATGCACTTAAAATCAGATCATACCTACATCATCGGGTCCGGCGCGATCGGGAAGGCGCTGGTGGTTTTTCTCAGACTCTCGGGACGAAAAGCGACGCTCATCCGGGGCAGTTTGAACGACGGCAGCCCAAAGGTTGAACCTATCCGCGTGCAAATGCCGGAGGGTACCTTACACGAGGCCGAGGTCACGATTTCAACCTTAAATGCGATACCTACGCTTAACGGCATTATCGTCCTTGCCAACAAATCATTTGGAAATGAGCAGCTGGCGGTTGCATTAAAAAACAAAACCGGCAGCTCGCCGATTGTTTTGCTGCAAAACGGATTGGGCGTGGAGCGACCTTTTTCGGCACAAAGCTTTCCGGAAATATATCGCTGCGTATTATTTGTAACAAGCCAGGTCATCGACGAGACCACGGTCCGTTTCAAGCCCGTTGCGCCTTGTCCCGTCGGTATCGAGCGTGGGAATACCGATCGTTTGCAGCACATTGTCAGGCAGCTGACTACCCCGCACCTGGTATTTGAAAGCAAGGCGCATATCCAGCATACGATCTGGAAAAAGGCCATCGTTAATTGTGTTTTTAATTCGGTTTGTCCGCTGTTGGAAACGGACAATGGCATATTTCACAGAAGTGGACCGGCCATGCAAATTGCCAGGCGCGTGATTGCCGAATGTGCTGGTATTGCAAATGCGGAAGGTATACTGCTCACTTCAAATGATCTAGAAGAAGGTGTGTTGCAAATCAGCCGCGCATCGGATGGTCAACTTATTTCCACCTTGCAGGATATCCGCGCAGGCAGGCGAACGGAAATTGACACGCTTAATTTCGAATTAGCGGGAATGGCCGGGGAGCTGGGATTAGTGCATGACATAGAGGCAACAATGCTACTCGGCGAACTGACCCGGCTTAAAGCCGAGGTCAACTTCAAAAACCATTTAAAAACATCAAAACCTGAACAAATAGCAATGCAATGAAGACAATGCTCATAACAGGCGGAAGCCGGGGAATAGGCGCAGCGACGGCCAATCTGGCCTCTGAAAACGGTTTTGCAGTGGTCGTTAACTATCATCAGAACCAGGCGGCGGCCGAACAAGTGGTTTCGGATATTGTTGAAAAAGGCGGGAAGGCCGCTGCCATTCAAGCTGATATTTCGAAAGAAGAAGATGTTCTCCGGCTTTTCGGCGAAACCGACCGGCTTTTCGGCAGCCTTCATGCGCTGGTCAACAACGCGGGCATACTGGAACGTCAGATGCGGCTGGAAGACATGGACTTGGCCCGACTCAACCGGATTTTCACGGCCAACATCACCGGGCAGTTTCTCTGCGCCCGGGAAGCAATCAAAAGAATGTCAGTCAAGAGGGGCGGGCAGGGTGGTACGATCGTCAATGTGTCTTCAATAGCTTCCAGGACCGGCGCGCCGAATGAATACATTGATTATGCCGCTTCCAAAGGCGCCATCGATGCATTCACCCTCGGGCTTTCGAAAGAGGTAGCCGAAGAAGGTATCCGCGTCAATGCGGTGCGGCCCGCATTCATTTACACCGACATTCACGCGGCTGGGGGTGAGCCGGGGCGGGTCGATAGGATCAAGGAAAGTATCCCTCTGAAACGCGGCGGGCGGGCATCAGAAGTAGCGGAGGCAATCCTTTGGCTTTCAACAGAAAAGTCATCCTTTTCGACCGGCATTTTTATAGACGTGACCGGCGGCAGATAAGAAATGATCATTGGCCCTAAGCCTAAAGTAGCAGATCAGCGTACTTCTATTTGCATTGGTAGTCTTGGTAATACAGCATTATGCCAAAATTCCCACCTCTTTATATGTGCTACTCATGTTGATGGCGTTCAAATCAATTGCTGGATTTGCGGCGCATTGGAATAATCAATCCGGCAAATTGGAATATTGAAATCATGAATACAAGTTACTTAGCCAGCTCGATCAAACAGTTTGAGTATTATAAAATGCTCGGTGAAAAGGCGATGGCGCACTTGCCCGACGAGGCGCTTTTCTGGCAATACAACGCCGAGAGCAATAGTATAGCAGTGATCGTCAACCACATTGTCGGAAATATGCTCTCGCGTTTTACTGACTTTTTAACGACCGACGGTGAAAAACCCTGGCGAAACCGCGATGCGGAATTTGAGGACCCTTTTTCTAGCCGTGAAGAAATCCTATCGCACTGGGGAAAAGGCTGGGCCCAATTGCTAACCACCTTGCGAAACCTTCGCGACGATCAACTGGAAACGATAGTATACATCCGGAATGACGGCCACACGGTAATGGAGGCGGTCAACCGGCAGCTTGCCCATTACCCTTATCACATCGGGCAGCTCGTTTACATTGCGAAAATGGCCGCTAATGAAAATTGGGAAAGCCTTTCAATTCCCAGGAACAAATCGGGCGATTACAATACGCGGAAATTCATTCAGGAAAAATCAAGACGACATTTTACGGATGACCTTTGAAAATAACTTCATCAATAAAATAGAGCAGGAAAAAGCAATCGCCCAGTTAAAAGAATCAGGGAAAGAATTTGTTATCCTTTTCGGAAACAGCATGCTTTCAGTAGAAATATATAAGCCGCATTTAACCGACAAACAATCACCGCACGACCGTGATGAATTCTATATGGTTATTTCTGGTGAAGGAAAATTCACATTACAGAATTTAACCACCAGCTTCAAGCCGGGCGATTTTCTTTATGTCCCAAAATTCGCCGAGCACAGATTTATAGATTTCTCTGATGATTTTATTTGCTGGGTCTTTTTTATTGGACAAAAATAGCCATATCACCCGAGCTTAGCCTTCCAGTCTTTTTTCATCTGCGCATACAGCCAGCTCATTACTTTCTGCCTGCATCCCAAAGGAATGTTAAAAGCATATATATATAATCATTTGTCTTATAATTAGTTAGTCAAAGTGCGTGGCGGATATACGGCAACGGCACGGTACGCCGTCGCGGGACCACCCCAAATGTGTTAGCCACCCCGGAGTTCAGGAAAGACACGAAACTGCTCGTCTCATTCTTTCATTAGAAGGAGGTGGCTTTCTTTACATGTTATTGATAGGTGAATTAAATTGTAAACTCAGCGCAATCCGTCCTTTTCGACCCCGGCGGGGTTGCGTGTATGTAGTGCTTGGTTATCTATAAGCATTTGACCCCATCAGGGTCACAGCCTGCGGACGACTCAAAGTTTACAACTTTGTTCACTTATCAACAATTCACCTATTAAAAACGGCTCACTTTTAGTCTGCAAAAAAGTTTGTCTCACAGGCCCAGCTTCATGGCGGCGTTGTGTCGGACGACCTGCTGCATGCGGGTGTAGCGGTCGATCATCGTGCGGGTTCGGGGCCTGGCCTGCTGCATGATCAGCGAGTCGTCGGCCCCGTTCAATTTAGCAATGGTAACAAAAGAAGCCCGCAGCGAGTGGGCCGAATACCCGGCCCCAGATACGCCTTGGTGATGTGGGCCACATGCTAACCCGGGATGCGCTGGGAAAGCAGGCTATAGTCAAAGTTAGCAAAGAGTAATCGAAGGTTGTTTTCATATAAGCCCCGGCCAATGCGGCCGGGGCTTAAAGCTTATTGGACATAAAAGAATATTCACTTACACTTCAACTTACCATCTCAGTCCGCCTGCTATTGCCCCTGAGGATCATACAAATGAAGGGAATCTTTGAATTGAGCGTAAACGCGCAATTCTCGGGACGACCATTTAAATGTAGCAGCCCCTTGATTTCCCAACAATGGGTAGCAGCGTTTCTGCTTTATGAGGTAAGCGGAGTGCCAATGTCAACGGACCCGACGGCCCGTAGAACACGGCGGCTATGCACCGCACCCTGCCCAGCAGGCCGTACGATATAGCGCGGCGATGAAACCAGGACTGTAAAGCGAAACCGACTTGCGGACGGTATTTCGACGTGCCGTTCGAATAAGGCCTGTAGTGCAAAACCTGTCCACGGTCGTGTGGTTGGAAGGGGCGTGTCTTACGGCATGACCGCTAACGCTTGGCTTTCCGAAGTGGGGCGTTACCCAAGCCGCTTCCTGTGCCAGGAAACCAAACGTAGAACGAAGTTTAAAAAACCTATTACTCACACCCCACCCCACCCTTATGGATACATTTTGTTAGCCACCTTTGCCCTTCTTGTTAGCAACCTTTGCCCTTCTTCTCGCAACCTGTGGCCGGCCGACGCCTGGTCGCCCTGGTGTCGCGGAATAGAACTGTTGGCCCCACCTCCGACAAAAGCCGCCGATGACTGTTTTACCCCTTCACTCTGCCTTTAAGACTTTCACAGGTTCAATTTGCCCAGCCCGAATGGTTTGGGACAGGACAGCCAGAAGCCCGACGAGGGCAACCGAGCCAAAGCCCACGCTTATGTTTACAAGACCCAAATCAAGAGGACTGCCCATTTCCTGCCTCAGCAAATCACCCCCAAACAAGCCTGCCGGAACGCCAATGAGACCGGCAATCAGGATAAGAAGGCCGAAACTTCTGGTAACGGTCCACACCAATTCTGTGCTGGTCGCCCCCAGTACTTTCCGTATACCCAGTTCTTTGGTGCGCGTTTCTACGCAGTAACTGGCTATGCCTAAAATGC
This sequence comes from Salmonirosea aquatica, assembly GCF_009296315.1. Taxonomy (NCBI): domain Bacteria; kingdom Pseudomonadati; phylum Bacteroidota; class Cytophagia; order Cytophagales; family Spirosomataceae; genus Salmonirosea; species Salmonirosea aquatica. The sequence continues at coordinate 101,230 of NZ_WHLY01000004.1, forward strand.
CCAGAGCAGCGATGATCATCACAATCAGGGCAGCTCCCCCAAAAATCTCCATTTCTCCACTGATTTCTCCTGAATAATGGTAGTCTTTAAAGTTATAAAGATTTGCTGTTTTCTCCGGAAAATGGTCTTTCCATACCGACTGAACGGCCTTGGTCGCTTCCATTTCGGTATTGGGTCTTAGCTTGATGGTCAGGGTGGCTATTTCATTGGGCAAATACCGGTAAATCAAAGGGATTGTTTGGCCGATAATCTCGTTGGGCATGATGCCAATGACTTGCACAGAGGCAGAGTCCAGCAAGAGGTTTTGCCCCACCAGGGCCTCCGATCGGGATGCCAGTAATTTTGCGGCAGCTTCATTCACCAACACATACTGCTCCGTACGCTGGGGCATGTTTTCAGGGAAATTCTGCCCGGCGATCAAGCGGATGCCTTCGGTTTCAATGGTTCGTGGATCAATACCGACGTAATTCATTTCCAGGGTTTTACCCTTTAGCGTTACAGAATCCTTACCCATTTTAATGGGCTCAAAGTACCAGTTGGTGGCCAAAGTCGTTTCTACCTGACTCAGCTGGTCTATCTCGTTTTGCAGGTTTTGATATTTTTCACCTTTCAAATCCAGGGCCAGAACATGGGATGGCACGGCTGAGCGGATGATGGCATTGTTTTTTATATCATAATCGGCCACCAGGACAACCAATATCATAAACAGGATGGTCACGGAAAACTGTACGACAATCAAGGCTTTGTAAACAGCGACACCCCGGAACAGCTTTACATTCTTCAATTTTCGCAAAACCTGTAGGGGCTGAAAGGCTGACAACAGCCAGGCCGGAAATGCCCCTGCGACCAGGCCGGTGATCGCTGCGTAGGCTGACAGGCACAAAACCAGGGTTATGTCCCAGGAAAATGTCACATCATCCATATCGGGTATGTAGTGGGCCAACACCGTGACACAGGGTACGGTGAACGACATAGCAACCAGGGCGACCAGGGTCGATTCCAGTAGGAATTGACCCACAATTTGTCCTCTTGTTGCGCCTATCGTTTTGCGGACACCTACTTCCTGCGCCCGGGAGAAAGCACGCGCCAAAGCCAGACTGATATAATTGAAAGCGGCCAGGAGGGTTAGAGATAGAATGATGACCAGCTGGGTTTTTACGTCTTCCCAACTAACGCCCGCATTGGGGGTATTTTTGATAGCGATTTTTCCAGGGGTGATATCTTCCAGGGGTTGTGCCCGAAATTGGAGATTGCCCTGATCCACTTTCCGGGTATAGTTCTGGAGCGTTGCATTGAGCTGTGCCAGATTGTCTCCTGATTTCAAACGGGCGTAAATGGCTGCACTCCTGAAGTCCCCCCAATCTTGTGATATGGGGCTGATTGCTCCTTTTTTTTCAAGCATTTCAGCAGAACCGATTGAAAGCATCGCCTCGATGGGCAGGTGGGTTTCCAAAGGCGGGTCCTGGATTATGCCTCCCACGGTATAGGAACCCAGGTTCTCAAACTGGACCGTCTGTCCCAAGGCATTGGTGTTGCCAAATATCTTTTCCGCTGTTCTTTCGGTTAAGAACAGGGAAGTGGGGTTATTGGTAAGGCTTTGTGCATCACCGGATAACAACCTAAAGCCAAAGACATCAAAGAAAGCAGGCTCCGAGAATTTTATGTCAACAGCCACATTACCTTTGCCGGTTTGCAGGTTATGTTTTCCGGCCAGCCGCACTTTCACCGTCTTTTCAACAAACGAGGCGCTTTCCAATTGGGACGCCAATGGTAATGGAGCGGTTGCCCATTGGGTTTGTTCCCCCTCGATGGTTTCCTGCGTGAGTATCCGCACGAGTTGATTCAATTCGGGATGGAAATGGTCAGTATCGTAAGTGGATTTCAGGCCCGTGAAAAGAATGACCCCCACCGCCATACTCAGTGACAGGCTCAGAATATTGACCAATGAGAAAAGTTTGTTTTGCCAGAGTATCCGTATGGCGATTTTCAGGTTGTTCTTTACCATGACTCCAAGTGTTGATTTTTTAATGAAAAATAGGCCAAGTACCACCGGGGGATCCCTCTCGATTCTATGGGTAACGTTGACGTCAAAATGCAACCAATCAATTGTCAATATCTTACACAGATGTCTATCAAAACCTGTCCGATTCCGGTACACCTGATGGATCGATCCGACACAGTCGGGTACATGAATGTCCTACCCACACATGGGACTACGGCACCTGCTTTCAATTCGGTGGGTGTCTGCGGTACGACAGCCCGCATTGCATGTCCAGCCACAGGAGCCGGCAGCAGGCCATCCCGACCCAAAGCCCCAGGATGTTGAGGATCAGGTTCCGCCGGGCAATCATGAGATAATTCCGATACACGGGCAAGGCTTTGGGCTGATGATGAAAAGTGCCTGACGCTCCTCACCCATCAATTCCATGCCAAGAGGCATTGCGTCCTGATATCCAGTGCATTATAAAGCAAATGTAAGATATTATTGTCCGTTACCGGACATACCTGTCCGCCGGTGGACATCGGCAGGCGTGCCGAAGGGGTCAGGCATTGGCATGAGCTAGGGCACCCGTACGCATTCCTCAAGCAAAGGGCGGACCGCAGTGGACGCTGCGCGGGTCGGGGAGCTGATCCGAAATTTTCAAACGGCGTTTTTTCACGTAAGCCATGGTGGGCTTGCAACTATGATCGCCGTATCCTTCAATCACAAGAACTGCGTAATTGTCAACCGGGCCAAGCATCCTGGATCACTAGGAGGATACATTCAGGTTCTCCACCGGATTGGCATTGGCCGCTTTCAGGGTTTGCGACAAAATGGTCGTAAGGCCCAAACCCATCATGATTGCCAGACTTACGGCTACTTCCAGCAGTCCAATCTCCATACTGTAATGCTGGGTGTTGCCCAACAAGTGGTTGAACAGGAAGTAAACCACGGGGATAGTGATCACGCTGGCGACAACCATCAGAATCACGAAATCTTTTGATAACAGCAGGACAAGGCTTTCGGAGGTCGCCCCCATTACTTTTCGGATGCTGATCTCTTTAAGGCGTCTTTTGGTGGTGAAGGTAACCATGCCCAACAAGCCCAGGCAGGCCACGGTGATCGCCAGCAGGCCCAGGAAACTCCATAGCTTCATAATTACGATGTAGAAACTGTAAGCATCCCTGACCTCCTCGGAGAGCAGCCGGGCGGTGAACCGGCCCTGACCGCCGACCTTCTTCCAGAGCCTCTCCATCGCCGTGAGCCCGCCGACTACATCCCTGGTTTCCATTTTAAGATTGGCATACCTGAAACTACCGGGATTATATTCAAGATAGAAAGGCCCAATGGCTTCCTTGAGATCGGAGTAGTGGAAATTTTTCAGGATGCCGGCGATTTGTACCTCCCGTCCGTCCGGCAGGACGAACGACCTGCCCGTGGCGGCCCATGGATTTTTCAATTCCAGCTTTTTGGCAAACTCTTCATTTACCACAATGAGCCGCGTATTCTCCGGGGCGTTGGCCGTGAAATTCCTCCCCGCCAGCAGCTCCAGCCCCATGTTTGGAATGAAAGCCTCGTCCACCGACATGGAGGACGTCTCCACCGAGTCCACCTGATGGGAAATTTTGATGAAGTGTTCCGGAGCGGAGCCCACACCCAGAATATGCGACGAGGCAGATATGCGCTGCACGGAGGAAAGTTTCCCGTACTCGTTCTTAAATATCTGGGGATCGACATTCTGCAGCTCCACATCGAGGACGTTCTGCTGTTCGAACCCCAGGTCGTAGCTCACTGAGTACTGGTATTGCCGCATCATGATGACCACGGCCATGATGAAGCCCAGCGAAAGCATGAACTGGGTGGCCAGGACGATCTTGCGGAAGTACGAGCGGCGGCTTGTCTTCAGCTCTTTGCCTTTCAATGCACCGATGGGCGAGATCCTGGAGAAGTAAACCGCCGGGACTACCCCTGCGGCCACCCCCACCAGGAGGGCGAACAGGAGGAAGCCCGCGAAGGTGGCCAAGGTAGGGGTCAGATCCATGGGGGAGGTTTCCACCATCTGATGCAACAGATCCACCCGTACCAACTCGAAGACGGGATAGGACAGCACAAGGGCGAGCAAAACGATCAGGGTCGACTCCACGATGAATTGCAGGATGATCTGCTTCTTTTGGCCGCCCATCACCTTCCTCACCCCGATCTCCTTCATGCGCTCGAGGGATTGTGAAATGGACAGGCTGACGTAATTGGAACAGGCCGGCACCAGGACGATCAGGGTCATCAGGCCCACCAGGAAAAGCCCCAGGTACCCCCAATTGGGTCCGATCTGGTCATACAGCTCGGGACCGGGCACAATATCGTCCAGGGCCTGGAGCTTGAAAGAGGCCTTGTTCTTCTCTTTCCCGTATTTCTGTTCCGCCACTTCGTCCAGGGAACGCTGGATGCTGGCGGGGTCAGTGCCTTGGGAAAGAAGCATGTAGACATAGGAATTCGAAAACGATTTCCATCCCCCTTCCCCAGGCAGGGAAGCAGCCCGGGTATGGGACGCCAGGGTGGCGTACGAGGCGATGGCGCCAAACTGCATGTGCGAGTTTTCCGGTACGTCTTTGAGAATGCCGCTGATCATGAAATCCCCCTCCCCTTCCAGGTGGATGATTTCGCCCATGGCACCATTTCTGCCGAATATCTTAGTGGCCTCGCTTTCCGTGATGACAAGGCTGTTCGGTTTAGAAAGCGCGGTTGTTCTGTTACCCTCCAATAAAGGGAAGTTAAAGACTTCCAGGAACTCGGGATCGGCGAAATACCCATACAGGGGAATCTTCTTTTCCCCGTAAACGGCATCCCCTCCCAGGGAACCCTGGATACGGACCACTTTTTCCACGCCCGCAATGTCATCCCTGAGCTTTTGGGCCAAGCCCACCGGAGCGGACGCGTAGTGTGGGTTTTCCTCACGGTCGTGCACCTGCGTCGTCACCCGGTGGATCCGGTCTGTGTGGGGATGGAAATCGTCGTAGCGGGAAAGGAAAACCAGCAGCGCGACGAACAGCAGACTGACCGACATACCCAATGCCAGGCCAATGACGTTCAATAGGGTGAAGAACCTGTTCTTGGCCAGGTTGCGGAGGGCGGTCTTGATAAAATTCCTGAGCATGGGCGAATGAGTGGGTTTGAATGGTAGTGGTGGTAGGCCTGAATCCCGGTAATTGACTCCACCCAGCCTCCTGGGCAGGATTTCTCCCCGATGGTTGATCAAGTGCTTTGCGACTGGATTTCACCACAAGATGCTGGCTTTGGCCAACTTGATGACCATTGGATTCTTTGCCATACGTTTTGATCACCAACCTTGTGCCAGAAATGGCTGTGAATTGATTATCAGCCTGTTTTGTATAAAAAGATAAGTCAACGGTGTCCGTTACCGGACATTTTTGTCCGCCGGTGGACACCAGACACCAGCCGGGCGAGTTCTTCCGCCCAGGTACCTCCACCTTGATACCGATAAGCGGATTATTGCATGCCGGCATCATCGCCTTCCCTGGCACCGTCGTGGGTCATGCCCTGGATGGGGCGGTCTGTTTGAGGGATTTCGCGTGCCCAACCGGAAACGGAAGCCAATCCTGGCCTGACGCATGTGAAAGTACCAGCGGTTGGTTTGCGCACCAGCAAGGTGAAATTAACTTCGTAGAAGGTGGCAAGAATGACAAGCCGGCCCCCGTTCGGTAGTCGCCCCTCCGCCCCTTACGTTTATAAGAACCGTGACGAGTCGCTGGGATCGGTTTCGTCCATTGTCCATTCCTGAAATGACCCCTTACTCAGCAATCCACTGAACGCGTAGCCAAGGAGCAGATTTTTCAGGGCAGGGCGTCTAGGGGTTCAGGATCTTCCTGAACCTGCTGACCGGACCCTGGTCCAGGCTGCGAAGGCCGCATTCCGGGGTAGGGGCACGAGCCCTGCCTGCTGGCCCGGCCACGTAGGGCCTTTTGGGCCCTGCCCGTACCGGCAAAAGGGCCGGAGTGTTGCCACCCGACCTTGCACCGGGCTGCCGCCACCGGATTCGGGAAAGACTCCCAACGCCGGCTACCCACCCCCGGTTTCTAGCGGGGATGTCATTGGGCCATGGCAACACAACTTCCCGCGATCACCTGCAGCCTGCCGTCCATCATCTTCCAAACACGCGTATAGCGAAAGTCACCGCCGAATGGGATGCCATCGTAGCGGCCCCCCACCTGCGCCCTGACCGAAACGATCGACACGCTGCCCAGGCTCACAACCAGCCGCTCGCCCGTATCCATGCGGTCAATGGCCAGCTTCCCCGAACGGTGCATCTGCATGTCGGTGGCCTTGTCGACCACCTGCCCGTTGTGGTCGGTGAACAGCAGCTTGTCGTGCAACATGCGGTCCAGGCGCCGGCAGTCACCATTTTTCATGGCGTTCACCAGTTGCTCTTCCGCTTCCGTGATGGCATCATTCATAAGACCTCAGCATAACCCGCTGCTCCCCATGGTGAGAGGAAGCATGTAAATGGAACGCTAAAATAGGAAAGGCTTCCGATGTTTCCATCAAAACAGGAGCCTATGGTTCACAGCAAACGGCAAACTTACAGCTCTGCCAGGCGCGCATTTCTCCGCTTCGGGCGACGAGCCTTTTGCCGCGCCCTTTACGACTGCGAGCTGGCGCCAACGAAATAATTGCCAGGAGGCGACTGCCCTGTACTGGCACCATCCTGTTTCCAGATGCTGTGCGGCAACATCCGGCCTTTCGGGTCGGGGCCGCAGTATCGATACTGTACGGTTTAGAGCCAGATAAGCCGACGGGGCTATTGCCTGCTACCAGATATCCCCGGTCCATGTATTTGTCGGCCGGGAATCCACCAAATCACTGGTTGGCGCCAGCAGTCGGCCCCCAACAAGCTTAGCGGGCATTCCTGAAAAAATACAACCGACTGATTTTGGATATCCACAGCCTCCTCAGTCTTTGGCAATTAGCAGGCGCTTGGGCATTTCGTAAAGCGTCTGCGTGGAAAGGCGGATCTGTCTGGTGATTTCCTCGGCTCCGTTCCTCACCACCACGGTGTAGGTACCGTCCACGGTTTCGGCGAAGTTCAGTAGCCGGGCGTACTTCTGCTGCCTGCGGCCCAGCGACTCCCGGTGCAGCTCTCGGCCCCGCTCGTCTAACAGCATAACCACCAACTGATCCCCCAGTCTTTTCTCAATCAGCAGGTTCATCGTCAGCGAGTTCTTCACGCGGTACATGCCTATCCTGAAGGAGGCCTTCGTGGGCTGGAGAGTGGCTGGATCCGGCTGATGGCCGCTGGCGCGGACAATGGGCGAAAGGCTTACGAGCAGGCCGAATGCGGCAGCGGTCAGGAGATTGTGAACATTTTTTTTCATGGCTTTTCTGAATTTACTATTGTGTAATGGATGAGATGCTCAAAAAAAACGCACCGCCTACTGCGACCGGTGGGCGGACTTGGGGGACGACTGCCACAACACATTGACGATGTACCAGCGGCCGTCCTCCTTCTTCAGGTGGATGTAGTCGATGCCCCAGACGGCCTTTACCCGTGCCGATGCCGTCTTGTCGGCCACCTCGAACACCTCCACCTCCCGCGGCGACGCTTCGTTGGTGCGCTTGCCGTCCTTGTTCCATACCCTGGCCAGGCCAACCAGCGCCGGAAAGGGCATCTCCAGCTGTCTGGAGTAAGTGTTGTCCCTGGCACTGTACGAGAAGCCGCGCTTCTGGAGGCTGGGGTGGATGCTGCGGTAAGCCAGGGTGGTGTCCGCCCGGTAGAAGGCATCGATGTAGTCGCAGCAGGCCTGGCGCACGGCTGTCAATTCCTCCGAGACGTCCTGGGCGAAGCCAGTGGAAAGTACAGTCAAAAGAAGGGTGGTGGTTAATAGTTTTTTCATTGCAATTGGGGTTGGAAAAGTAGCGTATGCTATTGAGTACTTATACAATGAGTGCCAGCTGGCAGCACCCATTGATTTACAGAACTTTATCAGAAAAAAAATGATCTTATAATGTTCGATTCTGAACATTCCTGTACGGCACCGGACCGCCACCCGACCGCAGGTGATTACGAGTGCATCAAAAAGTGTGGGGCAATTGATTCTTTGGTAACTTGATAAGGATTTAAACCCTTGCGGCCCCACCTTGTCATGCAAGCAAAAGATGTCATCCAGCCAGTTGCCGTTGATCCTCGAACTGCCATATATCATTTTAAGGTACACATCCTGAATATATCGCCGATGATCTACCGGCGCTTTATCATTGTCGGCAATACCCACCTAGCTGAGCTGCATCATTTAATACAACCGCGATGGCGGACCGTTGATGATGGGCTGGGAAAATCAGCATTTACACGTTTTTCATATCTGGGGATTGGATTATGGAATTGCCTATGAAGGAGGCACCTATTATCGTGATGACCCCAGTGAGATTTTTATTAAAGATTTAGGTCTGAGGGCTGGCGATAAATTCTCCTATGTGTATGATTTCGGCGATTACTGGCAACACGAGGTTCGGGTGGAGAAGGTTGAGAACGCCAGGCCAGGGTACCACCACCCAATTTGCACAGCTGGGCGGAGGGCCTGCCCTCCGGAAGACGTCGGTGGCCCCTACGCCTACCAGGATGCTTTGATCGGCCAGTTCAGCTGGATCCAGGAAACGTTATCGAATGTAATGGAGAGCATTGACAGGGGGGAGGTTCCAGACCTCGAACTGGATAACGCGCCCTGGTGGTATCTAAAGCATCGAAGCGAAGTGTTCGATAAGAAGAAAATGAACAGGGCTTTGGCAAAACTGTATCAAAAAAAGGGTGACGATAAATTTTGGATAACACTGGGTGGATACGATGAATATTTCGACGACTGAGAGGTCCACTTTCTGTATCAATATCTACGTTTAGGTATCAGTGGGCGTAAAACGGCGTGGCCGACCAGGCCAAAAATTGTGATACCTTCATCAATACGGTGCGTAAAGTCAAAGATTACATTTCCTGATAACCTTGATGATCATGAAATTCAAACTCCAACTGGTGTGTGAGGCCGGGGAAAACGAAACCGCTTGCACCGACGAAATTTTCACCTTTGATAAGTCCTTCGATACTTTTGAAAGCATCGGGATGACCATTGGCGAATCAAAGCAGCTATTGAAGAACATGTAGCAGTCCATCGTCGAAAAGCAACTGGGCGCTTTTATCAAAAGCAAGGGCCTGCAAGGGCTTCGGAAAAATGGGAACTATACGGTCAAGCTCAAGACCCTATTCGGCGATATCGCCTTTGAGAGTCCCAGGTATTATGGCGAAGACAAAAAGACGTTCAGTCCGTTGAATGAATTGCTCCCGAACCATACCACCCCTGAGCTCTTGTTTCTTGAAACCAAATGGGCGTGTTTGATCCCTTTTGAGAAGACGGCGAACTTGTTGAAAGAGGTCCTGCCGGTTGCGGAAACGATTAACGCCACAACGATCCAGAACCACCTGTACGGGTTGGCCCTGGCCCAGGAGCAAGAAGTTGGGGAAGAGCAGTGGATGTACGATTGCGGCAGCATAAACCAGCGGCAGGCGCTGCCAAGGCCGGAAAGAACCATGGTTGTGGGTATTGACGGCGGCTATGTCAGGGACTGGAATGACAAAAAGAGTGTGTTTGAAGTAATAGTAGGCAAGTCTCTCCCCGCTGAGAAACCGGCCAAATGCTTCGCGTTCGTCGGATCTTATGACCTGAAGTCCAAGCGAAGATTTTATAACCATCTGACGTCACAGGGGATGCAGCCCCACCAACAGATTGAATTCTTTTCGGATGGGGATGATAACTTACGGAATCTGCAAACCTACCTTAATGCGGAATCCACCCACATCCTGGATTGCCGGGCCGCCGGTGCGGTTTCACATCACCATGAAACTGACAGTCCTGCACCAGTGTGCATTGGGATTGATCAAAGTGGATGAAAATAGGGGGAGAGCCTCTCAACTTTTGTTGACCCGGATCAAATGGAATTTGTGGCACGGTAATGCTGTAAGGGCCATTGAGCACTGTGATGACCTTGACTTATACCTTACTGATCACCTGGAAGACAAGGCGCAGAAAAAAAAATACGACAAGATTAGGCCCTTTCAAACATACGTTGCCGATTTTGAGAAATACATCGCCAACAACCAGAGCTTTATCGTCAACTACGCCGAACGCTACCACTACGGTGAAGTTGTTTCAACGGGTTTTGTGGAGTCCACGGTCAATTATGTGATTGCCAAACGGCTTTCTAAAAAACAATCCATGCAGTGGACCAGAAAGGGTGCACACCTACTGCTTCAGGTCAGGACCAAGGTTTTGAACAATGAGTGGGAGGAGGTCTTTCGAAAGAGGTATCCCGATTTCAGGCCAATCAAATCCGTAAGCGAACCTATGGCCATCCAGGAAGCGGCATGAATCTCCCACACTTTTTGATGCTCTCAAGCTACGCGCCGACATGATGCAGGCCTTGAAAGAGTACTACGAAAAGCCGTTTTATGAGAAGGATGGATGGTGGGGGTGACAAAAATCATCACTTCTGAGACGCCTGATTGAAACTATATTTTTTTGATAAATGCCTAAAAACTAATCAACTATGTCAGATTAAAATGCATACTTTTGAGTGGGAAATTCCCGAATCCTTTTTCATTTAAATTTTTCTTCCACCCAACCTTTCTTCCACGCATTCTTTATGAAAAAACGCTTTACCCAATTCCGAATACTGTCCCTGCTCCTGGCCAGCCTGCTGGCCGGCGGCCCCTGCTGGCCCAGGACAAGGCCATCAGCGCGGGTAGCTTTAATTCCTTCTTCCTGGGCTTCGATTGCACCGACCCCACCCGCCCGTCAGCCACCGGATTCAATGGCAATGGTCAGCTGGGAGACGGCACCACTACCGATAAAAACAGCCCCGTAGCCGTGCCCGGGCTCACGGGCGTCAGGGCGGTGGCGGCCGGGGGGTATCATTCCCTGTTCCTCAAAGAGGACGGCACCGTGTGGGCCACCGGATTCAATGGCTATGGTCAGCTGGGAGACGGCACCACTACCGATAAAAACAGCCCCGTAGCCGTGCCCGGGCTCACGGGCGTCAGGGCGGTGGCGGCCGGGCAGAATCATTCCCTGTTCCTCAAAGAGGACGGCACCGTGTGGGCCACCGGATTCAATGGCAATGGTCAGCTGGGAGACGGCACCACTACCGATAAAAACAGCCCCGTAGCCGTGCCCGGGCTCACGGGCGTCAGGGCGGTGGCGGCCGGGGGGTATCATTCCCTGTTCCTCAAAGAGGACGGCACCGTGTGGGCCACCGGAATCAATGTCTATGGTCAGCTGGGGGACGGCACCACTACCGATAAAAACAGCCCCGTGCAGGTGCCCGGGCTCACGGGCGTCAGGGCGGTGGCGGCCGGGGGTATCATTCCCTGTTCCTCAAAGAGGACGGCACCGTGTGGGCCACCGGATTCAATGGCAATGGTCAGCTGGGAGACGGCACCACTACCGATAAGAACAGCCCCGTAGCCGTGCCCGGGCTCACGGGCGTCAGGGCGGTGGCGGCCGGGGCGTATCATTCCCTGTTCCTCAAAGAGGACGGCACCGTGTGGACCACCGGATACAATGGCAATGGTCAGCTGGGAGACGGCACCACTACCGATAAGAACAGCCCCGTAGCCGTGCCGTTCGGTGCCTGCGGCGTAGCCCCGCAGATCAGCTGCCCGGCCAACATCACCGTCGACAACCAAACTGGGCAGTGCGGAGCCGTGGTCAGCTTCACCGCCACCGAGACGGCGGGCGTCCCCGCTTCGACTATCACCTACTCCATCCCCCCGGGCAGCTTCTTCCCCGTGGGCACCACCACCGTGAAGGCCACGGCCACCAACGCCTCAGGCAGCTCGGAGTGTACTTTCACCGTGACGGTCAACGACACGGAGAGGCCGGCCATCAGCTGCCCGGCCGACATCAACGCGACGGCCACCAGCGCCAATGGCGCAGTGGTCACCTATACAGCACCGGTTGGCACCGACAACTGCCCCGGTGCAGTCACGACCCGCATCGAGGGGCCGGCCAGCGGCAGCACCTTCCCCATCGGCACCACCACGGTCACCCACCGGGTGCGGGATGCGGCGGGCAACAACCGGCGGTGCTCCTTCACGGTGACGGTGACGGGCGTGGCGCCGCAGATCAGCTGCCCGGCCAACATCACCGTCGGCAACGACCCGGGCCAGTGCGGGGCCGTGGTGAACTTCGCCGCCACCGAGACGGCGGGCATCCCGGCTTCGACCATCACCTACTCAACGCCCCCGGGCAGCTTCTTCCCCGTGGGCACCACCACCGTGATGGCCACGGCCACCAACGCCTCGGGCAGCTCCCAGTGCAGCTTCACCGTCACGGTCAACGACAACCAGCCCCCGGTCATCACCTGTCCGGCCAATATCAACGCGACGGCCACCAGTGCCAGCGGCGTGGCGGTTACCTACACCGCACCCACCGGCACCGACAACTGCCCTGGTCCCACCACGTCCCGGATTGCGGGACCAGCCAGCGGAAGTACCTTCCCCATCGGCACCACGACGGTCACCTACCAGGTTACCGATGCGACGGGTAATTCGACCCAATGCTCCTTTACCGTGACGGTATTGACCGTCACCACCACCGTCCAAACCAACGTAGCATGTTTCGGGGGTAGCACCGGCAGCTTGACCGTTGCCGCCTCGGGCGGCACGAGCCCTTATAGCTACGCCCTCAGTCCCGGCTCGGCCACCAACGCCACCGGTAGCTTCACCGGGCTTTCGGCCGGTACCTACACCGTGACGGCCACGGATGCCAACGGCCGCATGGCCACTTCGGGAACTATCACCATCACCCAGCCCGACGCCATTACCGTGCAAATAAGCGGCAATACGTCGGTGCAGTTTGGCTACACCAATGGCAGCAACTGCACTACCCTGACGGCCAGTGCCACCGGCGGAACGGGCTCGTTCACCTACGCATGGCGGCAGGGCAACTCCTCCATCGGCTCCAAAGCTAACCAGCAGGTATGCCCCACCCAGACGACGACCTACACCGTGACAGCGACCGACGCGGCAGGCTGCTCGGTCCAGAAGCAAATCACCGTCACGGTCGACGACGTGCGCTGCGGCTACGGTGGCGTTAAGGTCTGCCTGGGCGGACGCGAGCAGTGTATTGCCCAATACCTGGTACCCACCTACCTGCGCTTGGGCTACACGCTCGGCGGCTGCAATAGCAATACCCCCGCACGCATGGGCTACGAGGAAACACTTACCGCTAAACCACTGGCCCTTTCGTTGAAAGCTTATCCCAACCCGACCAGCGGCTATGTGACTGTTGAAGTACAGAGTCCTGTGGCGGAGCTGGTCAAGTTTGAGGTGGTCAATGCTCAGGGGCGAGTGGTAAAGCAACATCAGCGAGAGCTTGTTGAGGGATTCAATGAGGTACGCTTCGAACTAACAGCCCAACCCACGGGCAATTACCTGATTCGGGCCATTGACGTCTTGGGCCACCAGGCTGTCGTGCGGGTTAATAAGCAGTAAGTATGAGCTTGTTTCAGAGCTATTAAGGAAACGGCCCGCTACAATGTTGTAGCGGGCCGTTAGTTGGATGGGCGAACCCTACACCAATTCGAGCTTCGGGCATTGCGTGAGCACCTGCTCGAGGTCCCCCCGTTGTGCGTAGTCTTCCGCAGGAGACTGCGTACCAGAAATATTCAGCAGTCTGTTGCCCTACTCAGCCAAACGGCCCGCTCCATGCATGGAGCGGGCCGTTTGGCTAGTGGAGTGGGCTATGTAGATTAAGCCACTTTCAGGTGCGGGCATTGTTTCAGCACCTGGTCGAGATCCTTCTGGCGCTTTTTCTCCGAGTCATAGTACCAGGTGCGGACCAACTGGTCGTTTTCACCGTAGAAACACAGTACCCACAGGTTGGGCTTTTGGTCAAAGGGCGAGTTGAGCTTGACTTTTGACACGTTCGAGGGTTCGACCGCCAGATTGGCGATTCCGCCCTTGTACATGCTTTTCAATAGGGTCATGGCAGGGGATTTCAAGGGTGGTGGATGTAGGCTCGTATACCTGGGAAGGTCGGAAAATGGCGCTATCCTTCCTTTCCCACAGCCTGAATACCCCATTCAGGGCCGACACAGGCTTACTGAATAAAGTACGATCATAGATCGGTTTTGGATTTTTGGAAGTTGCCCCCTTCTTTTTTCCAAAAAAAGCCCGGAGTCAGAGCGGGAATGCTTCTCCGGGCCTAGTCAAACCAATCTTTCGACCAATCCGACCGCTGCAAATGTAGTTACAATTCCCGTAACGGCGGACCATCCCACTTTTTAATGGACCCGTTAATAGCAAGAATCGGATTGTGCCTACCACTGTCCGGGGGTACTTTCGGTGAACAAAGTTTACTGGATAATCAAAAGAAGCCATGCACAAGACTTGCAAACCCGCCATGCTCTATTTTGGCACACCCGTTGTTCTCATAAGTACCACAAACGAAAATGGTACAATCAATCTGGCCCCTATGTCTTCCATCTTTTGGCTCGGTTGGCGATGTGTCATAGGGCTTGGGAGAGGGTCGAAAACAACGGACAATCTAATCAGAACAAAAGAATGTGTATTAAATCTTCCCTCCGTCGACCAGGTGAACGCGGTTGACAAATTGGCTTTGACCACTGGGTCGGAGATAGTTCCGGCAGGAAAAATTAGAAGAGGATACACCTACGTACCAAACAAGTTTGAAATTGCCGGGGTATCACCGGTTGTTTCAGAAGTTGTATCAACCCCCGGTGTCCGGGAATGCCCGGTATGCCTTAAAGCCCTAGTACGGAAAATCCATCCTGTTGGTGAGGACGACGAGGTGATAAAGGGTCGAATTGTCAATATCGAACTGGAAATTGTTAATGTAAGGTTGCATAGCGAAATCCTTCAAGACGGGCAATCCAACAGGATCGACCCAAACAAATGGAGGCCATTGATCATGAGTTTCCAACATTTTTACGGGCTGGGAGATCAAATACACCCTTCTAGGATGGCCGAAATTCCAGAAGGACTCTATAAAATGGACCAAAATAGACCCTAATCCCCAGTTATGCGTAGCCTTCCGAAGGGAGTCATGTAGATTTATGCCCTATGATAAGCCTTGACATTGGGCTTATCGGGGAAGGGGGGACTTAGTTCGATTTTCTAAACCATGGACACTTCGATTCCTGGTCTGTGGAGCTTATTCGAAACCTAATCCGGGCTCTTTGTCCCCACAGAAGTTCTTCCGGGCCTGCTCTTACATCACGCCGTTGATCGATGCCCGGACGCCTTTCGTCGGTGCCCGTGCGCCCTCTAACGATTACGGCTAGTGCGTTTCGGGTAGCTCACCGTCTTATTTATACAAGCACACTACCACCCTCTACGTGAAGATATAGCCATGGCCCTGTTGAAAAGTAAATTCAGTATCGGACTGCACAACCTGACGGTTGAAGAGGCCGAACTTGCCACCATCAGACTCAGTCCGCCCTACCCGGCCAAACCCAACGTGTGGGTCCTCTCTTTTTATGGGACAGACGGCCAGGTGGTGCGCACCTGGTACTACGATAGCGAGAAAAAGCGGAAGCTGGACCTCGATCAGGTGCTGAAACGCTGCCCACGCCTGAAAGTGGAGTAGGCTTACCCTATGATCGGATAGCCTGGATTCGAAAGAATGTGATTACTTGATTTAGTAATCGACAAAGAGGGGAGCCCATGGCTCCCCTCTTTGTGCCAAAAATGGATTTCCTGGAATTCAAAGACAGGGGAAATCCGTAACCCATGACCTTTGTTCACGGCTCAATAGGCCAAAAGGGTTCCGGTGCATCCGGAACCCTTTTCGCCATCAGGGGAGTAAAACCCTACTGCTTCTGCACGCGCACGACGGCCTGGCCGCCGAGCGCATCACGGCAGCGGATCAGGTAGACGCCCTCGGCTGCCTGGCCACCCAGGTCCATTTCGATCTCATTCAAGCCCTCACTGAGCTGCTCGGTGCGCTGCTGCACCGGCCGGCCCACCAGATCCAGCACATCGAGCCGGGCCGGGCCGGCCACCGGGCTGCTGACCTGCAGGGTCAACCGGCCGCTGGTGGGGTTGGGGTAGGCGCGCACCGACAGGCTCAGCACCGGTTCGCCCGACTGCCCCTCGTAGCCGATGCGGGCGGGCACCTGGGTGCGGCACCCGCCCAGCGTGTAGCCGAAGCGCAGGTAGGTGGGCACCAGGTACTGGGCGATGCACTGCTCGCGGCCACCCAGGCACATTCTCACCCCGCCGTAGCCGCAGCGCACGTCGTCGACGGTGACGGTGATCTGCTTCTGGGCCGAGCAGCCCGCCGCGTCGGTGGCCGTCACGGTGTAGGTCGTCGTCTGGGTGGGGCAGACCTGGGTGCTGGTGCCGCTGGCCCCGTTGCTCCAGGCCAGGCAGATGGCGCCTGTGCCGCCGCTGGCGCTGGCCGTCAGGGTGGTGCAGTTGCTGCCGTAGCCGTAGACGACCGAAGTGTTGGGCGAGGTGTTCAGCGTGATGGCCGGGCGCACGGTGACGCTCTGAGTGCTGCTGCTACTGCATCCGTTGACGGTGACCATATAGGTGATTATCCCGCCGTTGCCGGCGTCGGCGGGGGTGAAGGTGCTGCCCGCCACGCCGGGTCCACTGAAGGTGCCGCCCGGCGTGGCGGGCAGCAAAGTCACAGCGGCCGCATTGGCGCAGTAGGGTCCGGAAAGGCCCGTGAAGCTGGCGTCGGGCGGGGCGTTGACCGTCAGCTGGGTGGTGGTGCTGTCCGATCCGTCGGCGGTCGTCACCCTGAGCGTGTAGGTCTGGCTGCCCGTGCCGCTGGCCGTAAGACTCTGGGTGAAGGCAGTGACCGAGCTGGTGCCGGTCAGGGTGCTGCCCGCCCCGTTGGTGAGCGTGTAGTCGTAGGAGCCTGTGAAATTGCCCACCGTGGCGGTGAACTGCACGCTCTGGCCGGCGCAGACAGGTCCGAGACGGTGGGGGCGGTGGCACTCAGCCTGACGACCCAGTAGTCGGCATTGCCGTGGTTGCCACTCACGTCGCCGTCGTTGGATTCTGTGAATCCCGCCACGACAAAGCCCCCGTCATCGCTGGCCGTGATGGCAAAGGCATCATCATAATCCGTTCCGCCCAGGGCCTTCTGCCAGACGATGCCCCCCAAGGAGTCGAGCCTGACGACCCAGTAGTCGGCATTGCCTTGGTTTTCTGCCACGTCGCCGTTGTTTGATTCTGTGAATCCCGCCACGACAAAGCCCCCGTCATCGCTGGCCGTGAGGGCATTGGCAATATCATAACCCGTTCCGCCCAGGGCCTTCTGCCAGACGATGCTTCCCAAGGAGTCGAGCTTGACGACCCAGTAGTCTGAGTTACCGTGGTTTCCACTCACGTCGCCGTCGGTGGAGTACGTGAATCCCGCCACGACGAAGCCCCCGTCCCCACTGGCCGTGATGACCTTGGCTTCGTCATAACCCGTTCCGCCCAGGGCCTTCTGCCAGACGATGCCCCCCGCCGCGTCGAGCTTGACGACCCAGTAGTCTGAGTTGCCGTGGTTTCCACTCACGTCGCCGTCGGTGGATTGGGTGTAGCCCACGACAATGTAGCCCCCGTCGGGGCTGGCCGTCAGGGCAGTGGCCACATCTACCCCAGAACCGCCCAGGGCCTTCTGCCAGACGATGCCCCCCGCCGCGTCGAGCTTGACGACCCAGTAGTCTGAGTTGCCGTGGTTGCCACTCACGTCGCCGTCGGTGGATCGAGTGAAGCCCGCCACGACGTAGCTCCCGTCCCCGCTGGCCGTCAGTACGAATGCATCGTGACCGGTGTCGATCTTCCCTGGGAATGCCTCCCGGGGAAAACTCCGGCAACGGGGGTATGGGTGGTTGGCCGGAGGTTAGATGACGGTGCTGCTGGCGAAATCAGCATCAAATTCAATGGGACGGTTTATAAGGGTTCTTTTAAGCGGATCGGGCGGGGTTATGTTTTTAACTGGCCCTATGGGAGCGGCGTAACCTTCACAACGAAATCCATCTAAGACTCCCAGTCAGGGCGATTGGCCGTCAGAAGCAACCGGTTCGTAACCACAGTCATTTGGATAACCTCGACACGATATTGGCCGGATGCCGGCGTAGGAACCGCCAGAGCCAGGAAAAGCTGTACCGGCGGTTTTACCCCGCGCTGTTCTCTCTGTGCAGGAATTTTTTCGGGCAAGAGCACGATGCCCTGACCGCCCTGAATAACGGTATGCTTAGGGTATTCCAGCATGTCAACCAGTACGATCCGCAGAAGGGCGAATTTTTCAACTGGATGTACACGATCGTGAGGAACGCCGCGCTGACCTTGCTGCGTGACCGCAAGACGCAATGTTTCGAGTATGAGGAAATCGACGACCTAATGGGATTCGAGTCGCCTGAAAACCCCCTCGATGCCCTTACGGCAGGCGACATACAGGTTTACCTCATGCAGTTGCCCGTCGCTACGAGAAGGATATGCGGACTGTTCTACCTGGACGGTTTTTCGGTAAAGGAAATTTCAGACGCGCTGGGCATCCGTGAAGGTACGGTCAAATGGCATCTGAGTGAGAGCAGGACCAGGTTGAAACCCATTCTTGAAAAGGCACTCCGTTAAAATGGTGAAAAAGGCCAACGAAAATATCAACAAGTACCATCATGACCGGCTGCCGGATCCTGAAATTCCGGCTGATGAGGCATGGGCACGAATGGACAGCATCCTGGGTTCAGACCTAACCCCGGTCAAGGGCCCCGGAACTACAGCAAAACTATTGAAATACAAGTGGGCGTTTCTCTCCACCTGTGCAGTGACAATCGTTTCTACGGTCATTTTCATTAAAATCGCACATCATTCCTCTGGCAAGGAAGGTCAGAATCCCGGGGGCACCGATACAACAGGCGCAGCCATGGCCAAAAATGAAAAAGGGGCACGTCGAACGGTTCATGCCCCTGAGCCGGGCAAACCGAATGGAATAGCAATAGGAGCAACCGGACCGGAACCTTTCCAGGGACATCGAAACGGGGCTATCGCATCCGCAGCCATTGATGCTACCCCTCAAACGCGAAAAGCAGGGTTGCAACGGCTAGCCGAATCGGCCCGGCCGTCAGAATCTGCCGTTCCAGAAGGACACAGGGCCGCCAAGCCCAGGCGAAACGCCAAGGACGCGCGGAATTCAGCCTCATGGTGGAAAGGCATCAAGCCAGTCAATGCTTTGAAAAATCATTATTTGCAAAATGACAGGCCACTTTCCGGCAATGGGGAAAACAGCAGGGGGATCTCACCCATGAAAGTAAGAATGAAAGGGCTGAGGAGCTTGCCGACAAACTGGCTATTGTCAATCCGGATAAGAGACCGGGTGCCAGGACCGATCTTCCGACCATTCCTTTCCTAAGGCCGGCCTCAAAGACTATCAAGCCCTATCAACCCGAGACGGCGATCGCCGCCCCCCCCGTACCAGGAAAGCCCGCTTACCCGCAGGCAAATCCGGGGAATACATTTTGGGCCCGAGTGGGGGATAAACAGCCCACTCACGCATACGGACTATCTCTTTACACGAAAGGATAGCGTCAATAGGCCCGCATTGTTGCTCATCCCAGGCATTTTTGTTTCGAAAAGCTGGCTGCGGCATTCGGTATCATTCACCTTTTCCCCTTACCAGCCTTATTTCGGTAATGGTGGAATCGTGGCACATACCCTTGACTCCACCCTGAGTGGCGACTCGTTGAAGACCTACAACAACCTGAGGCTGATGAAGGCATCCGGCCTGAATTTCAGCCTGTACTGCCATTACCAGGTCACGGGTTTTTTTGCTTTGGGGGCGGGCGCATCATACAGCTTTTTCTCACATGCATTGGTAAGGAAGGAGATCGAAAACCGCGAAGGTAGGATACTTCCCGGGGCACTCGTCACTTTGACTGAATCAGCGGGATTGGCGGAAACAGTGAACCCACGCTTTTTTGCTGTAAAGGCGGGGATCCTTTTCAATCCCGGTCGTTTCCAGGCCGGTCTCAATGTGATTGTTCCCATCACCCGTGTTTCCCGGATTAACCGGGAGTCGTTGAAGCCTTTGAATGGACAGCTTTTTCTACGCTTCAACTGCTGGTAGACAGTTGGGAATCTTATAGGGTTGCGTGTTACAACCTGCACCCACTGAGGCATGAAGTCTTTCCAGGCTGAAAAAACGGTAGGCTTATCATGGCTCGGTTGTGCATCAGCGCTCAAAGAAAACAGGAGCATGATGGCGAGGTTAAATGTCGCTTTCATGATTATTTTTGGTTTAGTCGGTCCGATTGTGTATCGATGCGTAAAAAAATGCATTCGCATTCACTACCCCCCAACGCATCTCATCCTGATGAAATTGATATCTGTAATCGAAAGTTATCAGGAAGCGGTCTTGACCCGTCGTACTGCTATGTGACAATGAATCCATCCAGTACTTCTTGGTGAAAGTTCTTTTAGTGGCGTACCCGTATTCTACCGGTAGGCTGCCTCGGAGAAAATGACGATAGCCGGCAGGGACATCAATCGGATGCATGTTTTCACCGTTACCCATGGCAACAGCTTCCCATATGCCCAGAATCCGCTGGCGGTTTTTTCTATCGCCTACGCAACCAAACAGCGAGGAAAGCAGGACAAATGCGACGGGAGCTTTCAAGACAGTTCGATATCGGGTTGAAAGATATTCCGCTGTAAGACGAGCTGTATGGTGCAGGAGCTTTTGTAAAGGTAATATCCATGTACCGCCCCCCAACCGGATGCAATGAAAATTCCCTTATCTTGACGTAGTTTTTACCCATTTTGCTCGTGGCTTCGATTTCACGATTCACCGGGTTGACGCCGGCCACCCCCGGGTAGATCGCCCGATAGGCGGGGTTCTCCGTCGGACAGAATCAATCCGGGCTTGCGCCATCCATAGACCCCAATCCAATCCGTAACCTGAGCTTGCGCCTATGAAATATTTCGTCAATTCTCTTGCCTGGGCCGCACTAATCGCCTTTGTGGTGGCTTGCCAGCCCAAAACGCCCGATCCCGATCAGAACCTGCAAATACTCTCCCTTTATTTCCGTGAGATTCCGGCGGAAGACGTGGCCATCGACCAGGAGAAGAAATTGATTACGGTGAGGGCTCCCGAATATCTGCCCTCGGGCGAAATAATCCCTTACGTGGAATTGAGTGGGCAAGCCGAGCTGAAACCCGTAAACTGGCGGGGCCTGTTTTACGGAGACTGCCCCGAGTGCAGGAAGCTGGAATTGTTCGATAAGAATGCTGCATCCAACATCCCAGCTTCGAGCGGTACACCGCAAAGTACATACACCGTGACGCTGCTTCCGGCGGGACCGCTTACCATCGATGCGACTGCCCTCGCCGCCGACTTCGACCCCCGTGATTACCAGTTAAAACCGACCGAGTACGGCCCCAATTTTTTCTTTTTGCCATTTCGGAATCTTCACGGCAATGACCTGCCGACTCAGGCCAAATTCACCAATCTCGATAACAAGGAAGTTTTCATCGTAAAGGACTCAGACAGTCCCAACGGACCAAGTTCTTCCTTCTTCTTTCAGGGGGCCTCGGCCCGTATCAATCAGTTGGGCATCGAAATCCAATCCATGGAAGAAAAGCTGACGCCCGGTCGCTACCAGGTGGAGCTGACCATGAAGAATGGCGAGGGACTGACCACGCCCGAATTCGTAACCCTCAAACCAGGCCGGCTCCGGGTGAACAACTGGCAACCGGACTACGAGGGGTCCCGGGTGCGGCCGGGAGGCACCTTCCTGCTCACAGGGGGGAATTTGTCCGCAGATAATCTTAAAGTAGAGCTGGCGGATTCCCTAGGACAAGTCACAAAACTAACGGTAGCGGATGCCAGCAAGTACGGCGAAACGGCACGAATCAAACTCCCCGCTTCCCTGGAATACGAACATTACGTCCTGCGGATCAGCGATGCCACCGCCCGATTCGAGTTTTGCCACCAGGTTCACAATAGGCCCGGCACACTCGCCGCGAACGAAATCTATTATATGGGCGACTACCTGTCGTCGTGTTCCATCCAGGAGCCGCTCTTTTTTCCAAGGGACCAGGAGAATTATGTGAGCGTCAACAGCGTGGCCCCCAGAACCCGCCTGAAACTGGTTGGGTTTCAGGATTCGACCAAAACTTATTTTGCCGAATCCGAACTCCGTCACGTGACGCAGGTTGGGGAGTCGGCCTTCGTGCGCTTTCCGGTAGACATCCCCGCTGGCAGATACCGCGTATCGCTGCAAGTGCTGGACGAAGCCGGTAAAGTGAATCAGGAAGGCCCTCCTTACTGGCGAGTGATTGAACTCAAATAAAAAAACTACCTGCCAGGTAAATACCACTGAAAAAAAGGATAAATTTAAATTTCGCGGGTACCACAGAATTTCTTTCAAATTTACAATTTCATGGGAAGGTTTTAAAAGTTCATATTATGTTAAAATATATAGTTAAATACTTAAAAATCATTGCTTTAAGTTGCCTTATTATACTGGCATTATGCGGCGTAGGTTTTGGTGGCGCAGGTCCTATATCGTCGCAAACCAAGGAACGCTATCTGGATAATGAGGTAAAAACAGAAGTTGTACAGGCGAAGAATGAAGAAAGCGGCCTAATGCAAGAAAATATAGTAAAATCATAATCCAGCCTGCCATGATGGTACGTGGGCTACTTATAGCAAACGGACGAAGGATTACTTTAAGAGAATTCGACATTATTTGGCAATTAATCAGCGGCCGACAAAAACGAGGATTTTATGGTCCAACTCGGCCAAAGTGCCAATCAACTAAAATACAGTCTTTAAGTTTCATCATTTATAGAATCTAGCCAAAGTGCAAGGCCCAGCCTTCTCTTGTGAGGGGCCGGGCCTTGCACTATTTAAGGAATTGTCAAATACCTAGTCTTACGTAAAGTGAATATTATAAGAATAGCGATTGTCCGTACCAAGATCAATCGGTATCACAAGTTAGGCTGCGTTTTGATGCGAAACTTGCCCTTAATTTTTTTGTCACCCGACATCCACCCGTCAAAAGAACCTTCTATCCAAATCAAGGGATAAAGTAATTGAGAATTCGTCAAGGTGTCATAATAGACTTTACTGATTGTAAAAGAGCGAGTCTTACTATCTTGTTCAGTCAAGGTTGAGTTACCCAATCCACTACCATCATCTGCCCATTTTACGATTTCAATCACAGCACCCCTGCTACTAGTTAAATGATAGCTTTTATCTTGGAATAAGAAGTCGTACGGTCCTGATTTTAGTAGTTTAGTGGAATTGCCTTGATTGAGTAGCCACTCCTGCCGGGTAAAATGAAGCATAATGGTCCACTGAGTTTTTGTTAGTGAGTCACCAAGGGTCTCACCTAATCCAATTACAGCTGTACCTAGTTTAGCGGCTACTGTATCACTTGAACGGTTAGTAAATGAGATGCCAAGTGATTTGACACCGTTCTGATTCTCAATGAAGTCAAAACGTTCCCCATCATATTCAGCTGAAATAAATGAAAGCCCTTCCGGTGGCTCTGTAAATTCAGGTTCCATTGGCTCCATTTGATTGGTGGAATCATTACAACCTACTAATAGAAGGGCCAAAATTATGAGTAAATTTTTCATAGTTTCCAAACTGTTTTGTAAGTGAAAATATGTCAAGCTACTATCGTTTTTTGCCAGTAATATAACGCAAAAGCCAATCACCACAAAGTTTTTTGTCCGATTATTATCAGCTCTAAATTAGGACCAAAAATCTATCAATGAGCTTTATAGAGTGGTTCCTTGAACCAGCCAATCCTGGTCCAATAGGCAAGTTAGGACTAAATTCTCCCGAGTCGGATGACGATGATGACAAGCCACCTAGAAAATGGCTTATTTGGTTAGCGGTTGTAGTCGGTTTGATTTTATTTGGTGTTGGTCTCTTTTGGGCGTTCCAAGATCTGTCTCATAGAGCGGCCCTGCCAATAATTTCCAGACTATGTTATTTAGCCCTTTACATACTAATAGGCCATCTAATTACTGCTAAGCCTAATTATACCAACGTTGGATGGGTGGGAGGTCTGATTGACAACCCATTCCGTATATCCGACGATTACAATCGATGGTTAGTATTCATAAAAGCTATTTTACTGCCAGGAAAGCTAATAGCTTACAGTCTAATAATGAGTTGGCATCTAAGCAAACATCTCTATAATAAGCTCAACAAGTAGCCCTATAAGCGTGATTCTGTTCGAGACTCTTCCAGAAGCGAAGTGAAAAGCAGATAATTCAGGTTCCTAGGATTTGTATAAAAATCAGTAGCGGCAAGGGCCTAGATCAGGATGAATACGATCACTCAATGAATCAGCATATAAAATACCTTTCTTCGCGGCCACCAAGTCCTCTAAAACGGCTCGATCGACATTTACCCAGACGCAACAAGGCCCGCTGTAGACATCATTCTCAACGCCTAAGCGACCTAACTTTTTATCATACCAAATTGCATACCTTAACTCCCTCTCCTTTTCAGGAAACTGATAAAGTAGTTTATAGTCCCCGCTGTAAAGGTCGTCATACTCACCTAGCAGATGCTCCAGCATTTTTTGTTCAGCTGTAAGACGATCCGGAAATTCATCCATCGAATGATAACCTCCCAAATAACAACTGGAGGTGAATAATACCAGTAGCAATAGGCTAGAACAACGAGTGGGTACCATATTTTATAAGTAAATAGTATGTTGAAGCCATCAAAGTGGTTTGCACTCTTTCCTAAAGCTATTCTTTAGTAGGTGCAGCGTAACATACGCTCACGCTTGTCATTGCCCAAGTACACTTGAAAACCAAAACCAATTCTCAATATATCACGACGACCGTAACTCAGACCCGGTTGAGTTTCGAAATCAAGTCCCTTACTGAAAGCAGTATAATTAGCCAATACATCAAAGCTCACCGCAGGATTCAGAAAGAAAGCTACACCAGCCGTCGCTCCGTATAAGAAGCCGCTATCTGTCTGCACATCATCATAATTGTCAGCAGGACTAACCAGCCGATCGTGGTCAATGCGCCAACCGGCCGACAAACTTCCGAAGGGCTTAACCGTTACATTACTGCCCAAATAGTAGCGCACGAAGGGAGAGACACCGAACTTTGTATTGGAATTGATATACATATCCTCTTTGAGATATGCATACTGAAAAGGAAGTTCTAGCCCTACCACTAAATTCGTACGGATGAATCGACCCAAGGCAGGTTGGAGGATAAGCGTTCTGATGGGTCGGCTATTGTCATTTAAGCTAAAATGACCAACGCTGGTGCCAACCAGGTAGGTGCCGGACTCGATTTGGGCATTCGCCACTGAGGTCAAATTGAGTAAGACTGCTACCGTCAGCCAGTAAGCGGAGTGGGTTGGTTTCATGGAGCAGATGGAAAAAAGATGAACATAGTTGACTCAACTTTGGGTGAGCCCTAGCCATACAGGGAGCAGTCGTTACCGTCTGTTTTTACCTAAATAAATCTGAAAACCTAGGTTAGCCGCCAGCCTATTTGCCTGGTCGTAACCCAGTGCGTTATCCCTGGCATAAAAATCGTCCACAGCTTCTTTATTTGTTTCCGTGTAGCTCAGTGAGAGATCCAGGCTCACCCAACCATTTAAGAAAAAGGCTACCCCTCCTCTCGCCCCGTACAACAGATCAGTGTAAGACACGGTTTCAGTCTTGCCGGGAACGGGTATATATCGGCGGGTGGAAATATAACGTGGGCCTGCCAATACGCTAAGAAAGGGCTTGACCCGCCCCTGACCAATGTAATAGCGCACAAAGGGGGTCAGGGCAATATGGGTGGCTCGATTTAAGGGTTGGGTATTACGCGAATAATAAAAGGGTAGCTCAAGCCCGAAGGCTAAATTGGAGCTTACAAACTTGCCATAAGCTGGACTCAAGGTCATGAAGGAAGCTCGGTTGTCTCGAAGGGAAAAGTTCAACTCCCCCACTTGCATGCCCACTAAATGCTTCCCATTTAGGGTTTGTGCCCAGGCGGGAAAATCTCCGCTTAGTAGACCTACGATTAAAAGGAAACCAATCTTCTGGACTGGATATCTCAGACAATAAATAGGAACAGATAACAAACTCGAAAGAGAAGTCATAAACTGGAAGTAGAAATGGGCAAATTCATGTTATTCGTTTCAAAACAAAGCTTTCTTTTTTTACCAAACCATACTAGTTTACCTACGGTCAATCAATCTTATTATTGTCTACCCTAGGAGACTAAGCAAACTGGTACGTCAAATCGGTCGATAAATCAATAAAAATATCCGCAGTTTCGCCTACGGCCAGTTTACCCAGACCCATCTATCAGCCGCACCGGTTGATATCCAAAACCAGATATACCACCTAATTTAGAGGGCCGAAGGGGTTGCTAACCGGATGCCCGAGCAGGGTAAACAAGCGTTTCGGAAACGACTATTTGCATAATGGGGAAGACATCACGGCAGCGGATTCTTTGAAATATAGACGACCCCTCTACCTTCCTTGCTGTTACAAAACGAAAAGGGCTCACCGGTTTTGCCGCCACGTCCACAGACGGCATCAGTCCCAGCAATGTAAAGGCGTTGCTTACTGTCCAAATACAAACTGCGCAACTGATGAAGTTGGGGGAGGTCAATCCTGCGTCCATCTGACGTAATGACGCCAGGGGTCTCAAAACGACCAGAGGTTGCCGTTGGACTATCCATGAAAACTTGATTGATTTTGTAGGAGGTACCATTCGGCGTTATAACCGGATTGGCGTAAAGTTGCTGATGTGTGACAGGGCCGATAGTAGACCATAGGTCGAAAAAGGGATTGACCTTTCGGTACGGCGTCCAGCTTTTTCCGTCGTCAACGCTATATTTTCCCGCGTTGACAAGGACCTGACTGTCTTGTCCGGTCAATAGCCCATTCATGGCAAACAGTGTATCCCTATATTCAATTATACCAAATATACCGCTTTGCTGAGCATCGACTTCCTGCCAGTTTTTGCCTTGATCGGTTGAGCGGAAAATGTTGAAAGTAGTGGCTATCAGAAGGGTTTTATCTCGGTCCCCCCATACGCCCTGTATATCTTTGTCGATGGGTGATTTGAGCGTGTACCAATCTTGATACTCCGGTTCTACCGTGTCCAGTTCTGCCTTCTTACAGGATAGCACCCCAAGCAGAAGCAGGAGACAAAGCGCAGTTTTCATGGCAATCAGGTTCACGTATTGAGTAAGTCAAAGTTACAGAAACCGATTTGAAGTCAGAATAGATGCGGAGATAATTGTTGCATCACAGGCGGGGCGGGTGTGTTCTGTGGAGGTAGTACGTTGACTGCTTTCCGTGGTTTACTCAAAAACTAGCACAAGCTAGCATGCCCATTTATACAATAGACATGATGGATGCCGACCCTATTCGCCTTCTGCGCGTGCTGATGGATCCGCTTTGGGTATGAGGAAACCTAAAAAGACAGCTTTCGACAGAGGATTACGTCGATTGACCCAAAAAAAAAGTACAACATCTGGCTCTTCGTGAAAGTGAGCCGGATATCATACTTTTTGGAGAATTACTTTATGATTGATCTCACACTATTTACTAAACGAGGAATTGTTATACATCTCACTTCTAATTTCTTTTAGCTCCGTAGAGGGGAATTTTCGGGAACTGATGCTAATAATATGGCCATGTCCATCGGTGACTTCAACTCCGCCTACAAAACTTCCATCACAGTTGAAACTTAACATTAGCCCTGAGTAAGCCCCTCTCTGCTTTGCGCATTCTAATAAGCTTTGACGTGTATACATTCTGCTTTTGGTAAACTCTTCAAAGGGAAGATACTCAGAAATATGCGACAAGTATTCATTGTTGTTCTTTCCTATAATGAAATACCACTCAGCCTGTGACTGGTCTAACTTAACCAATTCGTCGGGGTTAAAAAGACTTTTTATTGATGGTCCTCGATAGGTTCTTCTGAGGGGAACTTGGGTATAATGGCCGAAGTCTTCAGCTAACTCCCAGTTGAGTTGCTTTTTGGAAATATAACTTCCCTGACGATTATACTCGTGCTGAGATGACCAGCTTTGAGCTTCTTGAACTGTTATATCGTATGCTGGCGGCAAAAAGTAGACTAATGGTTTCGTTGCCTGTTGAAGGTTAGCATCTGGCGATATTTTCTGTACACAGCTTACTATGACTAAGCATAAACCGAATGATAGATTTCTGACAACCATTTTTATTATATAAGTAAAGGTAATGTAAACCGAGATCAATTACGCAAGTATTTGCGAAGGGCTTGAATGCCTAAAATGCCTAGTGTTATTCCAATTACATAAGCAATCAGTTTTAAAACCAAGAATAGCCAAGGTAGATAGAGAAAAGTAGGGTTTTGTAGCATAGGCCTTGTTGTATAATCTAATATATGTTGTGTAAGACAAAATTAGGTAAATGTCTTACAGGCTGTTAATCATGTCTTACATTTTCGGTTTTTTGTCTTACATGCCCAAAAATTCACCAATTATGTGTCTTACACAATGTAAGGCACCCTATGAAATATGAGAAAGTATTTTGTCATAAGGATAGTCGAATAAAATAGCCGCTAACGATTCGGGGCTTGCCGAAGGCGGGGGTTTTTAGAACAAATGTTTAATAGCATTACAAGTGTTGAACCTTGCACAAATGCTCAATCGGAGCACTTCATCCCCGCTTTTTGCAAACCGCATGTTAGCGGCTAGCAATAGTCAATGGACTGTCCAAAAATTATTTCACAACCTCGGAACATAATGGTTCTATTATATTCATATAAATATCAGGATGAATATTAGAGCAGAAGGTTAATACTTTTTGGTTTTGGCGATTGAGAAAAATGGAAGAGGAAGAACCTGCTGTTCCACCATTTATTTTTAGAATAGACTCCGTATCAGAGGATTTTACCAACACCCAACCAATTGCCGAATAAACTTCTGGTTTAGCCAAAACAGCATTAGAAACTTGCAGGTCAGTCGTTTTATTCTTCACATCTAAAGTCGCCATTGCAAATTTTGCTAAATCTTCGGATGTGGATATAATACCAATGCAACCATCAAGAATTCCGCCGTCCCAATATGGTGTATAATTCCCTTCTTTATCCAATCCATTAATCAATTTTGTAGAGATCCTATTAATGCTAAATACCGAATGCTGCATTTTCAATGGCTTGAAAATTTTCGTTTCAACTATTCCTGCAAAAGATTGTCCTTGAATCCTCGACATAATATAACTAAGCAAGCCAAAGCCTAAATTTGAATACATTACCCTTTCTCCAGGCTGTGATTCTATTTTAAGGTCATTTTTTAAATAGCTTATTAAATCTTCTTCATAATAATTACTAAAAGGGTTTTCTTTAATGAAATTTCTTCTATCGTCATAACCAATTGGCATTCTTGGAAGTCCAGAGGTATGCATACCTAATTGTTTCAACGTTATAGCTGGATTATCTTTCAGCTCAAAATGAAGGAAATATGAGATTGGGTCGTCAAGACTCACTGTACCTTCAACTACTAATTGAGCTAGTATATTCCCTGTAAAAGATTTAGTAACAGAGCCTATTTCAAATGCTGATGTTTTATTCTTTGGATAAGAAATTTCTTCTCCTTCATTTTTTAATCCATAATAAGTTGCCGTATTATTTTCTGTCACAGAAATAGAGACTTCCGTGTGAACTGGCAAAATTTTAAGAATGGTGGTAATCTTATCTATAAACTCTTCAATACGTGTCATTTTAGGGTTTTGTTGTTTTTTGCTTGCCGCTAACTTCTAAATATACGAAAGTTTTGTCGTGCTTTATGGCCTTTTGATAGGCCTCGTTTTGAATGGTCGGTGTTGGATGATTTTCCTGCCCATGGATTGGATGGAGATACAACAGGCCCACGAATAATAGTAGCGACTTCATAATACAACAGGTTTGGTTGATTGTCAGGCCAAAGTTGATTCAATAGACCCCCAACCCGAAATGCATTCTGCCACTTACGTGATTTTGCCTGCAAAGTACCCCATTTGATCGGCATCTGATCTGTCAGGGTAAAACTTAAATATTTCGCATTGTATTGCCCTTGAACAGCTTGACACAAATCGTGTGTAGATCCGAATAGCAAGAGTTTCTATGAAAACTGCTGAGCAAAAGTGTGAGGCGGGGACACAACGCCGGAGAGTGGGAAAGAAGGAGCAGGCCCAGGGAAGTGAAGGGAATGAGGGGTTGGGGCGGGGGAATGCCGCACCGTGTTTTACAAAGGCCCGTTGGTACAATGCTACAGCCCCTGGCAGAATTGCCCCCTGTTTTATCAAGGATTGATCTTGATAGGTGTGGCGCTACGTTAGACCACCCCACAGAACCAATCGGCTCCATCCGACCTTTACACCCTTTCGTTTAACCGTATCCGGCCTGCTGCCGGCCCCGGTGGGTCGCTGCCTGGCGAATCCCACCCCCGTACCGCTCAGAACGAGATGCGCCCTATTGCCCGATGGCGGACGCAGCCTGTCCGAAAGCGGACACCTGTCCGCCCCAACATGCCCTTAGCAGGGCGTGGCGCGGGTGCGGCGGGCATGGCATAATGTTTGTCTTCCAGGGAGGATAACCCTAATGGCGAATCGATTTCAATGGTACGGAACTACCTTAAGATCGCCTGGAGGAACCTTGCAAGGCACAGCTCCATTTCGCTTATTCAGGTTTTCGGCATGGGCGGGTGGGTTGGCCGTGGGCATCGCGCTGCTGACGGTGAGTTTTCAGAGCGTGAAAGCAGCAATGACGAATCCGGTGAAGTCGCTGAGGAGCGAGTAGGCTTCTTCCAAACGACCTTTAATGACTATTTTTCCTATCCAAATAGTACAAGAGTTATGCTTTTCAACTACTTCAAAATCGCTTGGCGGCATCTGTATCAGAACCGACTGTTGAATTTTATTGGTATCGGGGGCTTGGCGACGGGGCTGGCCGTCACATTGCTAATTGTGCTATACATCGCGCATGAATACAGCTACGACCGCTTCCATCGCAATGCCGACCGGATCGTTAAGGTGGAATTGAAACATACCGACACGACCACGACGTACTCGATCCCCTGGATGTCGTATCGGTTTGGCGAAGCGGTTAAAAACGCCAGTCCGGAAGTGGAGTCTTTTGCCCGTTTCAGTTCGGGAGGTACCCGCAGTATGACGGTGCAGAGTGATGAAGGCCATCAGTTCTATGAGACTAATTTTGCTTTCGCCGATACGGGTTTCGTGCGGATGTTCGACTTTCCCTTTGTAGCGGGAGATCCCGCCACGGCTTTGAGCCGCCCGGCGACCCTGCTCCTTACCGAGCGCATGGCCCGTAAATATTTTGGCTCTGCCAATCCGCTTGGCAGAACGATCGAATATACCAGTCGTGACAATACCAAATTTCTTTTCGAGGTGACGGGCGTATTGCGGGATCCGCCGCCCAACTCGACCATTCAGTTCGGCTTCTTGGCGCAACTCGACGCTGTTCGCGCCATCGACCGGGAAGAGTACGGCGAGGGGTTTGACAAAATCAAGGACGAGGTTGGAGCGGGCGGACGCTACGACACCTACCTGCTGCTCCGTGCCGGTGCTTCGGCAAAAAAGGTGGCGGCCCATATACCGGCCCTACTGACCACACCGAAAGAGGGCCTTGATCCCAATGACAACTATTATCTGTACCCATTGGCCGATATGCACCTCGAAGTCGGGTTAGCCTATTCCAAGAATCGAATGGCGCTTTTCGGGGTATTAGCGGTTTTTGTCCTCGTTTTGGCCCTCATCAACTTTGTTAATCTGGCCACCGCCCGCTCGGTCAATCGGGCCAAGGAAGTTTCTGTCAGGAAAGTAGTCGGAGCCACGCGCAAATCGCTCATTGCCCAGTTCTATACCGACTCCTCCCTGCAGGTTGTCCTTGCTTTTTGTTTGGCGGGGCTACTTTTTGTACTTTTTCAACCTTTCTTTTACGATATTTTACAACTTTCCTTCGATCCGGCATTTCTGTGCAATGCTTTTTTTCTGATGCCCACCTTACTGCTTTTTCTGATTTGTATCCTGCTATCGGGAGGATACCCGGCCCTGTTGCTTTCGGGTTTTTCGCCAATTTTCGGCTTGAAGGGTAAAGCAAACCCATCGCAAGGTACCGCGCAGCTACGGGCGGGACTCACCGTCTTCCAGTTTGTCGTGTCGGTGACCCTCATTATCGGGGCCATCGTCGTCAAGCTGCAGTTGAACCTGTTTTTGAACAAGGATGTGGGTATCAGCCGGAGCCGGGTCGTGACGGTGCCCCTCAACCGCGAGGAAGGCATGGATAAGCACTACGCCGCCATCCGCCGGGAAATAAGCCAATTGCCGGGGGTGGAAAAGGTAACGGCTTCCTCGTTGGTCATGTACGACCATTATATGAACAGTTGGAATATCAAGCGCCTCGACCAGCCGAAGGAGGTTTCCGTCAACACCTTTGCCGTCGATGAAGAATTCATACCGACCCTGCAAATCAAGTGGCTGGTTCCCCCGCGCCCGACGAAAGGGCTTTCCACATCCGGGCAAATCGTCATCAATGAGAGGGCCGCCCGTGAGTTGGGCCTCAACGCGCGGAATTACCAGCAGACACTCGATTTGGGCGATGGGACAAGAAAGGAAGTGGTGGGTATTATGAAGGATTTCAACTACATGTCGCTTGAAAGAGACATCAAGCCCATGGCTATGTATATCGGCAGCGACACCACCTTTCGCGATTATCTGTACGTCAAATTGACCAGAAATGCGCCCATCGAGAAAACCATGGCCGGAATGGGCCATGTTTATGACCGCTATAAAACCGAACACCCGTTCGAATACGCCTTTTTAGAGGAGGTTTACCAACGGTTATATGAGATTCAAGGCAATACGAGCCGCATGATCGTAGCCCTTACCGGATTAGCCATTTTCATCGCCTGCCTCGGCCTATTCGGCCTCGCCACCTTCACCGCCGAGCAGCGCACCAAGGAAATCGGCGTACGAAAGGTACTGGGTGCATCCGTAGCCAGTATCGTCACGCTGCTTTCCAAAGATTTCCTGAAACTGGTGCTGATTGCCATCGTCATCGCCTCGCCGATCGCCTGGTGGATTACCGGCAAGTGGCTGGAGGAATTCGCCTATCGGGTGGACGTCGCCTGGTGGGTATTCATCCTGGCGGGCACCCTGGCCCTGGGAATAGCCCTGTTGACGGTCAGTTTCCAGAGTGTGAGGGCGGCTTTGACGAATCCCGCCAGGAGCTTGCGCAGCGAATAAGCCATGAGACCCCATCCCCCACGCATGGCCGACCGGCAGCCGGAAGGGCTGGTGGCCCCGCAGCTGCTGGAATCCCTGCTGGGCGAGCTGCACGAGGAATTCGACTACCAGGTCGGACGGGTTGGTAAAAAACGGGCCCGCTGGCGCCACTGGCGCGGGTGCTGGGCTTTCTCAGGCCCCGCTTCATCCGCCGACCCAAGTCTATTTATTCATTTCCAAACACGACCGATAGGCTACGCAATTATCTGACCGTCGCTTTTCGAAATCTGTGGCGACACTAGGCTTGCACAGCGATCAACATGGTTGGCTTGGCCGTAGGGCTGGCCACCTGCCTGCTGATTGGCCTCTCCGTGCTCCACGAATTGAGCTACGGTCGCTATCACGTCCACGCCGACCGCATCTGCCGAATGACCTTGTACGGCCATGTGGATGAAAAAGACATGCAACTGGCCTATGCTATCCCATTCTGATTTTTCTGCGGAGAGGGACTTTCACCCGGCGTCAAGACCGTCTGATCTATTTCACCCTCTGCATTTCCTTTGCTCCTCTATGTTTAATTCACTTTGGCAATTTCAGCACATTTCCCCATCCACCTTTCCCCTACTTTTGAATGAACTATTGACTCATCCAATTTATGAAATCCATCTCGCCCAATATCTTCGTCAATGACTTACAAGCAACCATCACCTTTTACACCAAACTCGGCTTTACAGTAGCCGATGAAGTGACTACTCCCGAAGGCGAAAAAGTATTTGCCCTGATGACCAACGGAAGTGTCACCTTCCTGTTTCAGATCTTTGCCGGCATTGATGGCAAGCACCCGATGGTGAGTCGTGCCGACGGAGGATCGCTTTTGTTGTACATCAGGGTGGATAACATCCGTCAGTATTATGATTCTGTCAAAGAACACGTGACCGTGCTCACCGGCCTGGAGAAAACCTTCTATGGTGCTACTGAATTTTCGCTCTGCGACAATAACAATTACCTGCTGACTATCGCAGAGCATGACTAAAGAGGGACTCAATCCGCTGCAAGTGACACCCGCAGAAGTCAAAAAGCTGCGCGCGCTGAAAATCAAGAAGAGCGAAATGCACCTGCACGACCTAGGGGTATTGCAGGAGTTGCTTGGTACTTCACGGATCAGGGCGATGGAGCTGTCTGCGCTATCCGAGTTTCAAAGTCTCCCCTCAGTCGGGATACGCTTCGCGCATGACCTGATCGGGATGGGGTATTATTGCCTACACGACCTGAAGGGAAAGGACGGGGCAAAGCTCACCGATCAATACGAATTGCAAAAAGGGGTATGGACAGACCCATGTGTTGAAGACCAGTTTCGGCTTGTGGTGCATTTTGCCAACCACCCAAACAGCAGACTCAACTGGTGGGACTTCACTCCCGAGCGCAAAGCCTTCCGCGAAAAGAATGGCTATCCTCCCACGCGGCCGAAGAGGCCCTGGTTTGAGTCACCTCAATTCCAAACGGGCAAACGAATACCGGCCACCCACGAGGCCACCCAAAAAGACCTGCATGAAAAACTGAAACTCGCCTTGGCGTACATGACCAAACATGCCGAAGAAAGAATCACCGTCGCTCAACTGGCTGACCTGGCACACCTCTCCCCATATCATTTCATCCGCTGCTTCCGCAGTGCCTACGAACTGACACCACTGCAATACCTCACGCGGCTACGGTTAAAGCAAGCGTCTTTACTGTTAAAGAAATCAGATGCCACCCTAGGCCACATCGTTCCCCAATGTGGCTTTGAGAACGAGAGTGCTTTCATACGCTTGTTCAAAAAAGAATTCAGGATGACACCAATGGCTTACCGGAAGGAGTTTGGGAAGAAGAAGTGAGCCTGCATTCGACTCTGTGTATCTCCCAGAAATAGCTTGACAGATTTAACACCCATTTAGGGTGACCAATATACTTTCCTTTTCTTGTATTTTTTCCATACTCCGGGGTTTGCGTTTCCGCCATCGGCGCCCTAATTCGCCCTCCATTTGGTGAGCCTGAGCAGGGGTGTGATAGTTGCAACCACCGTGAGGACGCAGGTCATTATATTTAACAATGGCCTGACAAATGGCTTCTTCAGCTGCTTCAAATGTAAAAAATTCCCGGTTTCCTAGCATGCTCTCTTTGATCGAGTACATCAATGGAGACCATCAAAAAGTTTGGGGCAGTTAAGAGGCTGTCAGGACGGGCTGCTCCGTAACTTGGCGAAAGCCTGGATACCATTGTTACTAAGCATCTATTGCCCCGCAACGGCGAACCGTCACACTTTTTGATGCTCTCCACCATCATGTCTTCCCCGTACCTATTTAAAGTGGATGGCCACCGTGCGTAAAATAGATGGTCCTAAATCGGTTTGATGGCTGGGTGATCAAGTGAGGTGCCAATCATAGCCACTTCAGGAACCATCATAGTCTCCGACCTCTTCATAATTCCTGACGCTTAGAAAATACATTAGTCAAAAGTAAATAATAAATTTTGTGGAAGATCAAATCTACATATCTTTACAATTAAGATATATAAGTATTAAGATATCCATTATGCTAGCAAACGATTTGACCGAATCGCTCACCGACTTAGGAAAACGATTTTCCGATGCGACGATCCACATGCACGAAGCGATTGCCCAAAAGGCGGAACTCTCAGGTGCCGACCATAAGTACTTGAATTTTTTGATCCAGTCCGGTCCCCTGACGGCCGGCGATTTGGCCAAAGTAACGGGTCTGACCACCGGAGCAATTACCAGTGTCATTGACCGTCTGGAGAATAAAGGCCTGGTGAAGCGGGAATTTCTTCAAAACGACAGGCGAAAAGTGATGATCGTTGCCGATGTCGAAAAGGCCCAAACCCTACTTGGCCCCTCCTTTCAACTGGTGAAAGAGAAAATTTTAAGCCTGGTGTTAGATCTTACCGACCAAGAGGCTATCACGGTGAAGAACTTCCTCAACAACGCCATCCATGCAATGCAGGAAATCACCTTTAGCCTAAGAAGCGATGAAAAATAAGATCCTGCTACTGGTAATACTGAGTCTGTTCCCGATAGACTTGATCGCAGTCCAACCAAAACAAGCCCCGCAGCATGTCAGCCTGAAGCGCGCCTCCGATCTGTCAGCAGCTGGTCCGCCACTTGGGTACGCTCAGACCGGATACGGGCTCTATCTCTCATTAGCCAATTAAACCATGGAACCTACCACGCAAGGTCAGGCGATGAGCGCCTTGGCTCACGGATACCTGAACCGCGCCGGGCTTGCTTTGATCATCACTATCCTGGCTTACTTTTTACTGAACGGAGCGCAGGTATTTGAAACGGCCGTTCTGGTGCCAAAATGGACGGCTAAACCGCCAGCCTCCCTGTCCGTTTTGCAGGGCCTTCATGCTCCGGATTTGAAGACATTTTGGATTGTGGCCCACTCAATTCACGAGATTACATTCCTGATCGCTATTGTATTCTGCTGGCAGCTTCCGGCCATCCGGAACACCTTACTGCTCATTTTGATGCTGCATGTGGCCGTTCGGGTATGGACAATCGTCTATTTCGCCCCCAACATCATGACCTTGCAAAAAGCGGATACCGACCTGGCCTCGCCAGAACTCCTGGCTGCGGTGGGGCGGTGGCGCAGTCTTAATTACGTCCGGGTTACGGCCTTCGTGGGCCTATCAATCTGGACTGCCGGGCTGCTGGCCAACTTCCAGCGCGAGCCTTTGTTAAACCAATCAACCCCTAAACAATTTACTTCCATGGATCAGCGATTTAGTGTCATTACCCTTGGCGTAGATAATCTGCCCGCCCAGCTTGCCTTCTACAAAACGAAACTTGGTTGGGAATCAGTCGCCGAAAACAAAACGATCGTCTTCTTTAAGATGAATGGTTTTTTATTCAGCCTTTTGGACCGTAAAGCCCTGGCCGAAGGCTCCGGCGTCCAGGCTGAGGGGCAGGGATTTCGCTCCATCACCCTTTCGTACAACGTTTCGTCAACGGAGCAGGTTGATCAACTTCATGAACAGTTCAAAGCGAACGGGATTACGATCCTTAAAGCACCGACCGATACGCCATTTGGCGGATATTATTTCACCTTTGCCGACCTGGAGAACAACGTGCTGGAGGTTGCCTATAATCCCTATATCCCCCAGGATGATACCGGAAACATGCTTACCCACTATAATATAGACAATCTGTAGCTGATAATCTGATGCATATTGGTTAGCTCAATAAATGTCCTTTGCCCCCTCAGATCGGCAGACTGACGCATGTCTAGGAGAGCATCAAAAAGTGTGGCCGCACGCCGCTGCGGGGCAACTGATTCTTTGATACCTTGAGAAGGATTTGAACGCCTTGTCATGAAAGCAAAAAATGTTATTCAGTCAGCTGTCGACGGTCCGTCCCACGTTGACGGGTATATTTAAAAAAGGTACACAAACCGTCATAACTTGACTGCGAGCCTTTCCAGTCGCCCTTGGAGCGAACAAATCACTCACCTCGCTCATTTAACAGCATCACCAGCCTGATTGTCTAGATACCTACTTCACGATATTCAAGCAGCATACACTATTTTATTTTATCTCCAAAACTACCCGCTGATACCTGGTCAGTGCCGGCGTGCCGTTATCCGTCACTTCGCATATGACGTGGATGGTTTTTCCTTTTTCTGCATCACCAGGCACCATAAAAGAAGCGTTCTGTTTTTCAGAATCACCGATTTTAACCGTTCCGTCGTACGAATCCGCCTCCTCGTATTGCCACCAGCGGTAGTTCAGCGAGTCTCCGTCCGGATCGGTGGTGCCTTTGGCACTCAGCTTGATTTTCGCACCGGGCCGGACTTTCCTATCTAGAGGATTCGCCAATACCACAATTGGTGGATGGTTTGCTTCGGCGTAAGGCTTTACGCACCAATCGGCCCGGGCGGCGAAATCGTTCTGAAGCGCTGGGGTCCATTGCCACATGGGTTTGAAGTACTCCCGTCGCTGGGCTTCCGTGACTTTCGAGCCCTCCCGCAGGCTGCTGCGACCCCAGCCGTTGCTGCCGTACCAGCGTCCTTTGGGGTACTCATAGCCAGCCTCCGGCACGGGGTCCAGCCAGGTGTTTTCGCGGACTTTCACGTAGCGACCGCCCCAACCGCCCCAATCCGGTGAATCCAGATTGCGCAGGCCCGTCACGATGGTATGCATGAAAGCAGGGGAATCTCCTTCGGAGCGAAAATCACCTTCCTCAAATCCTTTCTCGCCTATTTCGTGCGCCTTGTAGGAAGCACAGAGAGGCCCGTGATTTTCCAGAATATTTTCCTTCATCCACGGCCCAGCGAAGTACTTGTGCATTTCCGCGGGTTGTGCTTGTTCCAGCGGTAGGCAATCGCCTCAAACTGGTCGGAAATAATAGTCAGTATGTTGTACTTTCCCCAGTGCGGCCGGATGTAGGCCTGGTAGGTAGTGTCCTGCTCCCAAATAAAAAAGAAACGCATTTTATTGGCCACGTACGCCATTTTGTCGGGGTGTTGCTCTTCAATCGTTTTCAAGGCGCGGGCGATGGTATTGGTACCGCCCCAGGCCTGAAGCCAGACGGGCCGGTTGTCCGACTCGTCCAGAAGTACCTTCACGATGTGCTGCGAACCGGCCGTAATCGAGTCCATTTCTCCTTCGGTTTCCACGTTGCCCAGGAAGGTGTGCGCCCGCAGGTACTCCGGCGTGGGGTATCCTTTGTCGTGCTTTACCAGATTGGGGTACACCTTGGCGTACGCATCCAGGCTCGGGTCGATCCAGTCGTCCCCGGCCCAATGGTGTCCGTGCCAGTGGTACTGCGAACTCGAGGTGATGATCCCTTCGATGTCCCATTCATTGGCATAAAGCAGAAACCTGACCAGGGAACACTCGTCGTCGATCTCCCCGTCGCTGGTCACGATCACCCGGGTTTTCTCCGATGTACTTTGTTTTTGGGCAAACGCCTGGCTGTTAAGTCCAATTAGACTACACAGCCATAGTAATTTCAAATAGTGATTCATTGTAATATCTAATCTATGGGTTTGATTTTTATTGAATCTCAACTACCACCCGCTGGTACCGGGTAAGCTGGGGGGTACCCTGATCGGTCACCTCGCAGATGATATGGATCGTTTTTCCTTTTGTCGCATCACCGGGTATCTTGAACGAGGCCGCCTGTTTCTCAGAGTTCGTAATTTCAACGGCACCTTCGTACGTATCGGCTTCCTGATACTGCCACCAACGGTAGTTGAGGTGATCCCCGTCCGGGTCAGTGGTACCTTTGGCACTCAGGTTAATCTTCGCTCCGGGCCGGGCTTTCAGGTCCAGAGCGTGGGCCAGAACTACCACCGGTGGATGGTTGGCTTCCTCGACTGATTTCACGCACCAATCGGCGCGGGCGGCAAAGTCGTTTTGCATAGCTTCCGTCCATCGCCATTGCGGTTTCAGATAAGCGGTCAGCTCCTGATCGTTCGGAATTTCTTTTTTGAGGCGCTCCCGTCCCCAGGCCGAATTGCCCCACCACCTGCCTTCGGGATACTGGTAGCCCGGCTCGGCAACGGGGTCCAGCCAGGTGTTGTCGCGGACTTTCACGAAACGACCGCCCCAGCCACCCCAGTCAGGAGATTCCATGCTGCGCAATTCCGTGGGGATGGTATGCAGGAAAGCCGGGGAGTCGCCTTCGGAACGGAAGTCACCTTCCTCAAACCCCTTGTCCCCCTGCTGATGAGCCTTGTAGGATGCACACAAGGGACCGTGATTTTCCAAAATATTTTCCTTCATCCACGGTGCCGCCAGAAACTTCTGTTGCTCCTGAGGCAGGTACTTTTTCCAATGATAAAACAGGGCAATAAACTGATCGGAGATGATGGTCGGGATGTTGTACTTGCCCCAATGCGGCCGGATGTAGGTCTGGTAGGTTGCATCCTGCTCCCAGATCAGGTACAGGCGTATTTTACTGGCCACGTACGCCATTTTATCGGGATGCTTTTCTTCGATTGTTTTCAGGGCGCGGGCGATGGTATTGGTACCGCCCCAGGCCTGAATCCAGATGGGCCGGTTGTCTGATTCATCCAGAAGTACCTTCACGATGTGCTGCGAACCGGCCGTAATCGAGTCCATTTCTCCTTCGGTTTCCACGTTGCCCAGGAAGGTGTGCGCCCGCAAATATTCCGGTGTGGGGTACCTTTTGTCGTGCTTTATCAAGTTGGGGTACACCTTGGCGTAGGCATCCAGGCTCGGGTCGATCCAGTCGTCCCCGGCCCATTTGTGCCCGTGCCAGTGGTACTGCGAACTGGATGTGATGATCCCTTCAATGTCCCATTCATTGGCATAAAGCAGGAACCGGACTAGGGAGCACTCGTCGTCGATCTCCCCGTCGCTGGTCACGATCACCCGGGTTTTCTCCGGGGTACCCTGTCTTTGGGCGAACGCCTGATCAATACAGAAGTACAGACTTAGTAAAATCACTAAAAGTACTTGATGTGGCTTACTCATCGCTCGAATTGGCTTTATCGATGATGACGGCCAGCAAAATCACCAGCCCCTTAACTACCTGCTGCCAGAAAGGCGACACATCGAGCAACACCAGCCCGTTGTTCAGGACACCAATAATAATGGCCCCCTGCACCGTACCGATGATACTACCCCGGCCGCCTGAAAGGGAAGTACCCCCGATCACCACGGCCGCAATGGAATCGAGTTCATAGCTGATGCCGGCGTTGGGTTGGGCCGAGTCCAGACGGGCGGTCACGAGTAAGCCGCCAATGGCCGCCAGTGCTCCGGCGATGGAATACACGATGATTTTCACCCGTTTTACATTGATTCCTGACAGCCGGGAAGCACTTTCATTGCCCCCGATCGCGTAGATGTAGGTACCCAACTGGGTCTTTTTGGTAATAAAAATTGCGACCAGAACGAGTACCGTCGTGATCCAGACCGGCACGGGTATGCCCAGAAACCAGCCCGCGCCCAGATACAGAAAGGTGTCGCCCAGGCTGCTGATGGGAAAGCCGCCCGTCCAGAGCATGGTGAGGCCCCGGGCTACGGTCAGCATCGCTAACGTAGCCACAAAGGGAGGTACTTTGAACCGCGTGATGGAAATGCCATTCAGCGCACCCAGAAAAGTACCACACAGTATTCCCACCAGGATGGCCCCCAGAATTGTAAACCCGATGAACAGATTTTGGGTAGGTAGTTCGATGCCGTTTTTCAACAATCCGGCTGTGATGGCTCCGCTCAGTGCCAGAATTGACCCTACGGAAAGGTCGATTCCGGCCGTAAGTACCACCAGCGTCATCCCGATGGAAATGCAGATATTCACCGAAATCTGCCTTAGTACATTCCACAGGTTGGATACCGTCAGGAATTTGTCGGACAGCATCGTAAGCGCCATACAAAGCAGAAATAACGCGATGAGCGATTGAAACCGGAGGAGTTGGGCTTTATCGAACCGTACATTCATTTCCAGAGGGCGAGCAGGAGTCGCGAGTTTTTGCGTTTCAGTTTTCATAAATGGATTTTGGAATAGCAGCTTTCAGAATAGCGTCTTCCGTGGCATCACATCCCTTGATGTTAGCCGTCATTTTGCCTTCCGACATGACCAGTACCCGGTCGGAAACGGCGAGAATTTCGGGTAGTTCGGAGGACACCACCACAATACCCAGCCCTTGCGCGGCCAGTTCTATAATGAGTTTGTAGATTTCACTTTTGGCGTGGATGTCGATGCCCCGGGTGGGCTCGTCCAGCAGCAGCAGGAGCGGATTGGTCGCCAGCCATTTGGCCAGTACGATCTTTTGCTGATTTCCTCCGCTCAGGTTTTTGGCTTTCTGTCCGTCACCTGGCGTTTTTATGCTAAGCTCCTGAATGTACTTTTTAGCCAGTTTGGCAACCCGTCCGACCGGGATAGTCCCCCAGGTTTCCAGTTCTTTGAGCAGCGTGAGGCTGATGTTGGTTCTGACATCCATCCCAAGTACCAGGCCGTCTTTTTTTCGGTCCTCCGGTACCAGCGCCATCCCCGCCCGGATCGCATCCGCCGGG
Source organism: Salmonirosea aquatica (assembly GCF_009296315.1). NCBI lineage: Bacteria > Pseudomonadati > Bacteroidota > Cytophagia > Cytophagales > Spirosomataceae > Salmonirosea > Salmonirosea aquatica. Next base: position 143,531 of record NZ_WHLY01000004.1, read on the forward strand.
CATTTGACACTGATTTCCTGACTATTTATATGGATTGTCCCGGTCAGATTTTTGTGATGCAGCCCAAACAGGCATTCCAGCAACTCGGTCCTTCCCGCGCCCATTAATCCGAAAATGCCGACAATTTCACCTTTGCCTACCTGAAAAGAAATGCCTTTCAACAACGAATCGGCTGGTTTGCGAGGATTCCGGAGGGTCAGGTTTTCGACCCTCAGCGTAGGTACTTCGTTGGGGTTATCCTCGGTTTGTTTGCGCAGGAGTTCAATCTTCCGCCCTACCATTTTCTGGATCAGTACATCCTGCGTAACGCCCTGCATGCTACCCGATTCGATGGACTTGCCGTCGCGAAGTACCACGTAATGATCCGCGATACGAAACAGCTCGTCGAGTTTGTGCGAAACGTACACGATGGCCTTATTTTCCCGAATCAACTCTTCAATGATCCCGAAAAGGACATCCACCTCGCTACCCGTAATGGCCGAAGTCGGTTCGTCCATAATGATCAGTTCGGCATTGGTTAGTAAAGCCTTGGCAATCTCCACCACTTGCTGCTGTCCTACCTTCAGGTCGGCGATCCGGGCGTTGGCGGATACGTTCAGCTTTAATTTTTGCAGGAGAGCGGTCGTTTCGCGGTACATGGCTTTTTTGTCCACGGTACCCAAACGGGTCAAAGGCTCCCGACCCAGGAATATGTTTTCGGCAACGGAAAGGTGAGGAATCAGGTTGAGTTCCTGATGGATAATGGCGATGCCGTGCTGCTGCGCGTCTTTGGTATTGGTAAAGCGAACGGGCTGCCCTTTCCAGACCAAAGTACCCTCGTACTCGGGATACACACCCGACAGGATTTTCATCAGCGTCGATTTCCCGGCGCCGTTCTCGCCGATCAGCGCCGTAACTTTCCCGGCCTCGATGCGTAGGGAAACATCGTCTAAGGCAAGTACCCCCGGAAATCGCTTGGTGATATTATTTACTGTCAGCATTTTATAAAACCCATTACTGCTTTTCCACGGACAGACTGACCGGAATAATTTCGATTGAGCTGAAATTCAGGTATTTCTGATTCAGCTCGATGGCACCCGTAAACTCGACGCGATCTCCGGTTTTTACCTGGCCTTTGAAAGGGGGTATTACCTTAGTCCGGATGATGTTATTCAATTCGGCCGATACGGTATTAAAGTCCATGGTGTTGGTAAAGGCGTTGATATCGATTTGCCCGGAGGCATCGCGCACCGCATTGCCGAAAATATATTCAGTGGCTATGGTTAGCTCCGTGCCGGCGGGTTGGGCGTCGAGGGCTACCTGCACTTCGTTTTCCCTGACGTTTTTTACGGTAGCCACTCCCTTCACCGGGAAGTACTTGATATTGCCAATACCCAGCGCGTGGGAATGGGTGGCAAATGCCTGATCTGGGTTCGTTTGCAATTGCTGCAACAACGCGGATAAATCCACCCCTTTCTCCATGGCAGGCGTCAGCTTTTCGGACCAAAACGTAGTGGCATAGGCTGCGCCATCAAAGCCAGCGGTTGTCGCCTTCACTTCATCCAGTTTTTTAAAGTACACCGAATTATATGCTACCAGCAGGATCAACACGCCCAGTACTCCTTTCTGCCAAAGTTTATTCATGATGTGTATTCGTTTTGTTCAGGGCTTACTAATTCAAATTTACTGTGATTGTAGCGCTGCCGTTGCTATTTTTTTGCCCCGTAAGCCACATAATTGCCGACGTTTTTCGAGGTCACCAATTCCACAGCTACCGGCATTTTTTTGGGGAAATCCCGCTTGCCTTTGAAGTATTCGTCGGCGAACGTGGCGGCGGTTTGGGCCATCACGGCCGGGAACTGCATGCCCGTGGCGACGATTTTTCCGTCCTGAATGGAATTGACCACATCCTCCGCTCCGTCAAAGCCAAACACTTTCACCTTATCAGCCTTTCCGGCGGCGACCAGCGCCTGATAGGCACCCATCGCCATGGCATCGTTGCCACAAAATACCGCGTCGATGTCCGGGTTGGCTTGCAGGACGGACTCCAATACTTCCATGGCCTTATTGCGATCGAAATCCGCGCTTTGCTGCGCTACCATTTTCAGGTCAGGATAGTGATCGACCACGCTATGGAAGCCTCGGGAGCGGTTCCATGTATTATTATCGCCCACCATGCCCAGAATTTCCACGTAGTTCCCTTTTTTATTAAGGGATTCCACAAATTTCTTAGCAATGGATACGCTGCCGGAATAGCTGTCGGACAATATCTGGGAAGTAGCGGCATCGGGATCATTGACTTCGCGGTCCATGCAAAAAACGGGTACTCCTGCGATTTTAGCATTCTTGACATTCACAATGGAGCCATCGGCATCGGTCGGGTTGAACAGGATCGCGTCATAACCGGAGGCCAGGGCATTTTCAAAATGGTCAGTTTCCTGGGCGGTGTTGTTTTGCGAATCGAATATTTTGGCTTCGTACCCCAGCTCGTTGGCTTTTTCTTTGGCCTGTTCAGCCAGAAAAACGAACCATGGATTGTTCAGAGTCGAAACAATGATGGCCACCTTATTCGCCTCCTCCTTCTTTTCTTTTGTTTTACAACCAAATAGTGCAAGTGCAAAAACGGCGCAAAGTAAGAGAGATGAAATGGTGTTTTGTTTGAACATAGTCAGGAAGGAATTAAGCCAGGCAGTTCAGTCATTGAAGTACCACAGCGTACAAATGATTAGGCGTCTTTGGGATAAACCGTCAGGATTACGCGCTGATAGCGAGTCAGGCTGGGTGAACCATTGTCCGTTACAGCCAGAATGATATGCATCGTTTCGGGCTTGGCTACCTTCGGAGCCACCAACGTGGTGGTACTGCCTTCGGGATTTTTGAATACCAGCGGTTCTTTACTCGGGTTGGTACCCGCTTTGGGATAGTAGATCCACTGGTACGAAAGCGCATTTTTGTCCGGGTCCGTGGAATTTTTGCCATCGAGGGTCACAGTCTCACCGCTCTTTGCCGACAGCCGGTTACTGTGGGTCAGTTTGGCTACCGGAGGATGATTGGCTTCTTTGTAGGGTTTGATGTTCCAGTCCATGCGGGCGGCAAAATCGTGCTGGAAAGCTTCGCGCCACCGCCACAAAGTGGCTTTGTTGCTTGTATGAAAATTTCCATCTGCGCCCTTCACTTCGTCCATGGCGTCGGTATAGATCGGACGCGTTTCGGGTTCATAAAAGTACCTGAGCGTGTGGGGCGTATACAACTCGTACCTTCCCCCCCAACCGCCGTATTCGGGATGTTCGGCATCGTTCAACCCGTTGTCCATCAATCCCAGAAACGAAGGGGTATCTCCTTCCATCAGGAACTTGGTAAAAGGGTACTCTGCGCCCAACGGGCCGTGGTTCCTGACGTTTTCATCCAGCCAGGGATTATCCACAATTGCAAAATCAGCTCCCACAAAACGCCCATGAAATTTGTCGCCGCTGATGCCCGACCACGTAGCGTAGTGGTAGGCCCCCGCCGCATGGTAGCCGGGGCTGCCTACATAAAATAGGTCGGGGAAGGTCTTGCGAATCCAGGGACCGGTATCGTCCTGATCCGAAATGGTGTACATTCTGATTTTGGACACAAACTTTTTGACATCTTCCGGCGAGCGGGTCATCTGCACTTTCCACAGGGCCTGCGCCAGGCAGTTGGCTCCTCCCCACACCGGAATCCAGACCGGGCGGCTGTCATCCTTATCAAGTACCTTAATGATCCATTCCGAGCCTTCCGAATCCTTCCCCGGACCAATGGCGCCCATGCCAAATTCGGGTATGCTCTGTTTGGTGACGCTCAATAGGTAGCTTACCTCAGGGTACCCCTTCTCGTGCAGCAGCAAGTTGCTTCTTACCTTGCCGTAGGCTTCAATCAGATGCCGGATTTTTTCGGGAGCTACCCGGTTTTTCTGGTGCACAGAGGTAGTTGCAATCAATCCTTCGATATCCCACTGGTTTGAGTAGGTCAGGAAACGAACCATCGACTGCGTGTCATCGGGTTCGTTCTCAATATCGGTCAGGATCAGTACTCTTTTTCGCTCGTTTGCAGCCTGTCCGTAACAGAGACTCTTTCCACCCGTTGTGCAAAAAATCAATGAGAAGATAAGGATTATAACGTGCTTCATTGATGTCGATTGTTTAGCTATTGCCCTATCAGATCCGGGCTGTAAGAATGCTGTTGGTTTATAAAATTTCTTTCGCTACTTCCGCGATTCCGTTTTCGGATATCCCGTAGTGGTTGAATATTTCCGATTGCGAACCGGTTACTGTGTATTCATCGGGAATAGCCACAATTCTGAACCGATTGTGAAGGCCACTTTGCATTAAATAGGATGCGCACGCTTCACCCAGACCACCATACACGCTATGTTCCTCCACGGTGATGATGGGTTTGCCGTTGGCCGCAAATTCGTGCAGTAATTTGTAGTCCAGGGGTTTGATGGTGTGCATGCTGATAACCGCCGCCTGAATACCCGATTCCATTTCCAGCTTCTGCGCGGCTTTCAGGGCTGGCAGTACGGTTTCTCCCGTAGCGATGAGGGTTAAATCACTGCCATTTTTGATCACCCGGCCTTTGCCAAATTCAAAGGTTGTTTCTTCGGCATTGAGGAGCGGCATTGCCTTTTTTCCAAAACGCAAATACACCGGATAATCAGCTTCGGCGGCCAGCCGAATGGCCTGTTCTGTTTCGAAGTTATCAGCCGGGGCCACAATGGTGATGTTGTTGATGGTTCGCAACACGGCGAAGTCATGCAAACTATGGTGCGTGGTACCCAGTGCACCGTAGCTCACCCCCGCACTGATACCGACCAGTTTCACGGGGTTGTCGGAGTAGGCCACGTCGTTTTTAATTTGTTCCAGCGCCCGTGCCGTGAGAAAACAGGCTGGGGAGACAGCGAAGACCTTTTTGCCGGTGGAGGCAAGCCCGGCCGCCACACCGACCAGATTTTGTTCAGCGATGCCTATTTCCACGATTTGTTTGGGAAATTTGGTGCCAAAAGGACCTAGTTTTCCCGATCCACGCGAATCACTGGTTACGACCAATATGTCCCGGTCGTATAGGGCCAATGACTGAAGCGTTTCCGAGAATACTTCCAGATTGGCTTGCCCTGCGGCTACGGATTTTTCTACTAGCATTTCCACGCTGTTACTATTTATAATGTTCTGGTTGGGTCAACTCGTTTGTCATGATCAGGATTTTGCACAGGCACAATCGAATGCTTTGTTCCATGTTTCGTGCCGACGTACCTTTATTTGATACTGTTTAGATATTTCTCCAGCATCGTATAGCCATCCGGGGCTACGGTATTTCTGTCGTCAGGATTGTCTTTGTCTAATTTATTTTTTTGCTCCCAAGAATCAGGCATTCCGTCATGGTCGGTATCAAGTGGAGCGGGTGAACTATGGAGTACCGGCCAGCCTCCCACATCTTTCTGCGTATCAATTATTCCACTTTTCTTGGAGGAGTCAGCCACCTTATTCTCCACTTTATAACTTTCCCCCTCGAAAGTGGCGAAACCCCCACGGGCTTCATTGATGATTCGCTGGTCGACTGCGTCTCTTTTGGGTAGCGTGGCCCCTGCATTGTCAAGCACAATGGTGTAGGCTCCTTCTGCCGTTTGCTGCTTAATCGGCATGGACGGCCAGGCTTTGTCAAGCTTGATTTTTTCAGAAGCAATTTCGGTTTGTACACCCCCATTCCAATTGTTGGCGGAAACACTCGCATTGCCTTCTATGACATTATCGGCCACAAACCATTTTCCAAGATCGTTCGCCTCATCTCTGTAAGAGGGATTGGCTATTCGGTATGAGACTTCGCCTTGTTGCGTGGCCGGACCGGGCTTATAATAATTGGCTACAATATTGAAGTTTGAGAAATTGAATTTGTCATTTCCCTGTTGGGCCTTTTCTCCGCCGTAGAGACTTTGATAACCCCAGTTGTAGAGTACATTATTCCGGTAATCGGTATTGCCTGCGCCCGAAGCCATTCTGGGATTGCGGCTTGAATGGTGAGCCAGCAGGTTATGATGGTACGTTCCGTAATTACTGCCCCAAATTCCGCCAAACCCATGGGTACCTTTTACGTGATTGGATTTGCTCATACTTTCGGAAATAATGCACCACTGAACCGTTATGCTGTCGCAATGGTACACTGAAAAGCATTCGTCAACGCTCCAGCTTGCCGATAGATGGTCCAGAATGATGTGCTTGGTATATCTACTTGACACAGCGTCATAATCCTCCCCTGATTCGTCTCCCAACCTTACCCGCAAGTATCGTATCACTACATGATCTGCCCCGATGGTAAGAGGATGTTTTCTGATGCAAATCCCATCACCGGGAGCTGTTTGTCCTGCGATGGTAATATAGGGATGCTTTATACTCAGTGGACTTTCAAGCGTGATTGTCCCTGACACCCTGAAAACAACAGTCCTCGGTCCGGAAGCTTCGACACCCGCTCTCAGGCTACCTTCGCCGCTATCATTCAGGTTCGTTACCTCGTATACAACCCCTCCACGACCCCCTTTTGAATATTTTCCGTATCCTTCGGCCGTAGGGAAGGCCAGTTGCTGGGACCAGGAATTCAAGAGGGTCAATACCGAAATGAGTACTGTCAGGGTTAGCTTTCTCATTTTAAGGATTTTATTAGTTTTTATTTATTGCAATACGCTTTATAGCACACCGCCCAGCTCTTCCATGGCCAGTTCATACTGTTCGGCAGAAGGTACCCCGTGGTGCCATTTCAACTGATTTTCCATATAGCTGACACCTTTCCCTTTGATGGTATGGGCAATGACCATACTTGGTTTTCCCTGTTCAAACGGAAGTGCCGCAAACGTATCCTGCAATTCTTTCAGATTGTGACCATCCACATGCCGCACCGACCAGCCAAAGGCTTCAAATTTGGCGTCCAGTGGCTCGGTGTTGCATACCTCGGCGGTAGGGCCGGAGATTTGCAGCCCATTGCAATCGATGACGGCGCACAGGTTGTCCAGCTTGTAGTGCGAGGCCGTGAGGGCAGCTTCCCAGTTGGAGCCCTCGGGTAGTTCACCGTCGCCCAGCAGCGTAAATACCCGGAAGTCTTTATCGTCGAGTTTGGCGGAAATGGCCGTACCTACCGAGAGTGACAGGCCGTGACCCAGCGCTCCCGTGTTCTGCTCCACCCCGTGTACTTTGCGGGTAGGGTGCCCGATGTAGTGGGATTTGTACTGGCAAAGCGTTTCCAGGTCTGATTCCGGAAAAAAGCCTTTGTCAGCCAGCACCACAAAAAGTGCTTCCACGGTATGTCCTTTACTCTGGATGTAGCGATCCCGGTCGGCCGAACTGAAATTTTCCGGACCTACGTTCATCGTGTCGTTGTACAATACATTCAGGATATCGACACAGGACAAACTACCTCCGGTATGCCCGGCCTTAGCCTTATAAATGTATTTCAGGATTTTTTTTCGGTATTCTACCGACAATCGGGCAAGTTCTTGTTCAGACATGATTTCAAAATGATAGCCTAAGGTTGACGTGTTTTAAGCCTGCAATCAATGAAAGGTTGCTACTTCCCAGCCCATGTAGTTACCCAGTGCTTCTTTCAGTCTTCCGGCCGTTTTTGAGGCATTCATCACGACGTGATGCTCAAAACCGTTTCGGCAAATGTATTGCATGAGGTCCTGCAGGTTCGGGATTTGGGCCACGGCCCGGTTACCGAATGTTTTCAGGGTATCGTTGGTAAGTTCGCCTTCCCCTACGTAGGCTTTGATGATTCCCTTGGGGTCGTCGGTACTGATGCGACCGTAGGTAAGCGGCATGGCCGGCGTACGACCCGACAGCGCTCCGTAAGTATTTTCTTCCCCTACCGTGGTACCCAGGATGGGGGCGGTACTTATTTCTATATCGGGTAAGAATGATTTTGCCCAGTTGCCGCAGTGGAACAGCACGCACTTATTGTCATCCTCGGCGTAGTTGTTGTTCCAGTCGACGAGCGCGCTGGGAGAACCGGAGGCCAATTGCAGGGCATACATGCTCAAAGTACCTGTCACATCCACCTCACAACCACTGGGCATCATGTTTTCGCTCATAATGCTCATGCTGGTACACACGTTACAGCCGTAGTTGGTCTGCACGGAAGTCCAGCACTGGATGGCCGTGGCATCGAGGGCATTGGCATTGACAAAATCAGACAGGGCTACATCCAGTTTGGCCATCTGAATCAGGGCTTCGTCGGGCGTACGGCCCGTAGGAGCATAATCCTTGATTCGTTGCAGGCGCTCTGCTACGGAACTATCGTGCTGGGTAAGCTTATTGGCATGACCCAGAATTTCGGATAGATCGACCGTAACAACCGAAATGCCGTTTCGCTGCAGGATTTTCTCGCTGTACCGTACCGTGTTGAAGCCTCCGGGCCGGGCGCCGATGGCTCCGATCCGTACTTTCCGCAACCCTTTGGTAATCCGGCAAACGCCCATGAAGTCGAGCAGATCAGCCTTGAAGGAGGGGTCCTGCGGCCGTACGACGTGCTTGGTCGTAAGGGTATATTTAATGCCGAATTGGTACAGGTTATTGCAGGCCGAAATTTTGCCGCACCAGGAGTCGCGCCGACGGGCTACGTCCAGCTTGTCCAGATCGTCAGGATAGCCCTGAACCAGAACGGGCACGTTCAGGTCGGCCAATTTGAGCGTTTCGGCTACGCCGCGCTCATCGCCGAAGTTGGGCAACACCACCAGTACCCCGATAATTTCGTCACGGTGGTCCGCAAAAAGCCGGGCGCATTTTTGGGCGTCCTGAAAGGTCTCCACGCCGCCCAGTTTGGTAGCTTCGGTGTCGAGCATCACCGGATTAATACCCATTTCCTTGAATAGCTCGATGATTTCGACCCGTGCTTCTGAAACCAACCGATCGGGGAAGAAATCCCGGTTCCCAATGATCACCCCTATACTCCCAGCCTGTGCCATACCTTTATTCTGAACCATTAAATCGTGTAGTCTATCTTTTTATTTAATCTGCTATGATTACCTCTATTTCGTTATCGTGGAAAAGCTGCTTGTGTTTTTCCTGAATCCCGCCATCGGTGATGATGTAATCAATCAGCGACAGGGCACCCAGGCTGGCAAATGCGCTCTTGCCAATTTTGGTCGAGTCGGCTACCAAGTAGGTAGTTTCCGCTGATTCGATCATTGCTTTCTTCACGACCAGATCGCTGATGCTCGGGTACGTTAGCCCGGCCTTCAGCGAGAGTCCGGCTGTGGCCAGAAACAGTTTTTGGGCATTGAGTCCCTTGAAAAAATCCGCCGCCTTTTGTCCGGTCAGCGACAGGGTCGGGGGCTTGAATTCTCCCCCGGTCATGATCACCTCGATTCCCGTTTCTACGCCTAACATGAGCGCGATATTCAGCGCGTTGGTGATGACAGTCAAGACCCGGTTGTTCCCGGCGAGTTGCTTGGCAATTTCAGTGGTGGTAGAGCCGGAATCCAGAATAATGGTATCGCCATCATCGATAAATTCCAGACATTTGGCGGCGATCAGTTCCTTTTTGTCGAGGTTCTCCTGATTGGCCAGGGCAAAATTGCGAACCTGATCCTCAACGTTTTTCAGAAACGCCCCGCCGTGTTCTTTTACTACCAAACCTTCCTTATCCAGTTTATCCAGGTCCTGCCGAATGGTTACTTCGGTGACTTTGAACAAACGGGCCAGATCGACTACCTTGGCCGAGCCATCTTCTTTGATCAATTCTAAAATCTTTTCTCTTCGTTGGTTTGCTAGCATTTGAATGTATTTTTAATTCTCTATTCCGAAAAATTACTTAAAAGTAAAAGGAATTAAAAATACAACCTAAGCTCATAAATCAGAAATGGACCGAAATGAATCGCTTCGAATTTCTATATGGCAAATGTACGAAAATAAAAGAAGATAAAACAAAGATTTTCGAAAATAGATGGGATTTTCAATTTGACCATTTATGAATGAGCGCCCAGATTTATGCACCCACACATTGTGCTAGCGGGCCAAAGGCATCCACACCGACATGTCGGTGTGGCCACGGTTTCCCCAGGCATAGTAAGGCACCAGCTGAACGGGTACTTTTTTGTCCGGCGTGCTGGTAATCGGCTGATATAGTTTCTTGTCCCAGTTGGTGTTATTGGCCAATACGGCATCACCCTGCAGTACCATTACCGGACTATTTTCAATGCTGATCCGGGAGGGTTTCAAATTATTCTCAATAGCGATGGCTACGTCAAAAATGGTTCTGTCCTTTGGTAAATCGATGGATTCCAGGCAATAGACGACCGGGCCGCGTTTTACGGCTATCTGGTTACGGGTTTCTTCCACCAGGGGATTTGACTCAATAAGCTGCACAGGCATAGGAAGATCCAATTCAACCACATCACCCGCCTTGAAGGTCTTCTTCAGCTGAGCGTAAGTACCTGGCGCTAATTCCATAGACTGTACTTTCCCATTGAGAGAAAGCCGGGCACCCGTACACCAGGAAGGAATTCTCAGGAAAAGCCCAAAGGGATCGGCCGGTACTTCGGTTAGCTGGATTCTTATTTTTCCATCCCAGGGGTAGTCGGTGGTCTGGAGTATTTTAAGATTGCCTTTTTTGAATTTTGTGTCCAGCGCATTGCCCCCGTACAAATTGACATAGACCCCTTCATCGGACAAGCTATACGCATACTGGCTTACCTCGGCAATGGTACGCACGGCATTGGGCGGGCAGCAGTTGGATTTTGAAATGTAGCTCTGGCGATCCTTCGACCAACGCTGCTGAAACGGTAGCGCGTCGGAGTAAGCTAAGGGGTTGGTATACAGAAATTTATTCCCCTGCAAATTGATCCCGGACAACACGCTGTTGTAGAGAGCCAGCTCCACCACATCGGCGAATTTGGCATCGCCCGTGATCTGAAGCATCCGCCAGTTCCACAGCACATTGCCGATATTCGCGCAGGTTTCATTGTGGGCCGTGAAGTTGGGTAGTTGGTAATCACGGCCGTAGGCCTGATGTGTTTTCTGTACCTCGTCGGTCTTGTACGAAGTACCATCCGGCGATACGCCATCGTAGAGCGAGCCACAACCACCCGTTACGTACATTTTGTGCTGCGTGAGGTCGTCCCACATGGTATTAAGCTTAGCCAGTAAAGCTGCGTCGCCCGTTTCGGCGTAGACGTCGGCTACGCCGGCGTACAGGTAGTTGGCCCGTACGGCATGGCCCATTACCTTGGTTTGGTCCAGAAACGGAATGCGGTCCTGATTGTCGTCGGTACCTTCGGTGGCCCCTTTGATAGCTACCAGATGCTTGACCAGGTTGAGGTACCTGGCGTCGTTCGTAGAGCGGTACAACTCCGACAACCCCATGTAGTGCGAGGGACAAATGGCGTTTCTGGATTGCTCAGGCGTAGCGGAGGCGTAAAATCCGATCAGGAAATCGGCGGCTTTTTTCGCCACGTTAAGCAGCGACGTTTTTCCGGTGGCCCGGTAATGCACGCAGGCCGCGGTCATGAGGTGCCCAAAATTATACGCTTCAAAACTCAGCCGATTATCAAATAGCCGGGCTTCGCCGTTCTGTTTCTGGAGGATAATCTCTTTGGTATAAATGTACCCATCGGCGCGCTGCGCTTTGGCAATCACGCCGATAGCGTGGTCCATCAGTTCATCAAGATGCGGGTCCCTGGTCGCGGCGTACATGCTGGCCACAGCTTCAAAGGTTTTGTAGAAATCCCCATCATGGAAGGATGGTCCCTTGAATTTTCCGGTTTCGACCCCGGCGGCAATCTCAAAATTCCGGAACGAATGGCTGATTTCCGGATCGGTGTATACTTTCCAGAGCGCAGGTACCATATTGTCGCGGCATACCTGAAAACGGTCCGCCCAAAAGCCCTGCGTCCATTTGACCGCATCCATGTCGGTGCCGTGCAGTTTGGCGTAGCCGCTTTGGGAGGTGTTCACTAGGGCTCGGTCCTGCGCTTTCGCTCCCAAAAATGCTGATGACAGCGTTAAGGCAAGTACTATCGTTCGGCTTGTATTGCGGTACATATTTTTGTGGTATTTAAAGTTATTTCACGTTCACCCGATTCTTCCACTCCGGGTAGTTTTTCAACAGGGCGGCCGGGGCATTGGTATACCAGCTGTATCCGTTGCGGCGTTCGGAGCCGATGTCAGCCAAGGCGTTCCGCTTGATGCCGTCGCGGTCGCAGAAGTAGGGCTTGCTGGTCTCGAGATCGTAGAAGCGCCCCCAAAGCGGTGGTGCATTTTTGTCAGCCACGACTACGACATTCTTTTTTCCATCCTGATCGAGTTCCCTTTCTAACTTGATTCCCTCCACCTTATTTGCTTCAAACCATTTTACAGCCCCATTTATTGAGGCTATGATTTCTTTTGAAGGATTCTCTAGGCTCATCAATAGCCTGGTGATGCCCACCGATTCGGCACCGCTGAACGATTCGAGTTCGTATGCCCGGGCTTTGGCCGGAGCCAGCGTTTGTTCATCGTGCTGGGCGCACCATACCGTCGGTTGCCCATCAACCACAATTTGGGTATTCAGGATGCAGGTAATTCCCTTGTCAAAAGCCTTTTGTGCCTTTAATTTCGCATCATTAGGTAGTTGCAGGGAAGAGAATTCTTTGCGATCAGAAAACACGTCACGCAGGAATTCCATGGTATTGACCATCGCATTGTCGTTGTAGGTGATGTGGCCCGAATACGCTACGCTTCCACTGCGAACCGGATAGAACTGTGGCCACCCTCCGTTTTCATACTGCGACAGGAAGATGTAATTCAGCCCTTTTTCAAAAGCTTCCCTGTACCTGGTGTCCTTGGTCCGGGAATACATATTGGCCAGGAACTTCAATTCCGTGATGGTAGCTCCATTGTCGAAAGTCGCCCCGATTTCGGACTTTCCTTTCATGTACCCCGCCTTCTCTGTCTCCGACATCGGATGATGGTACGGCTTGTTCTTTTCCCAACCCCCGATACTCTTTTGGCTTACTAACACATTTTCTGCCACCCGTTTCGCTTCATCGGAGCCATACCAGGCAGCAGGCATACCGGTGGCTACCTGATTCCAGCTCTTGCTCAGGTAGTCAGCGGATTTTTCCTGCTTCGTGTCCTGAGCTGAGACCAAAGAGGTGATCAGGGTAATCAGTAGAAAAATTAAAGACGCGACTTTCATATAATAAGTATCTTAATATCAAATAGTTATAATAAATTCTCTATGAAAAACCATTTTGTCGAATCGCCTACCCAATGGCTTCGAGCCAGCCCTGATGTTGCGTTTTTGCCTTCGCCCCATTCTTGTTTGGTGCCGTTACCTGAGTCGTACCTCTGTGAAGGGTATTTAGGTAGTCGATGCTTGGGTACACGCCCGACTGCAGTCCGGACAAATAGGCTGCTCCCAGGGCCGACACTTCCGCCAGCCCCAGATTGACGACTTGCTTATCCAGCAGATTGGCCAGCAGTTGCATCACAAACTCGTTGGAAGTCAGGCCTCCGTCCACATTTAATCCTTCCAGGCTAATTCCCGTATCCGCTTCCATCGCCATGATAACATCCGTGATTTGATAGGGAATGGACTCCAGCGCCGCCCGCACGATGTGATTTTTATTGGTACTGAAGGTCATGCCGGTAATAGATGCCTTGCGGTTCATGTCCCAATGCGGCGCGCCGAGCCCGCTGAACGCCGGAATGAAATACACGCCGCCGCTATCCTCCACTGCGTTGGCCATCGCTTCGGTTTCCCGGCTTTCGGCAAACAGGCTCAGGTTGTTTTTCAACCACTCGATGGTGGCCCCACAAGTGACGATGACTCCTTCCAGAGCATATTCCACGTGGTCGCCCCTGCTCCATCCAATCGTCGTTACCATGCCCCGCTCAGAAAAGCGGGGTGCGGTACCTATATTCATCAATATGGAGGAGCCTGTTCCCATGGTCGCTTTGGCAATTCCGGGTGAGAAGCAACCTTCTCCGAAAGCCGCGGCGTGTGAATCGCCGATCATGGCGGTAATAGCCAGCTGATTTTCAAAAAGTCCGCCAAAATCAGTTATGCCAAATTCTGACGAAGATGCCTGTATTTCAGGTAACTGAAGCCCGGTTAGGCCATAGTCGGAAAGCAATTCCTGATCCCAGGACAACGTATGCAGATTAAAGAATAAAGTACGCGACGCATTGGTATGGTCGGTAAGGTACTGCCTGCCTTTGGTCAACTTATATAAAAGCCAGGTATCGACGGTGCCGAAAAATGCTTCTCCAGCCACGATCGCCTTTTTCACGGTCGGATCATTTTCAAAAAGCCAGATTGTCTTGGAGCCCGAAAAGTAGGGGTCGATCAGCAAGCCGGTCCGTTCTTTGATTTTCTGATCCAGACCCTTTTCCCGCAGGCGATCGCAAACTTCTGTAGAACGTTTACATTGCCACACTACGGCATTATACAAAGGCTCACCCGCTTTGTCCCAAAGCACGAAGGTTTCCCGCTGGTTGGATATGCCACACGACTTGATGTCTTTCAAATCACCCCCCTGGTCCTTAAAATCTTCCAGGCACTTATTTACGGATTTCAGTACATTCTCATAAATCTCCATCGGCTCCTGCTCCACAAACCCATTTTCAAGGTAGTGAGTGGTCAGCGGCTCGATACCTTTTGCAACTATTTTTCCTTGTTCGTTAAACACCACCGTTTTGGTACTACTCGTACCCTGATCTACCGCAATAACGAATGAGCCTTTCATTTTTTGAACTTTTTATAGCGTCTTGGTTAGTGAGAAAAGTACTATAAAAACAAAGGAAAGAAAAATAATCGTAAAAAAAGAAAGATAATATAAAATTAACACTTTATATTTGGCATTATTTCTTTATTGATTGGTATTTCTGTGCGTCTAATCGGAAATTAGAAAGAAAAAGAAAATAAATACTCTTGCTCGCTGAATAGAGAAAAGAATGGCAGGTCATTCGATAAGCTAAGTGTCCCGAGCCAATTTGTTCTACACCTAATGACCGCTTACAGCAGAACCTTTTTGAATATAGAATCCAATAAGCAAGTACCGCCTGCGCTCCAGTCCGGCCAAGGTAAAGGAGTACAGGCGGATGTAAAACCTAAGTTTCACTCTAAAATTAGACAAGCAATGCAAAAAAAACTACTGATCGGTGGTGCATTTGTGTTATGGGGCCTCGGCGCTAACCCTTCCGCGCGGCTCTATGCTCAACAATACGCCCGACTGGAAAAACCCTCAGTCACCACCGAGGTTCAGCCCAGGAAAGCTATGAATGCCATAGCCCCGCAAGCACAAAAAGTGAGTGGCAGCGTAAAAGACGAGAAAGGAGAAAACCTGCCGGGAGTTAGTGTCTTGGTGAAGGGAACCCAGCAGGGTACCTCTACAGATGCTTCAGGCAAGTATCAACTTACCGTCCCCAACGAAAAATCAACCCTGGTGTTTTCCTTTGTCGGGTACGAGAAGCAGGAAATCGTAGTGGGTGATCGTAAAGAAATCAACGTTAGCATGAATCCTGATGCCAGTTCACTGGATGAGGTGGTCGTTATCGGGTATGGTGCAGTCCGTAAAAAAGACCTGACCGGCTCTGTGGTACAGTTGAAAGGAGAAGAGTTGAAAGAGGTACCTACCGCCAACGTGCTTGAAGCGACCCAAGGCAAAATTGCCGGGGCCGACATCACCCGCAGCAGTGGGCAGGCTGGTGCCAGAGTGAACATCTCGATTCGCGGCAACCGCTCCATCGGTGGAAACAACTCCCCGCTCATTATCGTGGACGGTATTCAGTACAGCAACCTTGAGGACATCAACTCCAATGATATCGAAACCATGGATATCCTGAAAGATGCCTCCTCAACCGCCATCTACGGTTCGCGTGGAGCAAACGGGGTTATTCTGATTACGACCAAAAAGGGCCGGACGGGCAAGCCGGACATCTCCTTCAATGCCTATACGGGAATTTCAAAGGTGACGATGTACCCTAAGGCGATGGACATCAATGGTTTTCGTGATTTCAAGCGGGAGGCCTGGCGGGCCGCCGGCATCTGGAACAGTCCGGCGGACGACCCCAAAATCTTTGCCAACGTAGCCGAGTACCAGGCTTTACAAAACGGCCAGTGGATCGACTATCAGGACGAACTCATTCACGACGGGGTGCAGCAGGACTACCAGTTGGGGCTGCGGGCCGGAAACGACCGCCTGAAATCCTATGTCTCGGTTGACTACTTCAATGAGAAGGGAATCCTGAAGCAAGATGAGCTGAAACGCTACACCGGCCGCATCAACGTCGACTACTCCCTCAATGACTGGATGAATATCGGGCTCAACACCCAGCTCACCTACTACGACCAGAGTGTTCGTCGCGATCCGCTGAACCAGGCCAATAAAATTACACCTTTGGGTACCCTCTACGACGTCAACGGTAATTTTAACTACATCATGATTGATGGTACTTCAGCGAATCCGCTGTCGGACGAGCAACCCAATGCTTACAAGAATTCGGTGCTGACGACCCGAATTCTGACCAACGGGTACGTGGAACTGACTCCCTTCAAAGGATTTACGGCGCGGAGTACCGTAGGTGTGAACCTTGCCTCTTCCCGTAACGGAATATACGCATCTCCCAAATCCATTGACCGTACCCTGACCGGCAAATCACTGTCATCGTACGGGGCCAACAATGGTCGGAGCATCAACTGGGAAAACGTCCTGACCTATCAGGGGAAATTTGGTCAGCATAGTCTATCGCTGACCGGGATCGTAAGTTACCTGAGCAACTCTTCCGACAACGTCTCCGCTACCGGGGTGAATCAGCTCCTGCCTTCCCAGCTTTTCTACTCGTTGGGCAGCAACTCCGAAGAGATCAAAATCAACTCAGGTTATTCAAAAAGCAACCTGTTGTCCTTCGCAGGCCGGTTAAACTACTCCTTCCGCGACCGCTACCTGCTGACCCTGACGGCCAGAGAAGATGGTTCTTCCAAATTGGCAGCGGGTAACCAATGGACCTTCTTCCCCTCGGCTGCCTTTGCCTGGCGGATCATTGAGGAGGACTTTATGCCCGAAACGAATGTGCTCACCGACCTGAAAGTGAGAGCCAGTTACGGGGTGGCTGGTAACGATCCATCCGGTCCTTATGCCACGCAGACTACCCTTACCCGCATTGCTTTTGGCTATGACGACGTCGCAGCTCCGGCTTACACGTTCTCACGTAATGTGGGTAATGCCGCACTGGGCTGGGAGCTTTCAAAGACTCAGAACTTCGGCCTTGATTTTGGGCTTTTTAAGGGCCGTTTTAACGGTACAGTCGATTATTACGATACCCGTACCTCCAATTTGTTGCTCGACCGGGGACTGCCTCCAACTACCGGTGTAACAACTGTTAAGCAGAACATAGGCAAAACCCGGAACCGTGGGGTGGAAGTAACCTTAGGTACCACCAACGTACGGACCAACAACTTTAACTGGACCAGCAGCCTGACTTTCACTAAAAACAAGGAGGAAATTACGGAACTGGTAACGGGTGGCGACGACATCGGAAACGGCTGGTTCATCGGGCAACCGATCAGTGTGTTCTATGATTATGAGAAGCTGGGTGTATGGCAAACCGGCGAGGTTGATGCAGCTGCCGCCATCCTGCCGAGCCAAAAGCCCGGCGAAATTAAGGTTCGGGATCAAAATGGAGACGGGAAGATCGACGCCGTTAATGACCGGGTTATCCTGGGCAACCCTCGTCCCAAGTGGAGCGGAGGATTTGACAACAATTTCAAAATCAGAGGCTTCGATATTAATGTGTTCCTCTACGCCCGCGTTGGCCAGATGATCGACGCTGACCGCTATGCCAAATTTGACCAGCAGGGAATTGGTAACAGCACGGCCGGACTGGACTACTGGACGCCGGAAAATCCGACCAATGCCTACCCGCGTCCCAACAAAAACGGAGGCCTGAAGTACCTCTCTACGCTGGGGTATCAGAACGGTACTTTCGCCCGGATCAGGAATATTTCACTGGCGTATAACGTACCAGCCAAACTGCTGGGTACTAAGGTGATCCGTGGGCTCCGGATCTACGCCACAGGCAAAAACCTGTTCACCTTCACCAAGCTGAACTATGACCCGGAACGAGGCGGATCGGAGAACTTCCCCATGACCAAGCTGTATGTATTCGGTATCAACCTGAGTCTTTAATTTCTAACTTCTAATACGACATGAAACTCAATTTCATCCAAAAAACGGGGTTGGTAGCTGTGCTGCTTTTCTCTCTGGGATCCTGCACGGATGTCCTGGAAGAATACAACCCCAGCGGTCTGACCGCCGAATCAGTCTATACATCTCCCGAAGGATTCGAGACGCTGGTCAATGCAGCCTATTCCTACCAACGCTGGTGGTATGGCAAAGAGGAAGGCTATAACATTTCCGAAACCGGCACCGACATCTGGACGAGTGCCGCCGGGGATGTCTGGCGGGATCTGACGCAATACCTGAACCTGCAGGGTAACAATGCCGCCCTTATCAATGAGTGGAGGGAGCTGTATGCGGCCATCAACTTGTGCAATGGAGGCATCAACCGCATTGGCGATGCGGGACTTTCGGCGGCTTTGCGGCCTGTCCGCGAGGGTGAACTGCGCTTCCTGCGTGCCTTCTACTACTGGCACATCGTAGAAACCTGGGGTGGCGTGCACTTCACTACCCAGGAAACAAACGGTATCATATCAACGGCCAATAAAACACCTGTCGAAACCATTTATGCCCAGATTTTCGAGGACCTGAAATTTGCCACGGCCAATTTGCCCGCTACCCAGCCGCAGTACGGGAAAGTAACCAAGGGGGCCGCGGAGGCCTTTCTGGCCCGCATGTACCTGACCCGGGGTATGAACAAGGAAGCCCTCGAAATGGCCGAAGCAGTGTTAAAAGGCAACTATGGCTACAAGCTGGAAGCAAACTACGCCGATCTGTGGAAGATGAGTAATCTCAAGACCAAGGAGGCGATTTATGTAGTCGATTATTCAACTAACCTGGCTCTCAATGACCTGGCCAATTCAACCTTTAACCCTTACGGTCACTCACGGGGTAGTAATAGCGGTCACCTGCTCTTTCTGATGAAGTATGATGACCGGCCCGGCATGGCCCGCGACCTGGTGAACGGTCGGCCCTTTAACCGGTACATGCCTACCCGCTTTTTGCTGGATTTGTACAGCGATGAAGACGCCCGTTACGAAGGGTCGTTTCAACAAGCCTGGTACGCCAACGCCGCCACCCGTCCAGTTGGTATGAACCTGGGTGATACCGCCGTATTTTGTACTCGGAAAGAGATTCCTGACGCTTTTGAAGCTACCCGTAAGTATTTGACCGTCGACCGCAGCAAAATCTATAATGCCAACGGAACCGTGAAGGATAACCTGCGCTACCCCACGCTGTCGAAGTTCATGGACCCAACCCGCGCCAACTTCAACGAAGCACAAAGCGCCCGCGACGTGTTTGTGATCCGCCTGGCTGAAGTGTACCTAATTGCGGCCGAAGCCCAAATGAAGTTAGGGAATCTGCCGGCGGCGGCCGATTACATCAACGTAGTCCGCACCCGGGCTGCCAAATCGGGTAAGGTCGCCACTATGCAAATCACACCCGAACAGGTAACCCTCGACTTCATTCTGGATGAGCGGGCCCGTGAGTTTGCCGGCGAGCAAATGCGCTGGTTCGACTTGAAACGTACAGGCAAACTGCTCGAGCGTATCCGCACCTATGCTCCTGACAATGCCGTCAATTTGCAGGAATACCATGTAGTACGTCCCATACCGCAAACACAGCTGGATGCGGTGACCAACAAGGCAGAGTTCAAGCAAAACCCTGGTTATCAATAGGGATCAGGCCGTTTTCTCTGCTATTTTTTCAATCAAAAAATTCAACGACCTTCCCTCGCTGTGTTTTCGGGGGAAGGTTAAAATCATCCTATGATAAATCGATCTCTTGAGTACAGCCTTCTGATCATGCTCCTGTCGGTATTTTTCGTCCAGGCGCAGACAACTTCGCCGTACAGTTGGGCCAATCTCCCGAAGGTGGCCCAACCAATCTTTCGGAACGACACCATAAACATACTGGCGCATGGTGCCAAACCCGACGGCGCCACCCTGAATACAAAGGCAATCAATGCAGCCCTTCTTGCATGTAGTAAGAAGGGGGAGGCGTGGTACTTGTTCCGTCTGGCCTGTGGCTTACCGGCCCCATCGAGTTGCAAAGCAATGTCAACCTGCACCTGCAACGGGGCGCTACGCTACTATTCTCCCCTGACAAAAGCCAGTACGCCCTAGTGGAAGGATTCTACGAAGGCAAGCGTGCCGCCCGTAATCAATCCCCAATTTCGGGAAAGAACCTGGTCAATATAGCCATCACCGGTCAGGGTATTGTGGACGGTAACGGGGATGTATGGCGGGCGGTGCACAAAAAGCAATTGACCGAAGACGAGTGGAAGAAAAAGGTAGCCTCGGGAGGCGTACTAAAAGCCGATGGCAAAACCTGGTACCCCAGTGAGCAGTTCAAATCGGCCAGTGAAGAGAACAAGAGCATGCTGATTGGAGAAGGCCAGAAACCGGGAGATTTTGCCGGAATGAAAGATTTCCTGCGCCCCAACCTGGTCGTGCTCAACGGCTGCAAGAAAGTACTGCTGGAAGGTATCATTTTTCAGAACTCGGGCGCCTGGTGTCTCCATCCGCTAATGTGCGAAGATCTGACCTTCCGGAACATCACGACCAAAAATCCCGACTACGCCCACAATGGCGACGGGATGGACATCGAATCCTGCAAAAATTTCCTGATCGAAGGCTGTACCCTGGATGTGGGTGACGATGCCATCTGTATCAAATCCGGCAAGGACGAAGAAGGCCGTCGGCGGGGAATACCCACCGAGAACGGCATCATTCGTAACAATACAGTCTATGCCGGCCATGGAGGTTTCGTGATTGGCAGCGAAATGAGCGGAGGAGCCCGCAACCTCTTCGTCGAGAACTGTACCTTCATGGGCACTGACAAAGGCCTTCGCTTCAAATCGGTTCGCGGCCGTGGTGGGGTGGTCGAGCATATTTATGCCCGGAATATTTTCATGAAAGACATCGTCGATGAAGCCATTTTCTTCGATATGTACTACTTCGTAAAGTTTGCCACCGACGGCGAGCGCGATATGCTTCAGGTAGTGAACGAAGGTACCCCCATTTTCCGCAATATGAAATTTGAGAACATCGTCTGCAATGGAGCAAAAATAGGGGTGTTTGTCCGGGGGCTTCCCGAAATGCCCATTTCCAACATCACCCTTGAAAACATGGTTTTGCAGACCGACAAGGGCATTGAGTTGATTGAAGCCAGCGGTATCAAGATCATCAATGCTGATTTCAAAACCAAAGAAACCCGGCCTGTTGTACTTGTTGAGAACAGCAGTCAATTGCTTTTCGACGGTCTGCAGTACAACGCAAACACAGATTTGCTATTTGAGATAAACGGTATCCGCAGTCAGGATATCAAAGTGATCAACACCGACCTGAAAAAAGCACGGTCGAAAGCGGAATATGGTCAGGGTGCGCCGGAAAAAGATTTGAAATTATTTACTGCTAATTAACTGAAACAACAATTCTGGTCTGAATATCCCTTCCAAACTAAACTTGCCCTCAACTACTCCATGAAAGTTAAGCCCTTTCTGATTCTCTTTACATCAATCCTCTTTGGTCAATCAATTTGTGCCCAACCCACTCAGAAAAACAGAGTAATTATCCTCTCCGATATTGAGGCCGAGCCCGACGATTTAGAGTCATTCGTCCGTTTGCTTCTCTACGCCAATGTGATTGATCTGAAAGGCTTGGTAGCAACCACTTCCGTTTGGAAAAAAACAAGTGTGGCACCTGAATCAATAAAAAAAATAGTTCGGGCCTATGGGAAAGTACAGCCTAACCTGGTAAAGCACGAACCTGGTTTTCCAAAAGTTGAGACGTTGCTTGGTCTTGTAAAGCAGGGATTACCCAAATACGGGATGCTGGGCGTTGGCGATGGTCAAGACTCAGAAGGCTCGGAATGGATTATTAAGGTACTGGAAGAAAAAGATGAGCGTTCCTTGTGGGTATCCGTCTGGGGAGGGGTGAATACGCTGGCGCAGGCACTCGATAAAATCAAAAAGACCAGGACCGAGGCAGAAGCTAAAAAGTTGATTGCAAAACTTAGAGTTTATACTATTTCGGATCAGGACGACAGTGGCATCTGGATCAGGAATAACTTTCCTGACCTTTTTTACATTGTCAATCCGGGCGATAATTACGGGACTGCCACATGGAGTGCCATCAATACGTTCGTTAAAGGCATTAACAATGAAAAAATCAGCAATAGCTGGATCGCCCAAAATATTCAGCAAGGGCACGGCGCCCTTGGTGCCGTGTACCCTGACGTAGCTTGGGGCATGGAAGGCGATACACCCTCTTTTTTGTCTCTAATCCCCAACGGTTTGAGCGACCCGGAGCATCCCGAATGGGGTGGTTGGGGTGGTCGCTACGAACTTTACAAACCGGATTTCTCCAAGGAGAAAAAAGGAAACTCGGGGGTGCCGTTTGAAGCCGAGACCCGGCCCATCTGGACGAGTGCCACAGATAGCTACACCCCTTACCTGCCCAGCGAGTACGGCCGGGCAGTCAAGAAAGACACGGCCACTTTCACCAGTAACAAGGCAAGTTTGTGGCGCTGGCGTGATGACTTCCAAAATGACTTCGCCGCCCGCATGGATTGGTGCGTCAAGCCCTACGCCGAAGCCAATCACCCGCCGGTCCCGGTTCTGGATCATGCTGAAGATTTCACCGTGAAATCAGGACAGGGCTTCATGCTGGATGCCGACAGTTCCACCGACCCCGATGGTGATAATCTTAGTTTTCTCTGGTTTCAATACCCCGAGGCAAGTACTTACAAGAAACCGATAGATATGGGCGCAGAGAATGTACACGGGGTTTACGTGACAGCTCCTCAGGTTGAAAAACAGGAAACGCTACATTTTATCCTGAAACTTACGGATAAGGGAATACCTGCCTTGTCGAGATACAAAAGAGTCATTGTGAATGTGGTACCAAAATAAATAACAAATGCAGCAAGTCATCATAAGAATTTCGGTAATGTATTGCTTTACAAGTATGGTAGCCATTCTGGCCTTGTTTCAATGCAACCCTGAGGTACGGGCGCAGGCCAAACCCCGTATACTAATCAGTACGGATATTGGTGGAACCGACCCCGACGATTTCCAATCCATGATCCATTTGCTGATGTACGCCGACCGGTTTCAGATCGAAGGTTTGGTTTCTTCTCCTTTCGGCAATGGCAGGAAAAAAGATATTTTGGACATAATTGATCTGTACGAGAAAGACCTTGGCAAGCTAAAAAAACATTCGTACGGCTTTCCTGCCCCCGATGCGCTCAGGAAGATTTGTAAGCAGGGAGCCATTCTGGAAGCACCCTATAAAGGCTATACTACCGCCACCGAAGGCTCGGATTGGATCATTAGCTGTGCGAAAAAGAAGAATGACCAGCCTCTGTGGGTGCTGCTCTGGGGTGGAATTGAGGATTTGGCCCAGGCGCTGCACGATGCCCCCGAGATCAAAGAAAACATCAGGGTGTACTGGATTGGGGGGCCGAACAAGAAATGGAGCATCAACCCGTATGCCTATATTGCCGAGCACCACCCTAATCTTTGGATGATTGAAGCCAATGCCACGTACCGGGGATGGTTCATGGATCCGGAATCGCCGAAAAATATCACGAGCAAAGCCTTCTACGGAAATTATATTCAGGGCCGGGGAGCCATGGGAAAAGACTTTATAAACTACTACAAGGGCGATATAAAAATGGGCGATACGCCCTCCCTTGCCTACCTGATGAAAGGAAATCCGGATAACCCCACTGGTGAAAGCTGGGGCGGTAGTTTCACTCCCATTGATCGGAGTTCCAGAACGATTTTTGAGCGAAACACCACGACTGCCGACACAGTAGCTACGTACAGTGTGGTGGAATGGTGGTTCAAAGGCCCAAAACTTGCTATCCCTGCGGATTCAGCCTGTTTTACGTTAGACGTAAGCGGACAGTCATGGCCGGGCTACTATTTGGGAGATGGTCAATACGGAGTTCGCTATTCTCCCAAACAGGTAGAAGTCGGCGCGTATATGACCCATAGTTCAATTTCGGAATTGGATGGACAAAAAGGAAAATACGTGAGTGTGGCACCCTGGCCGGGAAAACCTAGCCCGGACGACTACATCCTTGGCCGCAATTGGTACGGCGACCGGACAGAGCCGGAGTTATTCCTGGGTACGCAACAGGGCGCGAAAACTGTATCGAAACATCGGGAGGAGTATCTGATGGACTGGGCCAAGCGTTGGGAGTGGCTAAAATAACGTATACCACAAGAGTTCTTGGTTCACTAGCCCAATTTCATCGCTGCATTGTCCCGTACGACCTGTTGGACGCGGGTGTAGCGGTCGATCATCTGCGGATGCGGTGTTTGGTCTATTGTATGATTTGCAAGTTTTTGGCCTGGTACAACTTTGCGATGGTCACGAAGCAAGTGAACTGAGTAGTTGTTGCCCAGGTCAGCTTTATTGTTCCGGACTACCTGCTTGTCTGGCAGCCGGTTCTGGACGATTTACCTCGTCTGAGGATGCGGCCGAACAAACGCCTAACTACCCGATCTACCAAGGCCTGACGGGGCAGGTGTCAGGATTGGGACTGAAGAACAGCGCTTTCTGTTCGAAGAAACCATACTAATTGACCTTGCTGCCACGGCAAAAGATGACCGCCCCTCACAAATGATTACGGGTTCCGCACAAGGCGCGACAAGGAGTTCGAGCCCGTGCAAATGCAGCGTGGGGTGGCTGCTTTCGGCAACGGTACCCGGGCTTTCGCCAAGTTGCGGAGCAGCCCGTCCCGATTGCCGCTTAACCTCAAACTGTCCCGTGGCGGCGTACCGTCACACTTTTGGATGCTCTCTCTTCAGGCTGTTCTCGGTTTTGGAATACGAGGCCCTCGGTATACGGAATCGGCCAAAACCCTCCAACTAAAAATTTTTGTTGCTACGGCGATGAAGCTGTACCCGCTAGTGGATTGGCTTAACGAAGTGCCTTGGGCCAAGACACGTCAGGCCGCTTTTGTGCGGTTGATACTTCAAAATATTGCCACTGTTTGAATTCCCCAACAGTATCCATCTGAAGAAGAACCCCTTTTACGTCTGCTTTAAAAAATATCGTGGCCAGCTTCCCAGTGCCTCCCGATAGGTCAACGGGACAAGTATTCTAGTTCCTTATTTATAATTTTTCTAAATAATTGTTGCATTTCCCACAACCTTCCCTTAGCTTTGACCATTATTTATACTTAGTCTAAATAAATAATGAGTGCAGAACTGACGAACTGATTTACCCAGTCTGCCTCCTCAGCTCCCAGGCATTCACAAAACCAAACCCACGACGTATGGACCATACCGATCATCGCCCCGTTACCCTGGCGCTCACACCCAATGGCCAGGTGGCCTTATGCCGGGGTTGCCTACAGGGCATTACGGTGGAATTCGGACCGATCCTGCAGCTGTTCGCCCGGAAGGACTTCCTGCGGCTGGAATACAATATGCGGTACATGTGTCCGGCTGAGTATTTCCGGGGCCACCCCGGCCGTTCGAAAATCATCGTGAATACGACGGCACCCGACCTGTACTTTGCCTTTACCGAGACGGAGTTCCTGGAACTCCAGGAGCTGCTGGGCCACGGGCTCAGCAAACTGCAGCTCATCGAATCAGCCGATCGGCATTTGAACTGATGAAGTACTTCTGCCCCTCTTTATCCCCCCTGCGCTCACTGGCCCTTTGCCTGGTAATTGGGCTGGAAACCACCCTACCCGGCCTTGGCCAGACCGTGGATACACTGTCTACGAACGAGAAAGCGCTGGACGAGCTGGTGGTGACGGCCACCCGCTCCGAACGCGAGCTGGGCAGCCTGCCCCTGCCGGTCACGGTGATTCCCCGGCAACAGATACGTCAGATGGGTTCCCTGCGGCTCAATGATGTGCTGGCCGAACAGACGGGGCTGTTCATGGTCAATGACCACGGTACCGGGGTGCAAATACAGGGGTTCAATCCCGACTACACGCTCATTCTGGTGGACGGTGAGCCGCTGATCGGCCGTACGGCAGGTACCCTGGAATTGTCGCGGGTGGCGGTAGGAAACATCAAGCGCATCGAAATCGTAAAGGGTCCGTCGTCGAGCCTGTATGGCTCGGAGGCCCTGGCGGGGGTCATCAACATCATCACCCAAAATCCCGACCGCGCCAATAGCGACCTATCGGTGCGTTACGGGGCCAACCGTACCCTCGACCTTTCGGCCAGTGCGGGATTCCGCCGAAAGCGGCTGGGTCTCCAGCTCTTCGGCAACCGGTACGCCACCCAAGGGTACGACCTTTCGCCCGATACCTTCGGCAGCACGGTGGCACCTTTCCACAACTTCACCATTCAACCCAAGCTGACCTACCAATTTTCTGAACGCACAAAGCTGGCGGTGAGCCAGCGCATTTTTGGAGAAATCCAGCAGAACAGTTTCGCGATCAGCGAAGGAGGTACCAGCCGGGAGGTAGCCGGGGAGGGCAGGGTACACGATGCCAATACCACCGCCACGCTGACCCACAGATTCGACCAGCATTTCCGATTGCAGGCCCGCACCTACTTTTCGCAGTACCGCACCGAGTCCAGTCTGGCCTACCGAACGGATGGCGTTATGTACGACCGGACTTTTTTCCGGCAGTCATTCCTCCGGCCCGAACTACAGGCCGACTGGAGCATCAACGCGAAGAATCTGTTTACGGGCGGTATCGGCCACATCGCCGAAGGCGTGGAAGCCACCCGGTACACGCAGCCGCAGCGGTTTGGCTCCTACTACGCTTTTGCCCAGTACGAATATTTTCCCACCAATGCCCTGCAGATCATTCTGGGCGGACGCTTCGACGCGCACAGCGCCTACCGCAACCAGTTTTCGCCCAAGCTGGCGGTAGCCTACCAGTTGACCGACCGGCTGCTCCTGCGTGGGTCGGCGGGGGTGGGGTTCAAAGCCCCGGACTTCCGGCAACTGTACCTGAACTTCACCAACGCCGTGGCGGGGTACAGTGTGTTCGGCTCGCAGGAACTGGCCGCCGGGCTGCTGCGCCTCCAGCAGCAGGGGCAAGTGGCGGAGGTACTGAGCGATCCTTCGGCCTTCGGCCTACTTCGGCCCGAAAGCTCACGGGCGGTCAATCTGGGAGCCCAATACCGGACAACGTCGGGCTTCGGGGCATCTGTGAATCTGTTTCGGAACGACATCCGCGACCTGATCGAAACCCAGGCCGTAGCCCAAAAAACCAATGGCCAGTCGGTGTTCAGCTACCTGAACCTCAACCGGGTATTCACCCAGGGAGGGGAAGTCGAGGCGTCGCGGCGGTGGGAAGCGGGACAGTCCGGGCTGACCCTGTCGGCGGGGTACCAGTACCTGGAGGCCAAAGACAAGGAGGTCTTGGAAAAGATCAGGAACCACACCCTCTTCCGGCGCAACCCCGAAACCCTGGCCACTGAGCGCGTACCGCGCGCCGACTACGGCGGGCTCATGGGGCGGTCGCGGCATTCGGCCAATGTCAAACTATTCTATCAATCCCCGAACGGATTGAGTGCCTCGCTGCGGGGCATCTACCGGGGGCGCTACGGCTTTGGCGACCGCAACAGCAACACCATTCTGGACAGCCCGGACGAGTACGTGCGCGGATATGTGCTGTGGCATGTTTCGGCGGCCAAGACACTCGGTTGCCTCATGTTACAAGCCGGTGTGGACAACCTGCTCAATTTCAGAAATGCCGCTTTCATTCCCAGTCAGCCGGGGCGGCTGGGCTGGCTGCGGTTGAGCGCGACGCTGACGTCCCGGGCACCCGAAAAAACGCCTGAACCCTGATTCCAAAATCGTATCTTTTCATTAATCAATAAATCACAAAGCAAATGAACCTGACCAAACTATCCGTTGCCGCCGCGTGCCTGACTCTTTCCCTGGTTGCCTGCGATAAGTCGGAAACTATTGACACAGAACCCGTCAAAGCCGAAACGGTGAAAGACATCCCGGCCGATCCCCCCACGGGGGTCGACGCCTCGGGCCGCCCTACCTCTTCGGGAAAATACACCTTTTTCAGCTTTCAGAACGGGATCGTGCCCTCCGCCGATTCCGCCTCGATGAAATGGGACCTGGCCCTGAAAGGTACCACCCTGCTCACCAATGGGGGTGCCTCCGGCCCCGGACAAGGGGGAGCGGTGGTGTTGGACGGTATTTTCGATGAAACCCAAGCCCTGCCCGCCAGCGCGGCCATTCAGTCGGATACCAAGGCTCTGCCGGCCATTCCCACGGGCTCGGGAAAAGGCTGGTACAGCTACGATCCCCAGACCCACCTGATCACACCCACGGCGGGCAAGGTCATCGTGGTGCGCACCGCGGACGGCAAGTACGCCAAAATGGAAATACTGAGCTATTACAAGGGTGCCCCGACGGCCCCAACCCAGACGAGCGAATCGAGCTACTACACACTGCGGTACGTCTACCAGCCCGATGGTACCCCTACTTTCACAAACTGATTCCTGAGATGCCTTTCCCAATGAATCGAATCCTCCGCGCAGCGCTCCTGCTGATGCTGCCACCCGGCCTGGCGTTGGCCGTGCGGGCCCAGCACCCTCCCCGCATCGTCTCGCTCGATGGTACGGTAAGCGAAATAATCTACGAGCTGGGGCTGGCCTCCAGGCTGGTGGGTGTGGACGTGACCAGCACCTACCCCGAAAGCCTACAGAAGCTCCCCAGGGTGGGTCACAACCGCAATATCGGGACCGAAGGCGTATTGGCCCAGCGGCCTACCCTGGTGCTGACCACCGACCAGGCGGGTGTAAAATCGCCCGTCCTCGATCAGATCCGGCAGGCGGGTGTGGAGGTGGTTTCGTATAAGCAAGAGTTTTCGGCCGCCGGAGCGCGGCAGTTGATTTCGGAAGTGGCCAAAACCTGTAGGGTACCTGCCAAGGGGGAAGCGCTGATCAAGCGTATGGACGCCGATCTGGCGCAGGTCAAAAAAGCCAGTGGGCAACCGAAGGTACTGTTCATCTATGCCCGGGGGGCGGGTACCCTATTCGTGGCCGGGAGCGGTACGCCCGTCGAAACGATGATCGAGCTGGCGGGTGGCCGGAATGCCGCCACGGGGTTCGCCGATTTCAAACCCCTTACCGCCGAAGCGCTGGTAGTGGCCAATCCCGACGTGATCCTGCTGTTCGATAGCGGCCTGGAAAGTCTGAGTGGTGCGGGTGGCTTGCTCGGTATTCCGGGTATTGCCCAAACCCAGGCAGGTAAAGACAGACGCTTTATCACCATGGACGGCCATCTGCTCACGGGTTTTACGCCCCGATTGGGGAAAGCCCTGGCGGAACTGGCCCGCAAAATCGGTTCAAAAGAAGGCAGTTTTTAGGCTATGTCTGTAGAAACCATGGCCCCAAAAACCGCAGAACCTGTTCCCACCCGCGTCGTATTCGGCCCGGTACGGAACCGCTGGCTGTATCCGCTGCTGGTGGTGCTGCTGTTCGTAACGACCGTAGTTTCCATCGGAGTAGGAGCCGTCTGGATCTCGCCCGATGAGGTACTGGCCATTCTGGGCAATCAGGTAGGCCTGCGGCTCCCGGCCGACGAAATGAAGACGTCCATCATGACCGTGATCCGTCTGCCGCGTGTGTGCCTGGGGCTGTTGATCGGCTCCGGGATTGCAGTAGCGGGTGCGGCGATGCAGGGCTTGTTCCGAAATCCGCTGGCCGATCCCGGCCTGATCGGTATTTCGTCGGGCGCCATGCTGGCCGCTGTGGCGATGATCGTCTTGAAAACTGCCTTGTTCGACCAGATGCTGGGCCTTCTGGGCTACTATGCGCTCGCGCTGGCTTCCTTCGTCGGGGCCTGCCTGACTTCCCTGCTGGTGTACCGGCTGGCGCGGGTCGCGGGCCGGTCGGTGGTGACGACCATGCTACTGGCCGGGATTGCGATCAACGCGCTGGCCGGTGCACTGACCGGCCTGCTGACCTCCATGGCCACCGACGAGCAGTTGCGGACCATCACCTTCTGGACTTTGGGCAGCCTCGGCGGGGCCACCTGGACTACGGTGCTGGCGCTGCTTCCCTTTGTGGGTGTAGTGCTGGTAGGGCTCCCCCGGCTGGGCGGAGCGCTGAACGGCCTGGCGCTGGGTGAAAGCCAGGCCCAGATGCTGGGGGTGGATCTGGTTCACCTCAAACGCTGGGTGATCATCCTGGCCGCCCTTTCGGTGGGAGCTTCGGTGGCCGTGGCGGGTCTCATCGGTTTCGTGGGCCTGGTCACGCCCCACCTGATCAGGCTGGTGGCCGGAGCCGACCACCGTCGGGTACTCGTCGGTTCAGCGCTCGGTGGGGCCACCGTGCTGACGGCCGCCGATGCCCTGGCCCGGACGGTGGTTGCGCCCGCCGAACTACCCATCGGCGTGTTGACCGCATTGCTGGGGGCACCCGTATTTTTATGGCTATTGATTGGCCGAAGAAACGCCGCCTGACGATGCTGAAAGCCGACCAACTTCATTACAAAATCGGAGCCAGAAGCCTGATCCGCAACGTGTCGCTCCGTGTCAGGCCGGGCGAGCTGCTGGCTATTGTGGGGCCGAATGGCGCGGGCAAATCCACGCTCCTTAAGCTGTGCGCGGGAGAAATTGTGCCCCAGGCCGGGACGGTCACCCTGAACCAGCAACTCCTTTCCCGCTATACCCATCGGCAGCTGGCCCGGGTTCGGGCGGTACTCCATCAGCAAAACACCCTTTCGTTTCCGTTTCGGGTATCCGAACTGGTGCTCATGGGGCGCTACCCGCACTACGACACCCAGCCCGATGCCCACGATTACGACGTAGCGGAGGCGGCCCTGAATTCAGTAGGCATGGGACGTTTCGCCGGTCGATATGTGGCTACCCTGTCGGGCGGTGAGCAGCAGCGGATACACCTGGCCCGTGTCCTGGCGCAGCTTTGGGAGGTTCCCGATGCCCTGCTGCTACTGGACGAACCGACCACGGGTCTGGATTTGCTCCATCAACAGCAGATCCTGGCTACTGCGCGGCAAATGGCCGAGCGCGGCTACGCCGTAGTGGCCGTACTGCACGACCTGAACATGGCCGCCCAATACGCCCACCACCTACTGATGCTGAAAGACGGCACCACTGCCGCCACAGGTTCCCCCCGGGAGGTGTTGACAGCAGCCAATGTGGAGCGCGTTTTCGACCTGCCCGTACAGCTGATCGACAGTCCTTTGCACGATTTTCCGTTGATCGTTCCACTCCCTGCCACGAATCCTATCATTTTGTTTTAACCAAACCAACCCATGATTATATCAGAACAACCTCTCAAGACCCGCTGGGCCGACTTCCGCGCCGAGAATCCCAAAACCCGCATCCGTGACGCCGCCCGGCAGCTGGGCGTGTCCGAAGCCGAACTGGTGGCAACGGGCATAGGCGAAACCGCTACCCGACTGGGGGCGACTTCCGTGAAATCATAAAGACCGTTCCGACACTGGGCTACGTGATGGCCCTGACGCGCAACGACGCCCTGGTACACGAGCGCAAGGGTATTTACCAAAAGGTATCGTTCAATAAGCACGTAGGGCTGGTACTGGGGCCAGACATCGACCTGCGGCTGTTCATGAGCCGCTGGCAATGGGGCTTCGCCGTGAGCGAAAACGGCCGTAACAGCCTGCAGTTTTTCGACTCCCACGGCGAGGCTGTCCACAAGATCTACCTGACCGACCAATCGGACAAAACGACCTATGAGGCCCTGGTAGATCGGTTTTGCGAAGAAAATCAGTTTTTGGAATTAGCCATAACGCCCGCGCCGGAACCGGCTGTCGACCCGCCCGACGAGGCGATCGACGTGGCGGCTTTTCAGCAGGGCTGGCTCAACATGACGGATACACACGAGTTTTTTGGACTTTTACATCAATATGGTGTTGGCAGGCGGCAGGGGCTGCGGCTGGCCCCGGATGGGCACGCCCGGCTTTTGTCGATGGAGGTACTTAAGCAGATTTTCGCTACCATCGCCGAACGGGAGGTACCCATTATGGTTTTTGTCTCGAATCCCGGTTGTATTCAAATCCACTCCGGGCCCGTAAAAAAACTCGTGCAGATGGGCCCATGGTACAACGTGCTGGACCCACAGTTCAACCTACACCTGAACGAAACCCTGGTGGATCAGGTCTGGCTTACTAAGAAACCCACCGCCGACGGCATCGTGACGGGTGTGGAACTATTCGACAAAAACGGCCAGAACCTGGCCCTGGTCTTCGGCGAACGTAAGCCCGGCAGGGCCGAACTGGAAAGCTGGCGGTCGGTCATTGCCGACGTGGTCGGACACGATTGACCGCCAGGAATTGCCTGAAAACAAATGAAAAGTCATAAGGCGGGTGGGGGCCTGGGAGAGGATCCGTCGTGTTTAAAAAGTGATGCGGTGTTTTGTCCAGGGAAATTGGGTAATTCTTGGTGACACCTGGCCCCCTACCCTGTAATAACCGCCGCCCACGTTCGATTGGATTGATTATTACTACTTTTGCTATGTAAATTCAATATACTACGCCGCCAACGGCAAGGCAAACCCGGCCTTTTCCCGATTAGGTTTCTTCCCAACCCAAACGGGAATTAGCCATATTAAAAGTAGGGTGCCCCTACCAAAAGATTGAACTCCATGAAAAGAATTTACCTTGTTTTGTACATTCTTGCCCTCGTGCTTCCGGCCCTGGCTCAAGAAAACCCCGTCCGTACCCTTACGCTGGACTCCGTCACCGTCGAGGGCCTTCGCAACCGGACCGACCTTTTGCACCTGGCTCCGGTTCAAAACACCTATTTGTTCTCAGGCAAGAAAAACGAGGTCATCGAGCTCACCCGCAAGGATGTGGCCCTGACCGAAAAGTACGGACGGCAGATCTTCGCCAAGGTACCCGGCGTGTTCGTCTACGACATGGACGGCACGGGAAACCAGGTCAACATAGCCACGCGCGGCCTCGACCCGCACCGGGGCTGGGAGTTCAACATCCGCAAGGACGGTGTCCTGACCAACTCGGACATGTACGGCTATCCGGCCAGCCATTACAACATCCCCATGGAGGCCGTCGAGCGGATCGAACTGGTGCGTGGTACCGGCTCATTGCAGTACGGCGCCCAGTTTGGCGGCATGCTCAGCTACGTCAGCAAGCAACCCGATCCCGATCGCCCGCTGGCTTTCGAATCGGTCAACACCGTCGGGTCGTACGGACTGGTGAGCACTTACAACTCCCTGTCGGGAACGGTGAGAAAATTCCGGTACTCGGTATGGGCCAACAAAAAGAAGCTGGACGGCTACCGGCAAAACAGCCGCTCGAACTACGACGCCGAAAACGTTTCATTATTCTACGATGTGTCCAAAGACCTGCACCTCAAACTGGAATGGACCCACTC
The DNA here is from genome assembly GCF_009296315.1 of Salmonirosea aquatica. Classification (NCBI taxonomy): domain Bacteria; kingdom Pseudomonadati; phylum Bacteroidota; class Cytophagia; order Cytophagales; family Spirosomataceae; genus Salmonirosea; species Salmonirosea aquatica. Next base: position 177,006 of record NZ_WHLY01000004.1, read on the forward strand.
CAACTACCTCATCCAGCTGGCGGGCCCGCTGACCGACGCCATGTTCCGGCAAGACCCGCAGGCTGCCACCCGTAGCCGTAACTACTATAATCCCGACATCCACGTACCCTCCTTCACCCTCGACTGGAACCTGGGCGACCACACCCAGCTGAAGCTGACGACCTCCGCCGTGCTGGGCTCGCGCGGCAGCGTCCTGTTCGACAAGCCGGCTACCGTGGCCGATACCATCAACCCCTCCACGCTGCAGTACAGCAACCGGCAGGTGGACCTCGACCAATACCATAGCTACACCACCGAACTGCGCCTGCAGCATTCCTACCCGCTCTTCCACCGCCGCAGCACGCTCGTCGGGGGAGTACAGTACATGAACAATGACCTGCACCGTCGGCAGATGGGCCGGGGTACCACGGGCACCGACTACGACCTGACGCTCGTGTCGCCCGGCTGGGGGCGGGACCTGCACTTCAAGACCAGGAACCTGGCCCTGTTTGCCGAAAACCGCTGGGCGCTCTTCAAGGGTTTCTCACTCAATACGGGCCTCCGCGTCGAGACGGGACAAAGCGACATGCGGGGTACGATCACCTACTACCCCGCCAATGAACTGCCCACCACCATCCGCCACCGCTTCCCGCTGCTGGGGGTCAACGCGGAATACAACCTCAACAAAGCCTTGAACCTGTACGGCGGCTGGTCGCAGGCCTACCGCCCGGTGATCTTCAAGGACATCGTCCCCGGCTCGGTCTACGAGGCTACCGACAAAAACCTGAAGGACGCCTACGGCTACAATCTGGAAGCGGGCGTGCGGGGCAAATGGCAGAACCTGAGCTGGGACGTGACGGCCTTCCGCCTGGTCTACAACAACCGGCTGGGCACGCTGGCCTCGACCGACGCGGCGGGCAACCTGACGGTCTTGCGTACCAACACGGGTGACTCGCACACCCATGGCCTGGAGATGCTGGTGCAGGGCGATTTCCGGCTGGGGGCCAAAAGTACGCTGAATGTGTTCACGGCCACCTCGTTCATGGATGCCCGCTACCGGAACGCCCGGGTCAAGTCGGGCCAGGACAACGTGCGGGTGGATGGTAACAAGGTGGAAAGTGTACCGAACTGTATTTCCCGCAACGGGGCCACTTTCCAGTTTTCGTTTTTCAGCCTGACGGCCCTGTACAGCTACACGGCCGACAGTTTTGCCGATGCGCTCAATGCCGTGGAACCTTCACCCAGCGGCGCCACCGGACTGGTATCGGCCTACCATTTGTTTGATCTGAACATTTCGCTGAACCTGAGTAAACGCCTGCGCCTGCAGCTGAACGGCAACAACCTGTTCGACGCGCACTATTTCACCAAGCGCCCCCAGTTCTATCCGGGACCGGGCATCTGGCCTTCCGATGGCCGCACGCTGTCGGCCACGGTGGCCGTCAAGCTGTGACGAAAAAGCACATTTCTTACTTCTCCCAAGTTGCTACTACCTGATCGGAATGCCAGCGATTCAGGTAGCAACCCATCCATGTTCGTGTAAGGTCATACCAGGGATGATACGATCCTTTTAACTTTTGGCCTGAACGGGTGGCAGCTACCCAATGATCGACCGCTACACCCGCGTGCAGCAGGTCGTCCGCCACAACGCCGCCCTGAAGCTGGGACTGTGAGACATAATTTCCGCTATATGTATAATTAAGGACCCAAAGATTTTTCCATTCGGTTTAATGATGAAATACTCAAAATCGCCAATTTAAAATAGTAAGCTTACGCTTTTGAATGTGAGGACAGAACAAATCAGTTGAACGACCGCCTGAACACCAAGGGTGAAAGTTTCTCTTTTGCTTTGAAGAGCTTGCTGAACGATTGTAAATGTTCAAAACCCAGTCCATAGGCAATTTCGCTCACGGAAAGGTTCGTCGTGGATAGTTTCTCTTTTGCTTTTTCAAGTAGTTTGTCGTGGATGTGCTGCTGTGTGCTTTGTCCGGTAATCGCTTTTAGCAGACTGCTTAGGTACTTTTGTGATACGTTCAATGTGCCGGCAACATATTGAACTGTTGGCAAACCCCTTGAAGCCAAATCATCGCTGTTGAAATAGTCGACAAGTAATTTTTCCAAACGTTCCAAAATCTGCTGATTGGATTTCTCTCTTGTTATGAATTGACGATTGTAAAAACGCAGGGAATAGTTTAGTAGTGTTCCTATGTGAGAGATGATAATCTGTTTGCTGAACTTATCAATATTGGTGCGGTATTCCTGATTGATGTTTCCAATGATGTTGTTAATGGTCTTTTCTTCTTTGTCCGATAAGAATAAAGCTTCATTGACTGTATAATCAAAAAACCCGTATTGCTTGATTGTTTTTGCAAGCCATGTATTCCAAAGGAAATCGGGGTGCAAAAGCAACATCCAGCCTGAGCGCTTTTCATGTGTAGGTTCTGGTTCTATTCTGAAAACCTGATTCGGTGAACTAAAAAACATTATACCCCCGTCAAAATCGTAATGCTGCTGACCGTATTTCATTTTAGCATTCATGCCTCTTTTCAGGGAAATTTGATAGAAATCAAATACCCAATTCGTCTCACTGATATTTGCAGGCCTCACAACTTCGCTGTAATCAATCACACTGATGAGCGGGTGCTGCGGTTGGGGTAATCCACGCAAGCGGTGAAATTCACTAATGGTTTTTATTCTTACCGTTTGCCGTTGGTCCATATTGTAAAGTCAGGAATTGGTCTTTCATTTAGTGCCAAAAGCCCTTGGCTTTTATCTGGCTTCCGTCTATGCCGTGATTTTTTAAAAGCCTTCTGATGGAGACAACCAGTCCGGCATTGCCTACGGTATAAAAAACGAAACGGTCTTTTTGTTCCCCGTTGTCATCCAACCATTTTCTTGTTCGGAAATAAATATCATCTGGAAAGGAAACAGCCTGTTAGTGCAACCAAGCACAGTTTTTAGAAAATTCATCAGCCGTCAGTTTGTTGTCAAAGGCAATGAAGCCACTGGTTTCCACATTTTTCTCTGCCAACTGTTGAATAGAACAGAAGTGTCCGATACTTGTCTGGTCGCCAATAAAAACAAGGCTTTTACCCGCTATTGGGAAATGTTCTTCAACTTCTATTTTTGCATAATAAAAGCTATTGCCCGCACGCTGTTTTCTTGCCCAGACACTTCCTTGTCCCCTGTGGCTTGTGTCTATGTACAAAGTGCATTTTTTTGCCACAATGTCCCATAACGCAGGAGTATAATCCGCGTAATGCAAAGCTGAAATTCTGCATTTGATGGACCGGGCCTTGTCCCACTTTTCAAATTCGACATCAGGCAAATGAATATCGAGTTCATGCAGGTCCCCTCCATTCCAAACCCGAATGGCCGTTATCTTTCCCGACTTGATGAATAATTTCTCAAGGCCGGATAGGCTTCCCTTTTGCACTGCTTCCATATTGGGAATCTATTCGTTTCCTGAATTGTAAACGACAGCAAATTCTTTCGCAAAGTCAGCCAACTTTACTTTACCCAGTGTTGGTTGGTTTCGATAGTAGTCTTCGTATAGTATTCCTGTTCCTTGGCTTGCCTGCAGCTCTATGAATCCTTTGGCAACTTGTTCATTAAAGCCAATGTTTAGCCAATTGGTCAGAAGCTCACTGTCGGGAATGACTTTCCATTCCAAATCTGGCTTATCGATTTCTTTCCCTAATGCTTTTGCTATTTCGTTCGGTGACACTTCGTCACTGGCCACATAGCGAACTGTTCTTCCTGAAAATGGTTCTTCCATTTCTTCAGCAATTACATCCGCAACATCAAAAGGAGACACCCATGGTTCCTTTGTATCGCCCCCATAGTTGGAAATGATGGCACCTCTATGTTTGATTGATTTCACAAACGAAAACATATTTATATAAAAGCCAACCGGACGAATGAATTTAATGGCAACATCATCCGGCAGTTGTTTCAAAATGTTTTCTACATTGTAATGGAAGATGAGAATGCCAATACCTCTATCAGTATGGGCACCAATACTGCTCAAATGGATTACTCTTCCCACACCCGATTGTTCAATAGCTGTTTTGTAGTTATGGCCGATTCTGTTGATGGTACCGGTGAAGTCAACCGATTTGTCAAACATATCACCGGCAGCTTCCATTGTTTCCATTAAATAGACAAGGTCTGCGCCTTTGAATGTGGCTGTCAAAAAATCAGCATCAAACATACTGCCGATAGCGGCTTTTGCACCCAGTGCTTCAATGGCCTTTTTTCTTTCGTCATTACTGCTGATGACTGTTATTGTGTGCCCTTTTTTTACCAACTCCGTTGTGAGCGGTCTGCCTATGTTCCCAAGAGAACCTGTTAATACGATGTTCATTCTTTTCTGTTTTGATTCGTTGATGCAAAGTTGCACCGACTCCAGAGAACAGATTTAGCCGAATGTCTGATTGTCTTAGCCAAAAAGGAAAGTTATGGGTGGGCTTGTTTGATGTCTGTTATCGACAGGTGGGTCAGATTGTCAAGAATCCGACTTCCCTTTTTCGGAAGAAGGACGAGGTCTGTTTGGGGTTTTCGCTCAATACTTCCGCCTCAGCCAGTACGGCATCACCAGTCTGCGCCGTCACGTCCAGTCCCTGGTGATATTTATCCTCTATTTGGAAACCATCGCACAAAAGCTCATAACGCCCAAATGGGTCTATGTCCCGTAATCTGAAACATTTTCCCGGAATGTTGGCAGCTACCCTATCGATCTCCAGCCATATCCTTCCTGAAGGTATCTGTAACGGAATAACCGGTTTGAGGGGCATTGAAAATATTTACCAATCACTTGTCACAAAACCCGGCTTTTCCGGTCTTAGCTGTAAAAAGCCAAAGAAAATGGATACTCCGTTCCTTGCCCCCATTGAAAAGCCCAAAAGCTTCTCCTGGAAATTGCTCTACTACTTTACGCGCAAACGTTTCGGCAAAGTAATCACTCCCCTGAAAGTCATGTCGGTCCGGATGCCGGTTGCTTTCGGCTCTTTTTCCGGGAAAATAAGCCAGCTCGACAAAAAGCTGAAACTGCCGGCGGAAACGGTGATGCTGGTGCGCCAGCGGGTGGCCCAGTTAAACGTGTGTCTTTTCTGTACCGACATTGGACGGGCGTACTCGATCAGGGCCGCTATGGACCAGGCCAAATTCGATGCCTTGTCCGACTACGCCAACAGCCCGCTTTTCTCGGAAAGAGAGAGGGCCCTGCTCGATTTTGTCACCCGGCTGACACGCGACCGCAGGATGGACCCACCCCTCTTCCAAAGGCTTGCCCAATATTTCGATGAACGCGAAATCTGTGAGATAAACTGGATCATAGCCACCGAGTTTTACTACAATATGGGTAATATTGGGCTTAACATTCACTCCGACAGGCTCTGCGATATCGCTAAGAAAAGTCAGTCGAATTGACCCGAACTTGGCCGTTTAATGGTAAACGTCCATCGACCTGACTTCAACCGCTTATGGTAATCACCGATCAAGTGCTCCTGCTTCGTCCCTACCTGTTGGGCATTGCCTATGAAATGCTGGGCGTTGTCCAGGAAGCAGAGGACATCGTCCAGGACGTCTACGAGAAATGGATGTCGGCCCGTGACGTCGACCATCCCAAAGCCTATTTGGGAAAGATGACGGTCAATAAGAGTATCAACCGGCTGCAGGAGCTGAAAAAGCAGCGGGAAAGCTATACCGGCCCCTGGCTGCCCGAACCCTACATCACCCTGGATGCCGACCAGCCCCCCACCATCGAGTACGGTCTGCTTTTTCTGCTCGAACGCCTGAACCCGGTTGAGCGGGCTGTGTTCGTCCTGCGGGAGAGCCTGTCGGAGGACTACCGCCACGTGGCCGAACTCACCGGCCTGTCAGCCGACAACTGCCGCCAGGTATTGCATCGGGCCCGTCTGAAGCTGGCTTCTCCCAAACCCGGACCCGGGTCAGGTGACCTACAGAGATCCCTCACGCAGGCATTCCTGACGGCGTTACAGGACCAGGACCGTGAGACACTCAACCGGCTGCTCCGCTCCGACATTGAATTGTTCAGTGATGGGGGAGGCAAACGCCCGGCCAATCTGAAACCGCTGTTCGGTCTCGGTAAAGTGGTGAAGTTCCTGTTGGGGATTGTGCGGCTTCCGGAAAACAACGGCAGCGAATTCATCCACCGTCCCGCTTTTGCCAACGGCCATCCCGTCTCGCTTATTTTCCGCCAGCAGACCGGCGAGCTGGATTCTATGGCTTATGTTGCCCATGACGCCAGGCAAATCACCCGCTTGCTGTACCTGCGCAATCCTGATAAACTGCGTATTCGGGAAATGAAGTGAGCCGTCTGCGAAACGAAGCCGGTAATGGTTGAATAGGCCCTCAAGCCCATTTACACACGGTCAGAAGCGACCATCGCAATGCTTGAACGGGGAAAGCAGCACCGGGAGAAAATTATTGCCGGCAACGGAGCGCCTGCATGATTCGCTTCAAACAGCTATTATTTTTCAACGAGATCCCAATCCGTAACCAAGCCGTCGGAGGTCAGATGGACCAGTATGTAGGTGTCCGGCCGGTTGGACTTCAAGCGGTAGGTCACTATTTCGCTTACGTCGCTTCCATGGCGTTGAATGCCCCGGCCTGCGACGTTTTCCGAATGAATGAAAGTCAGTGATTTCAAAGTTTCCGGCTCGGGCATTCCTCCTGCAAAATCGCGTTTGGCCCCCAGAGTGAGGCCTGATGCTTCTTCCAATGTTTTACCCCCTTTTACCATAGCCTGCAAAGCCGCCATGATTCTAGGTGTGCGGGACGGATCAGGATCGGCAGTGGTCTTATGGGCATTGGCAAGCGGCCCGATTCGCGGTACTGTCCGCTCATAACCCTGGTCCTTGTCTTCAAGCGTGAAGCCGGTCACATTTCCATCAGCGTCGGCAGTGAAGGTCACGGAAACATTGCGGTCAGTAGAGGTGAACGTATTCGTAGCGACGGGTACGAATTCTTCATCAACAAAACCATCTTCCAGGGTAAAAAGTCGCTGGTTTTCAGCCTCAAAAGTGACCATCCGATTATTGAATAATTCATACCGGCCCTCGAAAGCCGTTAACGTTTCGGCATCCACAGCCACGGCGGCCGGTTTTGCCCTTACAGGAAACCCATCCCAGTGGAAATAGTCAGCGATAAAATCGACAATCCTGCCCATCATGAGCGAGTTATCATTCGCATTGATCATGATCACAACGCCTTGCCCTTTGTCCACACTGGCGGTCAATAACGCGTCAAAACCCTCGTCGCGCCCACTGTGACCGAAGCGGAGGGTAGTACTGTCACCCTGCAGAAAGACACCAAGCCCATCCCTGTTTTTCTGATCGGTCAACATTTGGCGGGTTATGGACTGGGACAGTACACTTCCCGGTTTTCCAGCATAAGCATTCTGAATGCCAATCGCGAACCGGGCCAGGTCGGACGGCGTAGTCCACAAGCCCGCGGCTGCCATCTCGGGATAAACGTGCCAGCGGCCTTCCACCACACGTCGATTGGCGTAGTGGCCGTTTGCCGTCAATTTGGCCAGCTGTGGAGGTAAGGGTTGCTGGTAGGTGCTGTTTTCCATACCCAGTGGCGAAAGCACGTTATCTTTCATGAATTCCGGAAAACCAGCGCCCGTCACATCCACCATCAGTTGCTGCATGACGGTATAACCGCCCCCCGAATACCGCCACCGGGAGCCCGGAATAAAGTCCACGCGAACCGGTGGTGTATTGGCTGGGGCGATCCCATCCAGGATCTGAACCACTGAGGGCATCTCCGTGCCCACGGCGTATCCCGGGAATCCGTGCACGGTAAGACCGGTGGTATGGCTGAGTATCCCGCGCAGTGTGACCTTTTTGTCATTTGTAAATTCATTATCGGGGACTTTCCAACTTTTAAGTCTTGCGTTCACATTCTCATCCAGAAGAAGCTTATTCTGCCCAACAAGATACAGAGCGCCCATGGCCGCGACCGATTTACTGACCGAGCCTGCCTGGAACAAGGTATTCGTCGTGACCGGCACCTTTCCATCCTTATCAGTGAATCCATAGGCCCGGGCCTTCAGGATCTTTCCGTCCTGAATGATGGCCAGGGACAGCCCGGGAATACCCCGCTTCTTCATTTGACTCCGGATGAAATCGTCCAGACCATCCGCGTGGACGTGGAATACAACCACTAGAAAGGAAAGAATCAGAAACAGGCGTTGGTTTTTCATGGAGGGTTTGCTCGGAATGGTCATTTGTCTCAAATGTTCAATTAAAAATGGTCACGGCAGCGGCACGGTACACCGGAGCGGGTCGCAGGAAGCACCCGCATCAGCCGTCCGAAAAGATCTCGCATAGCGAAATTGGAGCAGTCTACACGAACCCAGTTCTTCTATTTCCTTATTTGTTTTCAAGGATTTCAACCAAAGTGGTGGCCGCCACTGCAGTGGATCGCAAAACTAGAATGATTTATCCTGGCGTCTGTAAAGGCCCGGTAAAAGATGGTCAAAGAAATGTAAAAGTTGCCGCTTCGGCCTTTAGAAATGACAACTATCATACGGCTTTAGAAAAGAGACAGTCCTGGCGATTAATTTTATTACGTCCGACCGCTGACAGCCGCCATCTTCCTCCGCAAGCTGGAAGCGTATCAGCATAGGCGGACTGAATGGTCGGCCGTTGACAGTCAAATAAAATACGATACGCCATGGGCCACGGTTGATACCTTTGCGGAGAAGGTCGGTGCTACCTGGGCTGGCTGGCATCTGCCGGGTATTCCTTTCACCCTCTTCCCAGGAAATGACCGGGTTCTGTTCGGTTTTTGCTTTGAGTATCTTGCTGAACGATTGAGGAGGGAGTGGCTGTCAACATTCCGGGAAAATGTTTCAGATTACCGGACATAGGCCCATTTGGGCGTTCTGAGCCTTTGCTCTATGGTTTTCAAATAGCGGATAAGTAAACCTTATCGGACGTAAAAGAATATTCACTTACACTTCAACCTGCCATCTCAGTCCGCCTGCTATTGCCCCTGAGGATCACACAAAGGAAAGGAATCTTTGAATTGAGCGTAAACGCGCAATTCTCGGGACGACCATTTAAATGTAGCAGCCCCTTGATTTCCCAACAATGGGTAGCAGCGCTTCTGCTTTATGAGGTAAGCGGAGTGCCAATGTCAACGGACCCGACGGCCCGCAGAACACGGCGGCTATGCACCGCACCCTGCCCAGCAGGCCGTACGGTATAGCGCGGCGATGAAACCAGGACTGTAAAGCGAAACCGACTTGCGGACGGTATTTCGACGTGCCGTCCGAACAAGGCCTGTAGTGCAAAACCTGTCCACGGTCGTGTGGTTGGAAGGGGCGTGTCTTACGGCATGACCGCTAACGTTTGGCTTTCCGTAGTGGGGCGTTACCCAAGCCGCTTCCTGTGCCAGGAAGCCAAACGTGGAACGAAGTTTAAAAAACCTATTGCTCACACCCCACCGTACCCTTATGGATACATGTTGTTAGCCACCTTTGCCCTTCTCCTCGCAACCTGTGGCCGGCCGACGCCTGGTCGTCCTGGTGTCGCGGAATAGGACTGTTGGCCCCACCGCCGACAAAAGCCGCCGATGACTGTTTTACCCCTTCACTCTGCCTTTAAGACTTTCACGGGTTCAATTTGTCCAGCCCGAATGGTTTGGGACAGGACTGCCAGAAGCCCGACGAGGGCAACCGAGCCGAAGCCCACGCTTATGTTTACAAGACCCAAATCAAGAGGGCTGCCCATTTCCTGCCTCAGTAAATCACCCCCAAACAAGCCTGCCGGAACCCCAATGAGACCGGCAATCAGGATAAGAAGGCCGAAATTCCTGGTAACGGTCCACACCAATGCTGTGTTGGTCGCCCCCAGTACTTTCCGTATTCCCAGTTCTTTGGTGCGCGTTTCTACGCAGTAACTGGCTATGCCTAAAATGCCCAGAGCAGCGATGATCATCACAATCAGGGCAGCTCCCCCAAAAATCTCCATTTCTCCACTGATTTCCCCTGAATAGCGGGTTTCTTTTAAGTTATAAAGATTTGCTGTTTTCTCCGGAAAATGGTCTTTCCATACCGACTGAACGGCCTTGGTCGCTTCCGTTTCGGTATTGGGTTTTAGCTTGATGGTCAGGGTGGTTATTTCATTGGGCAAATACCGGTAAATCAAAGGGATTGTTTGGCCGATAATCTCGTTGGGCATGATGCCAATGACTTGCACAGAGGCAGAGTCCAGCAAGAGGTTTTGCCCCACCAGGGCCTCCGATCGGGATGCCAATAATTTTGCGGCAGCTTCATTCACCAACACATACTGCTCCGTACGCTGGGGCATGTTTTCAGGGAAATTCTGCCCGGCGATCAAGCGGATGCCTTCGGTTTCAATGGTTCGTGGATCAATACCGACGTAATTCATTTCCAGGGTTTTACCCTTTAGCGTTACAGAATCCTTACCCATTTTAATGGGCTCAAAGTACCAGTTGGTGGCCAAAGTCGTTTCTACCTGACTCAGCTGGTCTATCTCGTTTTGCAGGTTTTGATATTTTTCACCTTTCAAATCCAGGGCCAGAACATGGGATGGCACGGCTGAGCGGATGATGGCATTGTTTTTTATATCATAATCGGCCACCAGGACAACCAATATCATAAACAGGATGGTCACGGAAAACTGTACGACAATCAAAGCCTTGTAAACAGCGACACCCCGGAACAGCTTTACATTCTTCAATTTTCGCAAAACCTGTATGGGCTGAAAGGCTGACAACAGCCAGGCCGGAAATGCCCCTGCGACCAGGCCGGTGATCGCTGCGTAGGCTGACAGGCACAAAACCAGGGTTATGTCCCAGGAAAATGTCACATCATCCATATCGGGTATGTAGTGGGCCAACACCGTGACACAGGGTACGGTGAACGACATAGCAACCAGGGCGACCAGGGTCGATTCCAGTAGGAATTGACCCACAATTTGTCCTCTTGTTGCGCCTATCGTTTTGCGGACACCTACTTCCTGCGCCCGGGAGAAAGCACGCGCCAAAGCCAGACTGATATAATTGAAAGCGGCCAGGAGGGTTAGAGATAGAATGATGACCAGCTGGGTTTTTACGTCTTCCCAACTAACGCCCGCATTGGGGGTATTTTTGATAGCGATTTTTCCAGGGGTGATATCTTCCAGGGGTTGTGCCCAAAATTGGAGATTGCCCTGATCCACTTTCCGGGTATAGTTCTGGAGCGTTGCATTGAGCTGTGCCAGATTGTCTCCTGATTTCAAACGGGCGTAAATGGCAGCACTCCTGAAGTCCCCCAAATCTTGTGATATGGGACTGATTGTTCCTTTTTTTTCAAGCATTTCAGCGGAACCGATTGAAAGCATCGCCTCAATGGGCAGGTGGGTTTCCAAAGGCGGGTCCTGGATTATGCCTCCCACGGTATAGGAACCCAGGTTCTCAAATTGGACCGTCTGTCCCAGGGCATTGGTGTTGCCAAATATCTTTTCCGCTGTTCTTTCGGTTAAGAACAGGGAAGTGGGGTTATTGGTAAGGCTTTGGGCATCACCGGATAACAACCTAAAGCCAAAGACATCAAAGAAAGCAGGCTCCGAGAATTTTATGTCAACAGCCACATCACCTTGGTCGGTTTGCAGGTTATGTTTTCCGGCCAGCCGCACTTTCACCGTCTTTTCAACAGACGAGGCGCTTTCCAATTGGGACGCCAATGGTAATGGAGCGGTTGCCCATTGGGTTTGTTCCCCCTCGATGGTTTCCTGCGTGAGTATCCGCACGAGTTGATTCAATTCGGGATGGAAATGGTCAGTATCGTAAGTGGATTTCAGGCCCGTGAAAAGAATGACCCCCACCGCCATACTCAGTGACAGGCTCAGAATATTGACCAATGAGAAAAGTTTGTTTTGCCAGAGTATCCGTATGGCGATTTTCAGGTTGTTCTTTACCATGACTCCAAGTGTTGATTTTTAATTAAAAATAGGCCAAATGCTACCGGGGGGTCCCTCTCGATTCTATGGGTAACGTTGACGTCAAAATGCAACCAATCAATTGTCAATATCTTACACAGATGTCTATCAAAGCCTGTCCGATTCCGGTACACCTGATGGATCGATCCGACACAGTCGGGTACATGAATGTCCTACCCACACATGGGACTGCGGCACCTGCTTTCAACTCGGTGGGTGTCTGCGGTACGACAGCTCACTTTGCATGTCCAGCCACGGGAGCCGGGAGCCGGCCATCCCGACCCAAAGCCCCAGGATGTTGAGGGAGGAGAAGGATTTGTTGCGGATCAGGTTCCGCCGGGCAATCATGAGATAATTCCGATACATGGGCAAGGCTTTGGGCTGATGATGAAAAGTGCCTACCGCTCCTCACCCATCAATCCCATACCAAGAGGCATTGCGTCCTGATATCCAGTGCATTATAAAGCAAATGTAAGGTATTATTGTCCGATACCGGACATACCTGTCCGCCGGTGGACATCGGCAGGCGTGCCGAAGGGGTCAGGCATTGGCATGAGCTAGGGCACCCGTACGCATTCCTCAAGCAAAGGGCGGACCGCAATGGACGCTGCGCGGGTCGGGGAGCTGATCCGAAATTTTCAAACGGCGTTTTTTCACGTAAGCCATGGTGGGCTTGCAACTATGATCGCCGTATCCTTCAATCACAAGAACTGCGAAATTGTCAACCGGGCCAAGCATCCTGGATCACTAGGAGGATACATTCAGGTTCTCCACCGGATTGGCATTGGCCGCTTTCAGGGTTTGCGACAAAATGGTCGTCAGGCCCAAACCCATCATGATTGCCAGACTTACGGCTACTTCCAGCAGTCCAATCTCCATACTGTAATGCTGGGTGTTGCCCAACAAGAGGTTGAACAGGAAGTAAACCACGGGGATGGTAATCACATCCAGGATGAATTGCAGGATGATCTGCTTCTTGTGGCCGCCCACCACCTTCCTCATCCCGATCTCCTTCATGCGCTCGAGGGATTGTGAAACGAACAGGTTGACGTAACTGGAACAGGCCGGCACCAGTACCGATCAGCCTCATAAGGCGGCTTTGGCAATTGGATGAATCTGGGCCCAGCAAATCCTTCAGTTCTGGACAATAAGCTGTCTTTTGGGCATTTCGTAGAGTGTCTGCGTGGAGAGGTGGATCTCTCGGGTGATTTCCTCGGCTCCGTTCCTCACCACCACCGTGTAGGTGCCATCCCTGGCTTCTTCGAAATTCAGCAGCCGGGAGTAATTCTGTCGCCTGCGGCCCAGGGCATCCTTATGCAAAACCCGGCCCCGCTCGTCCAGGAGCTCGACCACTAGGATATCCCCCGGTCTTTTCTCGATCGAAAGGTTCATCGTAAAGGTGTTGACCTTACGGTACATGCCCACCCGGAAGGAGGGCTTCTGGGCCGAGGTGGGCCGGGTGTCGGTCAGTTGGGCATGGGCGGTGGGGGAGAGGGTAAACAGCAGGCCCAGTACGGCGGCCGTCAGGATGATTCTGGCTCTTTTCATGGTTGATATAAGGTTGTTGAATGATAAACTGGGATAAATGAGATGCAATGGATTGGGTACCGGATTTCACGCTGGGGCCGACTGATGTGGGCGGAACCTGACCGAATCGACAGGTTGTGAGAACTATCCGCTTTTAAGGAAGTCAGATTCAGGTGTTGATTATAACTGGGTGCAAGCTTACGCAGTACCCTCCACTCTCTCAATTTAGTGGGATGGAAGGGCAGGAAGTAGGGATGAAACGGCAGGCCTGCGAACGCTCCCCAACGGAAAGGGCAGATCGGATCGGGACAGAAGATGAAAAACCAGGTCGTTGAAATTTCCTTTTAAAAGCAATTTGCATTTCAATGTGCATTGGTAAAAAAACAGAAAGCCCATTACCGCCATATGCTAGGATTCTGCATCCGCCCCATTTTTCCGGGTTTTCGTCCCAGCTATTTCATGGCGTGGGACATGTCGATTAATCTTGTCCCACCGAATCCGGATCACCCGCCAATCCGTCCGTCGCGTTGCATCCATTAGCCCAATTGATTTACCGGTTTCCTAACGACCATTTCTTCCCATTGCCTGACCGAACCGTCCATCATGATTGAACTTTTGAAAAGACCGGATACCGTCCGTAAGGCGGAGGTAGGGGTCGCCGCCTTTGTCTACCTGTTCCTTGTTTTCTTCCTGCTCACCGGCGGGCTGGGTGATACCCCCAAGTACCAGTTCGACCAGGTCCGGCTGCCTTTCGGCTACTACGAGAATTACCTCTTTCCCAATCTGGTCCGCTATACCGTCCTTTTCGGGGCTTTTCTGTTACTCCACCTACGCGTCATTCCCCGGCTGTTAAGGAGGGAGGAGGTTTTCTCCCATGCTGTCTTCACCTTCCTGATTTTCCTGGGTATGGGCCTGGTGCTGGGCGTGGCGGATACCTACCGCCGGTATTACCTCTACGGCACCCCTCTGGCCGAAGATGCCTCGTATAGCGAAGGGGCCTTTTACGGTATCGTTTTTCGCGACAGCTTCGTGGATGGCTTTATCCTCATAGTCATGGTTGCCGTCTACAACATTCTCAGGCACCTGGCCCTGCGACTGCTTGCCGAGCCCGACTCCATTCCGCCCCGATACCGCCCCGTTACCAGGGATGGCCTTGGGGCGCTGGCGGTGTGGTTTGCCAGCCTGGTGCTGCTTCTGCTGGCCCAGGTGCCGGGCGAGCTGGTCCTGGGGTGGGGGACCATCATTCCTACCGGCACCGCCCTGTACGGCCTGGCGTTCTTCCGGCTCATACCGGCCTCACTCGGGAAGAAAAGGCCGCCGCTGGCCTACCTGTTGCGGATCGTGCTGACGCTCGTGGCTTCCGTAGTGCCCCTGTTCCTGCTGCTGACCGCGCTATCCAACGACGCCGAAACCGCCCTGGGCATCACATCGTTTGCCGCCGTTTGCCACCTGGTGATCACGGCGCCGCTGGCCTGGGTACTTTTCGGGCGTTACGCCCGGGGCAACGAGGAATTGTTCGTGCTCAAGAAGGAACTGGGCCAAACGCACGCGAACGTGGATTTCCTCCGTTCGCAGATCAACCCCCATTTCCTGTTCAACGCCCTGAACACCATTTACGGGACGGCGATTCAGGAAAAGGCCGAGCGTACCAGTGAGGGGATCGAAAAACTGGGGGATATGATGCGGTTCATGCTCCAGGAGAATATGCAGGAAAAGATACCCCTGGTCCGGGAGGTGGAGTACCTGACCAATTACGTCAGCCTGCAGAAGCTGCGCACCGACCCCAATCCCAGCATTCGCGTCCAGGTCGAGATCCAACCGCCCCTGCATCCGGTCCAGATTGCGCCCATGCTGCTGATCCCCTTCGTGGAGAACGCCTTCAAGCACGGTATCAGTTTTCGGGAGCCTTCCCATATTGTGATTTCACTGGAAGTAAGGGAGGGTACCCTGGATTTTGATGTCCATAACAGCAGGCACACCCGACAGGGGAGCGATCCTGAGAAGGACCACAGCGGGATAGGGCTACCCAATGTGCGGCAACGGCTGCAGCTGCTGTACCCCGGTCGGCACGAGCTGATGATCCGCGAGACCGCCCGGGAGTTTTTCGTACACCTGACTCTCCGCTTACAGTAAGAGGGTACAGGAAGCCGCTGTTGATTCGTAGGGCGTGTGCCGTATCTTTGTCCAAAGCTGATCATCCTGTTTTGTTTGCAAGTCATGATAAAGTCCATTGCCCTTGATGATGAGCCCATTGCCCTGGAGGTTGTGAAAGCACACGCGTCCAAAGTACCGTTCCTGCGGCTGCAGGCCGAATTCACGGACGCTTTCAAGGCCATGGAGTACCTGCAGCACGAGAGCGTGGACCTGATCTTCCTCGACATCAAGATGCCCGATATTTCCGGCATTGAGTTTTTCCAGAGCCTGAGCCGGAAGCCCCTGCTGATCTTTACCACGGCCTACCCGGAGCATGCCGTGACGGGTTACGAGCTGGATGCGGTGGATTACCTGCTGAAGCCTTTTTCACTGGCACGCTTCATGAAGGGCTGCAACAAGGCCCTGGAGCTGCACAACCTACGGAACTCACCCGAAGAGCAGAATCACCTGTACGTCAAAACGGGCTATGAGCAGCAGCGGGTACTTTTCGAGGATATCCTCTACCTGGAGGCTACGGGCAACTACGTCAACTTTGTGCTGAGGGATAAAACTGTGCTGTCCCGCACGACTTTCCAGGAAGCCATCCAGCTGCTGCCCGCCGACCGGTTTGTGCGGGTGCATCGTTCCTACGTGGTGGCCCTGGACCACATTGAGAAGGCGGAACGGCACCAGGTGACGCTGGGACGGCGGACGGTGCCCGTCAGTGAGGCCTACCGGCTGAACCTGATGGCGGTGCTCAACCGGTAGGTGGGGATCGATCCATGCCCCCGATCAGACTTTTCCTTCCTGCTGATACCCCATAAATGCTAACTGGCCGACGGTGCGTAAAGCCCACGGGACTCCCTTTATTCCAATTTTTCAAGGGCTGCTTTTGTTGGAATGCGGGCTCAGCTGATCCGGCCCACCAGTGGCTGGCGGTAGGGGTTTGACAGTGGTATTTGGATTCCGGCCACCGTCACCTGGTGCCGCTCGATTTTATCAAGGTGCCTCAGCGAGACGATATAGGATTTGTGGACGCGGATGAACTGGTTTTCCGGGAGCAGGCCCAGGGCTTCGGTGAGCGTCATCCGGGTGAGGGTGGCTTGCCGGCCCTCAAAAAAGGTCAGGTAGTTGTCGTCAGCCTTCAGGTACAGGAGTTCCGAAAGATCCACCCGCACCCAGTCGTGGCCAGCCTTAACGAACAAGCCGTTTTCCAGTTCCATCTGCAAAGGCTGCACCCGGTCGCACGCCTGAAAAAAACGCTTCAGGGAAACAGGCTTGAGCAGGTAGTCGACCGCAGCCAGCTCAAAGCCATCGACCGCGTAATCGGGATAAGCGGTCGTGAAAATGATCCGGCTCTGTGTCCCGATCAGTCGGGCCATCTCCAGCCCGGGAAGATCCGGCATTTCTATATCCAGAAACACCAGATCAACGGGCTGCCTACGTAAGTAGTTCATGGCCTCGGTGGTGCTGGTGAAGCAGGCCCGCAGGTCCAGATAGGGTATTTTGGCGGCGTGTGCTTCAATGATACTCAGGCCAATAGGCTCATCGTCTACGGCAATACAACTGATTTTCTGATGGTTGCCCGGCATTATAATAACTGTTCGATTTGTTCATACAATTTTTCCTGATCCGACGGACGAGGGGCTTGGATTGTGACAATCTTCCCGGCCTTATCCACTAAGATATAGGAGGGAAACTGGAAATTCCCAGTTTGGGTGTACATATCCCGCAGCGATTTCTCCAATTCCTTTCCCGCCAGTACGTGATCTCCCGTCAGATCATAAAATGCGATGGTGTCACGCCACCGTTTCTCCGCTGCCGGACTATGTTCAACGGCGATGTACACGAAATCGACGGGCAGATCTTTGAACCGGTCCTTCAATTCCTGAGTATACGCAAATTCAGTACGGCAAGGGCCACACCAGCTGCCCCACATGTCCACGTAAACCACCCGGCCGCGGTGGGCAGCCAGCACGGAGTCGAGGGAAGGGATTTCTTGCGAGCCGGGGACCAGATGAATACCCGGCTGTTCGTTTTGCGCAAGACTGGTCAGATAGGGCTCCATGGTAGTTTCAACTTCGGGCCGGTACCGGCTCGTGGGGAATCGCCGGATGAAATCCTCGTACGCCTCCCGCAGGTATTCCAAATCTCCGGTCACGACACCCCGCCGCAGAAAAGCGGCCAGGGCATGCTCCCGGGCGATCCCCTCAAGCCCATAGTTCAGAGCCGCATACTCCCAGTAACGTTGGCCTTTCTGCTTCACCTCGTTTTTCACTTCGGCAAAGGGCTTGTGGAAAATTTCTTCTGCCAATCGCATGAACTCCTCTTTGGTAGCTGACCTGTACTCTAGAAAGCGCGGGTAGTAGGCCATGGTGGTTTGATAATGATAGCTGTCCAGGGCCAGGGTATCCGACAGGTTCAGGTTTTGGTGGGCCTTCACCAGCGCAACCCGCCACGCATCTTTGCTGAAACCAGACTTGTTTTCCGTGGTCCAGACCCCGTTCTTCCAGGCCAGGTCCCACATCTTGCTGGAAGCAAAGAATTGGATGTCAGCCTTCGTAATCCGCCGGAAGGCCGGGGACATGGATCCGGCCTTCCCCGACAATTGTTCTGCGGCGGTCACCTGATTTTGGCGAATTATGTCCAGTATCTCTACGGGTGGGGTAAGCGTATCATTCCAGCTTTGAGGCCCCAGAAGATTGAGACTCAAACCCAGCTGGTGGCGGAGCTGATTTTCCCCGCCCAAAGTTCCTCCAAACCGCAGGCTATCTACCCCACTGGATTGAATGCTGACCGACAGGGACGCGTCCGGCTCGGCGTACAGAAAAAGCCGCTGTCCCCGGTAATCCAGGAAAAAGACCTGGGGTTTGTTCACCGGTAGCACCAGGGAAAACCGCCCCTGCGCATCCGGCTTGATTCGGGTAGAATTGGCAGCGTCATACCAGCAATCATAGGGTACATTCACCACTAGGTCTGACTGTAACTCAACCGGGTTAATCCGGCCTGAGAACGTCATTTGCGCCTGCGCAACCGTACTTGCCACCAGGGCGGCACAAAAGAATAGTAATCGCATAAAATAAACTGTTTATTAGGAATAAAGTTGAATGTGTAGTTCCACTCGGTAATAATCCGGACTCTCGCGCATAACCAGCTGATGGGTGCCTGGATACAGCAGGTCCAGGCGTTTCTGGACATTGACCAGCCCGATCCCCTGCCCTTTTAGCCTTTCTCTTCCGGGTAACACACTGTTTTCCAGCACAAAGGTCAGCTCCCTATTCTCTACGGTCAGGCGGAGAGACAAAAAACAGGAGTGATCCATGCTGATGCCGTACCTGAAGGCATTTTCGACGAACGGAATCAACAGCAACGGGGCTATGCGGGCAGGTTGTCCATCGTAATGAGTTTGGGTATCGATCCGAATCGTTTCTTTAACGGGCAGCCGTACCCGCTGCAGCTGCAGGTAGTCCCTGATGAAATCCATCTCTTCCTGGACCGGCACATGTTTCTGCTGCGCCTGCCGCATCGTGTAGCGCATCAGGCCCGACAATTGTTCTATGCTTTCGGCCGTGCGTTCGGCCTGTTCGTCAAGGGCTGTGCCATAGATGTTGTTTAGGGCATTGAAAAAGAAATGGGGATTGATCTGGGCTTTCAGGGCATTGACTTCTGCCTCCGATTGATGCACCCTCTGCTCGGACCGGTCCAGGCGCTGCTGCACAAAGTTCCGAAGCAGGGCGTGAAAGCAGGCATACAGTATGAAGGCGAGAAACGGGCCGAAGGTGAGTGCGGGCTGTACCCCCAGCTTCCATCGATTGAACAGGAAAAGGAACGCCTGAAAGACAACGCCCGCCAGCAGCGTGCTACCCAGGAAAAACCTGAGCGTGCGCCTCCGGAAGGACAGGTGGTAGTTGGCCTCGATGAACCCCGTCCCCACCAGGATCACTACCCAAACGCTCTGATTGTAGTTGTGATTGGCGAACCGGTCCCACTGGGAGTAGGGGCTTCCGTCTGGATTAAAGATGTAGGGACCATTTCTTTGGATTTCCAACCAGTAGGATACGGAATCATTCAGATTCAGCAGAAACCACGCGATCAAGGCGTGGAATAGCCATTGGTACCCTAAGGAATACGGATGAATGTCTGTCTTGAAACGCATAGCTGATTATTTGTTCCAAAGTAACCCTGCCGTCATGAGACCTGAAAATAAAAGGGGTGAAGGCCATCAACTTTGGGGTGTAAGAAAGCTTGCCGGGGACCCTACGCGCCTTATTTGATCTTCCTGTTCCGCTTTACCTGCCGTTGTGTAGCTGTCAAGGCAATGTAACAGTGATGTTACCTATTCCGAAGTAGTGGGCGCCCTGATCATTCGGGGCCATTTGAGCCTGTCAAATATCACTGGTTTACATTTTTCCTCACACGGGGCCACATTTCCGGGAACGATTGACATTAGGCCGTTAGTCGATTTGCAGACGCCTTTCGTCGGTGCCCGTGCGCCCTCAAACGATTACGACTAGTGCGTTTCGGGTAGCTCACCGTCTTATTTATGCGCGCACACTCCCACCCTCTACGTGAAGATATAGCCATGGCCCTGTTGAAAAGTAAATTCAGTATCGGACTGCACAACCTGTCGGTTGAAGACTCCGAAGTTGCCACCATCAGACTCAGTCCGCCCTACCCTGCCAAACCCAACGTGTGGGTACTCTATTTTTGTGGGACAGACGGCCAGGTGGTGCGTACCTGGTACTACGATAGCGAGCAAAAGCGGAAGCTGGACCTCGATCAGGTGCTGAAACACTGCCCACGCCTGAAAGTGGAGTAGGTTTACTCTATGATCGGATAGCCAGGATTCGAAAGAATGTGTTTATTTGATTTAGTAATCGACAAAGAGGGGAGCCATAGGCTCCCCTCTTTGTGCCTGGACACGCCCGCCGTACCCAGGGGCGGACGCATTCATTCCTCCAACAGCACCCCGGAAAGATCCCGGGTGACTTTGGTGAAGCCAATTACTTCGCCGTTGTAGCCATGCATGGCCGTAATGACGGTACTGCCCCAGAACCGGGTACCATCCTTACGGACCCGCCACCCCGTATCCCGGGCCCTTCCCTCTCTAATTGCCCCTTTTATCAACTCCTGGGGGCGATGGCTCCGTTTGTCCTCCTCGGTATAAAATATGCTAAAATTTCGGCCGATGATTTCCTTCGCCTTGTACCCTTTGAGGACTTCGGCCCCTTTGTTCCAGTTTTCGACATTTCCCTTCTCGTCAAGAATAAGAATGGCATAGTCTTCGATCTCCTCGACCATCTTTTGATTGCGCAAATACCTGAAATCATTGATTCCGAGGGAATCCGTGACGACTTCGTTTATTTTGCCATCCAGGATATGGGCTTCATCGACCAGCATATCGATCCATTCATCGTCTACACCCAACTGGCCTTCCTTCACCAGGTCCACCAGACCGAGGATATTGGTGAGCGGGTGCCTGATCTCGTGCGACTGCATGAAGGAGATTTTCCTGAGCAGCTCGTTCTTGACCAATGTTTCGGCCACCTGCTGCTCGAGAAGGGTCTGGCTCATCTGCAGTTCGAGCACCAGGGTGGCCTGCTTGGAAAGAACCAATAATCCTTTGGCTTGTAAGGGAGTCAGACTGCCTGGTTTTTGATCAAGCACGCATAGGGTTCCCAATTTCAGGCCGTTCTGCAACACCAGGGGCACCCCCGCATAGAACTGTACGCCCTGATCGCTAACAACGTAGGGGTTATCCTGGAAACGGGAGTCCCGGGTGGCATCGGAGACGACCATCACCTCATCCTGCTCAATGGTGTACCGGCAGAATGATGTAGCACGGGGCACAGCTTCAACCTTGATACCGGCGGCTACTTGCAACCAGTTGGTCTGCTCGTCCAGCATCGTCAGGAAGGCCAACGGTTTTTCGCAAAGTTCAGCCGCGAGGCCGACGATCTCCTGTAGTTCGGGGTGCGCCATCAAATCAAGGCCCATGAATCTTCTGACCTCCTGCAACCTCAATCCCTCGTTATTTGATATCTCCATACAGTATCGGGTTTAACTTACACTGGGTATCATACAATTGAATTCTGGAAAAATAGGGTAAAAACACCAGCTCTGCGAGCCTAATGCTTGGTCAGAGTTCCGCCAGGAGGCCTTCGATAACGGTCATCTGTAAAGGCTTGGTCAGGTATCCCTTGATTTCGGGGTAGGTGGCGGCCGCATCGATATCTTCCGGGGAATTGGAAGAGCTTACGATATAGATGGTGGGGCGGTAGGTGGCAATCCTGATCTTTCTCAGCTCATCGAGGAACTGCCAGCCGTTGAGATTGGGCATGTTGATGTCCAGCAATATGAGCCCAGGCAGTTCTGAAGGTTGATCCCGCCTAGGCAGCATGAAATCGATGGCCTGCTGACCATCGTGTAGTTCAATCAGCGTAGCCCAGGGAGCGGCCCTTTGAATCAGTTTTTTGGCGATGAACCGGTAAACCTGGTTGTCATCGATGATGGCTACTCTCATGGGTGGTTTCATCGTAGTAAAAATTGTCATGGAAGTACGGGCTTCCAAGGATTGGGATGGACTGTCGGGTACGGGTCCTTTTTGACCAATCAACAGAACCGGCTTACAACTTAGTCCTAGGTCACAGGCGAAAGCCCGGTTCGAGTTGCCCAGGCTGGGAAATTGAGTGCCTTTCAACAGGCCTTTACGAATTGATCAGGAAAACACACGAAGTTACAACAAATAGCATGCCCTTTGTTCTTAAAACTAAGATGGGCGCATAAATATATCCCAGAATCGACCCCTACTGCTTTGTTTTCTGCCCTCAGAAGCTCCATTTACCCGATGTCAGTATTTTTTTGTATTCACCTACCTTTGCTACAAGGCATAAATGGCACTGTATGGTTACCGTTTTTTTATCATAGATACAAAAATAACTCTTTGTTTTAAAAAAAATCGGAAGCAGCTCGGGCCTCGGCTTGATTTCCGCTCTGACGGGGGATGGAGTCTGGGATGTCTTGTCCTGGGTTACCTTGGGAGTACCCGTGGGTACGGTATTCTGCTTTTTGAATAAAACCGGAGAACCGGAAAAAAAGCAGCCTGACAGAGCATAGAGTCAGCGTGTTTTCCTAAATCAAACAAGCAGTAACAGCGGTTGGCATAAAAAGGTCTTGAACCTAACGATGGA
The DNA here is from genome assembly GCF_009296315.1 of Salmonirosea aquatica. NCBI lineage: Bacteria > Pseudomonadati > Bacteroidota > Cytophagia > Cytophagales > Spirosomataceae > Salmonirosea > Salmonirosea aquatica. Next base: position 199,810 of record NZ_WHLY01000004.1, read on the forward strand.
AGAATAACACCTTCGAATATCGGTTTGGTTATTATGATCGTTGGTTCTCAATCCAAAATCGCCCAGCCGTGTGATCTGTGGGATAGCCAGAAACTGATCACCTTCTGTGTAGTCGATTCCATACTAAATCAACAAAGCGATTGAGAGTTCCTTTTGGGGAATCACTAAAATTACCTACATAGATGAAACAAACATCTGCATTTACCACTTGGCTATAGCACCTGTTCAATCCGCTCTGTAGCTTGCTTCAAGTGTGTAATTACCTCAAGTGCTTTCTCCGAGGTGTGGCGGTAAGTTGGCAGATAAACACTCAGGCTACTAACCACTTCCTCTTCCCTGCGAATGGCCATCGCATAGCCCACTACTTGCCGACTGGTTTCCTGAAAGGCATATCCCTGTTTTCTTATGAGTTGCATCTGGCTATAAAAACCAGGTTCAGTGATGGCTTCTGGCCACACGTCTTCGGTCGGCAGGCCATACCGGGATTTAAACTTGACCAGATCTGTATCGTTCATCATGCCCACCAACAATCGGCCCGATGCCGAATCGTACACGTGCTTTTCGTCGGAAGTATGTACCTGCAATGAATGGTCACAGAGTTCCCGATGAATAATCAACCGCTTATTGCCATTTAGCACAGCCAGCACACAACTCTCGTTGAGCTGCTTCATTAAATCAACCATCGCCGGACGGGCGGCTTCTAGAATATCTTTCCTATAAGCGCTATTACCCGTTAACAGATAGGCTCTGGCTCCCAAAGTGTACCCCTTTTTTACTCCCACCTGATCCAGATATCGCCGGCTGACCATTGTTTTCATGATGTTGGCACATGTGCCTAAATTCAGGTTCACGGCCTCGGCTACTTCGGAAAGTAACTTAGGGCGGGTAGGCTCTACGGATACATATTCCAGAATATCAAAGGCCCGGTTGAGTACTTGTATCATATTATTATTTTTATATTGTAAAGTTATATTTTCTATTGTTATAAAAACAATTTATATGGTTTAATTTTTTTTCAATATATAATAGATTGATTTACAAAGATTTATTATATATAATTTTAATATTTATAACTATTTAAAGTAAAAATTACAGTATTAGTTTGGAATATTCATTTATATAAATCAATATTCAATCATTATTATAATCAATTTTATATAATTGAATTTAATCATTCTCATCTTATGCAGAAAGCACTTTACAGAATGATGGGCAGTTTTTATGTCATGCTCTGGTTCACTAGCCTCTCCACTGGACAGGGGCTAGCCATCGTCGGTCGCGTTTTTATGGCAGAAAACCAACAGCCACTACCAGGCGTGAATGTTTTGGTGGAGGGTACTACAACTGGCACTACAACGGATGCCGAGGGTCGTTACGTGCTTGCATTGCCTTCGGCCAATGCAGCTATTGTTTTTTCCTATATCGGCTACGTTTCACAGCGTATTGACGTGAATGGCCGGACTCAATTGGATGTCTTCCTCGAAGAGGATAACAAATCGCTTAATGAAATAGTCGTGGTGGGTTACGGAACGGTCAGGAAATCGGACTTAACGGGTTCCTTAGCCTCCGTCAAAGCCAAGGAAATTAATGCTTTTCCGGCTACGAATGTATTGCAGGCACTTTCAGGACGTGCTCCCGGTGTACAGGTGACGCAGAACACTGGCGCGCCGGGTGCCTCCGTCAGCGTCCGAATCCGGGGAACCAACTCGGTGCAGGGCAGTAACGAACCGCTGTACGTAATTGATGGCTTTCCGACTTCGGGTAGCAACCCCACTGTACTTAACAATTCTGACATTGAGAGTATTGAGATTCTGAAAGATGCTTCTGCTACGGCTATTTACGGGTCGCGGGGTGCAAACGGTGTAGTATTGATCACAACCAAACGCGGCACTGCGGGTAAAATGCAAGTGGATTATGAGGGTAGTTACAGTACCCAGTCCCTTCGTAGGAAACTTGACCTCATGAACGCCAAAGAGTACGCTCAATTTTATAACGAACAGGCCGCCAACGATAATGTGAACCCCTACTTTACTCAGCAACAGATTGACAGCTTCGGAGAAGGCTTTGACTGGCAGGATCTTGTATTTCGCAAGGCACCCATGCAAACCCACAATCTGACCGTGAGCGGTGGCAACGAAAAGACCCGTTTCTCATTGGGAGGCAGTATTTTCAATCAGGAGGGTATCATTAAAGGCAGCGATTATAACCGCTATTCACTGCGGGCTAATGTCAACACCGACATCAGCAAACTATTCAGCGTTTCGTATGGAGCTACCCTGACCAACGTCAAAACCAGTCAACGAAATAGCGCAGGGGGAAACCGCGGCGGTACTATGATTGCCGCCGCCATTTCGGCGCCACCCACGCTCACACCCTATAATGAGGACGGTTCGTACCGGGTACTAGCCACGGCCTATCCGTTTATCTCCAATGTATTAACCAATCCGCTGAATCACATCAATGAACAGTCTAACGATGTGAATTCCAACAAGGTGCTGGCTAATGTAGCGCTAACGTTTAAGCCTTTCGACGGCCTGGCCATTAAAGTGGCAGGGGGAATTGAAAACACGGACGACCGCACTGACGGCTACACAACCACCAACTTCATCAATTCGCAGGGATCAGCCAGTGTATCCACTTCACAGTTCAGAAGCCTGCTGAGCGAGAACACGATTAGCTACACCAAAACCCTGGGCGATAAGCATAATATCTCAGCGGTGGCTGGTTTTACTTACCAGGATTTCGTGAGTACGTCATTGAGTGCTTCGGGTGTTGGGTTTTTAAGTGACATAACCGAAACTGCCAATCTGGAGGGAGCCACTACGCCGGGCATTCCTAACTCGGGCTACTCTAAAAGTGTACTGCTCTCGTATCTGGGCCGGATTAATTATAGTTACAACAGCAAGTACCTGGCTACCGTCAGCTTCCGGGCCGATGGTTCTTCTAAATACAGCGAGGGGGGAAGTGGGGGTATTTCCCTTCGGCAGCCCTGGCGTGGCGGGTTTCGGAAGAAGAGTTTTTGAAAAGTAACTCCCTGATTTCTGATCTGAAAGTACGTAGTAGTTGGGGGCTGACCGGTAGCCAGGCTATCGGGGCTTATGCTACGCTCAACAACCTTAATGGCAGTAAAACTGTCTTTGACGACGCGCTCTACAATACCTTCGCCCCCGGCACCCGCCTGCCGGGCAACCTGAAATGGGAAACCACTGAGCAAACCGACTTCGGCATCGACGCGGCCTTCTTCAACAATCGCTACCGGCTGACACTCGACTATTATATCAAGAACACGCGCGATTTGCTCAACACCGTGCAATTGCCGATAGGTTTCGGCTTCACCAGCACCATTCAGAATGTGGGCCAGATTCAGAACAAAGGGGTTGAGGTCGCTCTGGATGCCAGAATTATCGATAAAGCCTTCAAATGGGATTTGGGGGGCAATATTTCCTTTAACCGCAACAAAGTAGTCAAGCTGTACAATGGGGACGATATTCTGGGAGGAAATATTGGGGTAACTCTGATTAACGACGCGGCCAATCTGTTGCGCGAAGGAGAACCCATGAGTGTGTTCTACGGCTATATCCGGGATGGGTATACAGATTTGGGCAAAGAGAAATACATAGACCTGAACGGCGATGGAGTCATTAACCAGTTTGACAAAGCCATTATCGGAAACCCCAACCCTAATTTCATCTACGGTATTAATTCGGCTATGTCATACAAAGGCCTGGAACTGACTTTATTCATTCAGGGGACGCAGGGTAATGATATCCTGAATGTCAGTTCGGTAAATAATACACTCGATTATGGTTTTGGGTTGAACATGCCGCGCGAGGTATTCTATGACCATTGGACACCCACCAATACCAACGCCAAGTATCCGGTCATTTCCCGGTCTAACTCTTACAACTACTCCGACCGACTTGTTGAAGATGGATCGTATTTACGGCTACGGACTATCCAATTGGCATATAACCTGCCTCTGCAGCAATGGGGAGTAGGTTGGTTACGATCGGCCCAAGTGTATGCCAGTGGCCAGAATCTGCTGACCCTCACAAAATACTCTTGGTGGGATCCCGAAACCAACTCGCAGGGTGGGGCCAATTCCATTGGTCAGGGTATCGACCATTACAGCTACCCCACGTCCAAAGCCGTTACGTTTGGCGTGCGGCTGGGCTTCTAAATACTTACTCAAAAAAGTAAGGCAGTAAACCATCTTTAAGCGTAAAAAAACGATGAAAAATATACAAAAGAAATTAGTCTTTATTATCCTAACACTCTTGGGGCTGGTAGGTGTTTCCTGCCAGGATTTGCTGGTCGAAGCTCCCAAATCCATAGCAGTTGAGACCTTTTACAATACGGCTTCCGAAGTAGAATCTGCGGTCAATGCAGTCTACGAACCTTTACGGGCTACCAACAACATCAGCGGTCAGTTGGGTGCACAACTTGAAGCCTATACCGATTACAGTTACGGGCGAGGTAGCTATGGCGTTCTGAGCGATTTTCAGGGGTTGAACAGTACCAACATTCCCCGTACCGACGAAGGCTGGCGGTTATTTTACCTTAGCATTCGCAACGCAAACTTAGTTATTCAGAATGCTCCCAATGGCTCATCCATCAGTTCTGCTGATATAAAGAAATACGTAGCCGAAGCAAAATTCCTGCGGGCCTTTAATTACTTCTGGCTCGTCAGGAACTGGGGAGGAGTCCCTATCCGTACCGAGGCAACGCTGAACGAACCCAACATCAAGCGCAACTCAGTGGAGGAAGTCTACACGCTTATAGTGAATGACCTCAAAGAAGCAGAAGCCAATTTGCCCGACAAGCCTGCGCAGATTGGCCGCGTGACAAAATGGGCTGCTAAGGCGGCACTGGCTGAGGTGTATTTTACCCGAAATCAATATGCCGAAGCCCGCGACAAGGCCGATGAGATAATCAAGTCAGGGCAATTTTCGCTTGTTCCCGTAACCGTGGCTTCTGATTTTGAAAAGGTTTTTGGCCCGACGGTCATCAATACGCCCGAGGAAATTTGGTATTTGAAAATGACCCGTCAAAACGCGCAAGGTATGTACCTCGCTATGTTTGCCCATCACCCTGGCTCCAGACTTCACGGGGCTGGCGGATTCTACGCCCACTATTCAGATTCGCAAGCAAACTTGGTGCAAAAGAACTGGGAAAGCGGCGACCTCCGCAAAAGTGCCTTTTGGTATGCGTGGAACATCGGTCTAGGAGCCAACAGCGTCCTCTGCAAAAAATTCTCTGACCCGTTAGCACCTACGAGTACCGGGGCTGGAAATGATTTTCCGATCTACCGTTATGCTGATATTCTGCTGCTTTACGCCGAAGCGGCTTCCCGCGCCGGGAACGGCCCAACCCCAGCAGCGCTTGAAGCGCTCAATCAGGTTCATCGCCGGGCTTACGGCCAACCAGCAACAACGGCTTCCCCGGTAGATTTCAAACTGACCGACTTCACGGCATCAACCTTTAACGACCAGGTTATCAAAGAGCGCGGCTACGAAACGCAGTATGAAGCCAAACGCTGGCTGGACCTTAAGCGACTCGGCATTCCTGAGCTCAAACGCCGGATAAAAGAAGCGACGGGTAAGGATGTGGCCGATAAACACCTGTTCTGGCCTATTCCCAATGGCGAACTAAATTTCAATACAGCCCTGGATGCCAGCAAGGATCAGAATCCGGGGTATTAATAAAGTGAATTAGGGAGGAGCGATAGGTACCAGCTCCTACTCCTCCTTTTACACGCTTCACATGATGTATAAACAAGGAGGTTTGTTAGCGAATCAGTAGCTTTTTTTAAGAATGAGAACAACATTCACATATTTAATAATCTGTTTCTTTTTTGCCTTCTGGGCAAAAGCAGATGCTTTTACTCATTTCATCACAAGGGACGGCGATCAGCTGAAGGATGGAGAAAAAGTATTCAGATTTATTTCGGTAAACACGCCCAATATTAACGGTCATTACGATGGTTATAAAAACACGAATCCCGCGAGTGGCTACGTGTATGACCCTATTGAACTTTCCTACGAAATGGAAGCCCATTTTAAGGATATGACTCAAATGGGCGTCACCGTAATCAGAACGTGGGGAATTACGGTTGCTGATGGCTCGGGCGAATTTGAAGCTTTGGTTACTGGCCCTGACTCATACAATGAAACTGCATTCAGGCGCATCGATAAGATGCTGGAATTATGTAACAAGTACCAGATCAGGGTAATCCTCTGCCTGGTAAAAGAAAATAAATATTGGGGGTCCACTGCCTCTTTTAGCAAACTCTACGGAGGTGGGGACTACTATGCTTCACCAGCCGTTAAAGACGGTTTTAAGGATTTGTTACGGGTATTTACAAATCGAAAAAATCACTTTACGGGAGTAAGCTATAAAAACGATAAGGCAATCCTTGCCTGGGAATTCGGCAATGAAGTTCCCAACTCAAAAGGAGCTTGGATCGCTGAAATGGCCGACTTCCTAAAAGGCATCGACCCAAAACATCTGATAGCCGATCCCCGCCGGGCAAACGGCGTGCAGCAGATGCAGGAAATTGTGAACGATGTGCTAGTCCGTAGCGATAAAATAGATATTGTAAAAACCCGACAGTACCCCAACTACCGAAATACCGTGACCGAACTATGGAATGAATGCAAAGGGAAACGGCCCATGATAATCGACGAGTTCCAACGATTGGACGGATTTGAAGAGGTACTTCAGCAGGTCTGCAACACGGGTACGAGCGGGGCGTTGCTTTGGAGCCTGATGAAACCGCAGTATAACGGAGGCATAGGTAGTCATGCCCTTTTTCATGCCTATTCCTGGGGAGGCAGCCGCTGGCCCGGATTCGACAGCGGAGATTATTTCAGGGAAAGAGAAAACCTGATGCTTATCAGATCATATGGCTATAAAATCAGAGGGGAGCATGTCCCGCCATTGCCTGCCCCGACCGATGTGCCCTATCTGTACCCGAGCGTACGAAGTGACGCAGTGGCGTTAAAATGGCGGTGTTCTCCCGGAGCCAGATACTATTACGTAGAAAGGTCCGCTTCCTTAAAAGGTCCCTGGCAGAACATCAGCGGGGATTTGGACATTAGCTATCACCTGTACTTTTATCCGCTGTTTACGGATACCAGCGCGGTTCAGGGCAAATCTTATTATTACAGGATAAAAGGGAAAAATGAATCGGGTGTTTCTCCTGCGTCCAATGTACTTGGTCCTGTAACACCAATAACCAGGATGGTGATGGATAACCTGAAAGACTACTCATTGAGCTACTCCCATTCCGAAAACCTTCGGATCAGCGCCGAAACATGGCCTAGGCTTAGACAAACGGAAGAAGATTTTTTCCAGGCAGAAAGAGTTGCCGGAAGTGGTTCAGGAGAACTGGTGTATAGGGCAGACGCTGTAAAATGGGTTGAAGTTTTCGCTTTTAGCGATAAAGTAGATAGTGTTGGTCTAATGTACTCAACGGATGGATCCACTTGGAAAGTGCTGCCTGAAGGAGTATTGGTCAAAAGCCACCGCATGGCCTATCCAAGCCAGATTTCCGGGAATAAGGACAACCCAATCGATAAATATACTTACATGGTCCCGGTGCTGCCGCATGGAACTGTTGCGGTTAAGATCGTGACGGGTAATGCTCAGGCCGAGAACACCTATCCCTGGATCGCGCGGGTTCATATAGGGTTCAATGGATCATTTAATACAAGCAAATAAGCTAAACCGAAAAAATCAGAATTTTCCTTAGACCTTCTAACCTGTCGATTTCTGACCGACTGACATTTCACAATGAAAAAAGTTATCACTGCCACGTTACTGGCGTTATCTACCCTGCAAGTATCAGCCCAGCTTTCCGACGATTATAAAAATCAGTGGAACGACCCCACTGTACAACAACGTATTGATGATGGTATCCGCCAGAATCGAATGGGTGACTTTACGGTTCGATTTACCGATAAGGAGGACAATCCGGTTTCACCCGGGGATGTTACGCTTACCCAAACCCGCCACGATTTTTATTTTGGGGCAAATGGATTCATGGTCAAAGGGTTTAAAAACCCGAAAGAGGACGCGCTGTATGAAGAGCATTTTGCAAAGCTGTTCAATTTCGTCACCATACCCTTTTACTGGCCCGAACTGGAGCCGGAACCAGGACAACTACGTTTTGGGAAAGACAGCCCCTACAGCTACCGCCGGCCCGCTCCTGACGTCGTGATGGAGTTTGCTCGTAAATACAACCTCACTCCCAAAGGCCATACGTTGGTATGGGACAATCCGCGCTGGTCCCTTCCTACCTGGCTTCCAAAGGATGAAAAAATAATGGAGCAGAAAATCAGCAAACGTATCGAGCAGATCGCTCAGCGATATGGTCATGACATTCAGATCTGGGATGTGGTCAATGAAGTGACCGACCGACACTCCGATGTGCTAATGCCTAAGGATTTTGCCTTCAAAACATTCAAGGAGAGTGAACGGCTCTTTCCAAATAGCAATGTGTTCACACTCAATTTTACCACCGGGATCTGGGGACGCAGCAATAAGCGGGAATATAGTGCCGATTATCTGTTGACTGAAAATCTGCTGCTGCGAGATTCTAAAATCAATGCCATCGGAATGCAATTTCATAACTTCAATGAAGCAGAATATGACCGGATTATTGAAGGAAAAGCGATGACCCCGACCACCTTATTTAATACGCTGGATTTGTATGCCGATTTTGATCTGCCTATTCACATTACCGAAATTACCGTTGCGGCTCTGTCAGACAAGGGGCCAGATTACCAGGCTGTAATGACTGAGAATTATTATAAACTCTGGTTTAGCCACCCAAAGGTAGAAGGCATTATCTGGTGGAATCTTGTGGACGGGACAGCCGCCCCCGCCCGTATCAGGCCAGACGGAACTGTGGTACCCGGCGAAGACAAATGGAAAGGCGGGTTATTAAACCGCGATTTTAGCAAAAAGCCGGCATTCGATGTACTCGACAGGCTAATTAATAAGGAATGGCGAACAAACGTAACGGTTTCTCCCAAAAATAATGCGGTGAGCTATCGTGGTTTTTACGGCACGTATAAACTCGTCACCCAGCGAAACGGAAAAAAGTACGAAAAGGAGGTTCATTTCCCCAAAAGCGGTACGCGCGAATTGGTAGTGGTTCTGGATTAAAAAAGTTTAAACGCCGACTGTCCGAATGGTTCAGGCCTTCGGAAAATTAATAAATTCGTATTCATCAGAGGTTTAATTATGAAAATTATTGACATCCGCACCCGCTGCGTGGCCATTCCACTCAATGCCCAACTTCGCCATAATACCGGTGTCCACCCCGGCTACTTCCTGCGTACTATCCTTGAAGTCATCACCGACGAAGGAATTGTTGGCCTGGGCGAAGTTGGCGGGGGTGACCAACGGGGCGCTTTGCAGAAATTGAAGCCACGCATTGTAGGTGAAGATCCCTTTCATCTCGAGAAAATCAAATTGAAGGTGCTGCGGAGTATTTACTACATGTCGAATGCCCGACTTTATGCAGCCATAGAAATGGCTTGCCTTGATATTCAGGGCAAAGTGTTAAACCGCCCCATGAGTGACTTACTGGGCGGGCGCGTGCGTGACGAAGTGCCGTTTATTGCCTATTTGTTCTGGCGCTATGACCGCCCCGGTGGAGGTGGTACGACATCCCGGCACGATGAAACAGCGGAAGATTTGGCTGATTTCTGCGTAGAACTGCACGAAACGCTGGGGGTAAAGTCCATGAAACTAAAAGCTGGTGTGAAGGCACCGAGAGAAGAAGTGCGCGTTTTGGAACTTTGCCGCGAGAAACTGGGCGAAGATTTTGGCCTGCGTATCGACCCGAACGGGCTTTGGTCGGTACAGACTGCCGTGCAAATGGGCCATCGGCTGGAACACCTCAATCTCGAATATTTTGAAGACCCCTCTTGGGGGCTGGAAGGAAACGCCGCCGTCCGTAAACAGATACGGATTCCGGTTGCCACGAATATGTACCCCGCCAGATTTGACGACCTGGCTCCAGCCATTCGGATGGGATCGGTGGATATTGTGCTGACCGACCTTCACTACTGGGAAGGGCCGCGTGGGGTGAAAGACCTGGCAGCCGTTTGCAATACCTTCAATCTGGGGGTAGCCATGCATTCCGGAGCCGAATTTGGTATTGAATTAGCTGCTATGATTCATACCGCGTCAACAATTCCACAAATGAATTTTGCGGGCGATGCGCACTACCATTACCTGACCGACGACATCATACAAGGTGGTCTGATGAAGTACGAAAACGGCTGTATCAAAGTCCCCTTGGGACCTGGTTTAGGGGTCTCGCTGGATGAAGACAAGATGAAGCACTACGAAAAATACTACGAAGAAAAAGGGGATTACTACGCCCGTTTTCACCAGGACCCCTACCGGCCAGACTGGTATCCGACGGTAGGGGGGATGTAAAAAAAATTAGCTTCCTATTATGCTGTATTTTCTGATTCGCTGCGTATGGGTACTGTTAATATTCGACAGTATGGGCTGTGCGGCCCAGACAGACGGATTTGTACGGGTAAGTAAGACCAACCCAAGGTACCTGGAGCTTTCCGGCAAAACTTTTATTCCGGTAGGGCCCAATATTTGCTTCGCCCGATCGGTCACTGATGCTGACAGTCTGCTGAGCTATTACGACCATTATTTCGGCCGGCTTGCAGAGAATGGTGGGAATTTTACGCGTATCTGGTTAAGTACCCCGATTCTCGAAATCGAAAAACAGCAACCCGGCAGGTTCGATCAAAAAACCGAAGCGTTGGTTGATGGACTGGTAAAACTGGCGGAAAAACATGGCATACGTATCAAATTTTGTCTGGAACATTTTCGAAAAATCACCGGTGCGCCAGCTCCTTTTCCGTCGTCAGTCCCTTTTGACAAGCCAGTGTATGCCCGTGTGCTTTCTTCAATGGATGAATTTTACCGTACCGAAAAAGGCAGACAACTTTACCTGAATCGCGTGGCTTTTTTCGCTGAAAAGTACCGCGATAATCCTACCATCTTTGGTTGGGAATTATGGAATGAACAGAATTCGGTAAGTGTCAATGATAAAACCTTGTTGTTGGACTGGACCACCGGGATGCTCGATAAAGTGAAGCAACAGTTCCCCAACCAATTCGTGATGCAAACGCTAGGGAGCTTCGATTCGCCCAAACAGCTCGATTTATACCGGAGCTACTCGGCATTGCGTGGTAACGAAATCGCTCAGGCACACCGCTATCTGGATCAAGGCGCAACACTGCCCATCTGCCAGGCGCCGATGGATGAGTTAACCAGCGATGCAGTCAATACCCTATTGGCCTTTGCTCCGGCAAAACCTGTTCTGTTATCGGAAGTTGGCGCCGTAGAACCTCATCACGCGGGTCCGTTTAAGCTTTACCCGAATGATACCGAGGGCATTTTACTACATGACCTGTTGTTTGCCCCCTTCTTTTCGGGTGCTGCCGGGCCGGGCCAAAGCTGGCACTGGGATTTCTACATCGAGAAAAATAATCTCTGGGGGCATTTTGCCCGATTTAATGAAGCCATCAAAGGTTTTGACCCAGTAGCTCAGAATGCCATTCCACTTCGTAAATCAGAAGAAAACAATTTAAAAATCTATGGTTTACGAGGTGAAAAAACGGTGCTGCTATGGATAAGGGATGGAGCATCTGACTGGAAGAGCGAACTGGTGGAAAACCGGCCACCTGCTGTCATTTCGGGGCGAATTATAAAACCGGGCCTTCCCCAGCCCAAGCAGCTTTCTTTTTATGATCCGTGGAGAGGAGTCTGGACGAAAGGCGCTTCGAACGAGGCCATTTCGCTACCTGCCTTCACCCGATCAATCATCGTAAAAATGGACTACTAATGGTGGCAAAAAAAGCATTGGTTACAGGAGCCTCTAGCGGTATCGGGAAAGCCATCGCCTTGCGTCTGGCTGAGGATGGTTATGAGGTAGTGGTGCATTTTCATGAGAAACGCGACGAAGCTGAGGCGGTTGCCGAAGCGATTCGCCAAAAAGGTGTGCTGGCTCATCTATTACAGGCTGATCTCTCTGAAACAGCACAAGCCATTCGGCTTGGTGAGCAGGCCTGGGATGTAGCGGGTGGGCTTGACGTCTTGGTAAACAACGCGGGCATATCGTTTAAAAAACACTTTCTGAACGTAACAGAGACTGATTTTGAACAGTTTGCCGGCGTCAACTTCCGAGGCACTACCTTCCTGACTCAGTCCATCGCCCGTAACATGGTAAAACATAAGGTAGCTGGCAGTATCTGGACCGTTACGTCGGTAAACGGTATCCGGCCGGGACTTGGGCTGTCGCTTTACGGAGCCACAAAAGGTGCGCTGGAAACGCTCATGAAAGGGGTCGCCATGGAGTTAGGACCACACAACATTCGGGTCAATACATTGGCGGTGGGGGCTGTTCGGACCGACATCAACCGAGGGGTCTGGGAAAACCCGGTGCTGCTTCAGGAAGTGAACAATGGTATTCCCGCTGGTCGCCTGGGTATGCCGGAAGAAATCGCCAATGTACTCGTCGATATGATCGCATCAGGAAGCTATATGACCGGTTCGACCATTACCATAGACGGTGGATTACTGCTGATGCGTGGATATGGGAAATTGAAACCCTACGGGGACTCTTAACCGTGATCACTTCATCAGTACATGTTCAATAATCCTAATCAAATAGCATTAGTCACAAACCCAGCTTAAATCACTTGTTAGCCTTGACAAAAAGCATAAGAAATACACCAGGTATAGCCGCGCTTCTCTTATTAGCGAATATAACCTTTGCCCAGACTGACTCGATCATTACAAAACTCTGGCAACCCTACCGCATTACACCCCGGACCGGAATGCAGCATATCGACCTGTCGGGCAGCGGGTGGACGCTGGGGCATACCAACCAACCGGTTCAGACAACAAGTGATATTGCCAAAATCGAGGATGTATTCTTAACCAGCATTCCCAACTCTGTGCAATGGTCGTATTTCAAGGCAGGGAAGCTACCACATCCTTATTATCATCTTAATTCGCTGCAATACACGTTCACGGACGAAAAGGTATGGTATTATCAGAAAGACTTCCCGATGCCGGCCAGGAAATCTTCCGATCTGGTTTTTCTCTGTTTCGATGGCGTGGACTATTTTTCAAAGGTCTGGGTAAATGACTCACTCATAGGTGCCCACGAGGGTATGTTTGGCGGACCAATCGTTGAAATTAGTCGGTTTCTCAAAGCTAAAAATAAATTAGTTGTTGAAGTGAAAGCCGCCAACTGGGGTAACAAAGCCACCTCCCTGGAAGATCTGCCCCGCACGGCTTCGGGCGAGCGGGACTATTCCAAACGCAGAGGGTACAATCCTCGGGCCAGTGGGCCTATCGTCAAGCCCTGGGTTATTTCGGGAGGGAGTGGAGGCGAGCCTTTTTTCAGCGTGGGGATGTGGCAGGGTGTGCGGCTGGAAGTTGTTCCGGAATTTCATCTGGAACGCCCCTATCTGACAACCCAAACCGTTGCCGGCAATGAAGCAAAACTTCATTTGTCTTGTGAGGTATTCGCTAAAACGCATTCCCTGCAAAAGAGCCTCCACTCCTGGAAAAATACGCAAATCAACCACCCCAGTGCCAAGGGAACCGTGTATAAGCCTGTAGAGGAAAAGCTTACTGTACTGGTTGAGATAAGGCCTAAATCCGGGTCTGCGATAACCGCAAGTCTGGCACCTGTACTGATGAAAGAATATCCCCTTAATTTATTTGAGGGGCAAAACTGGCTCGAACAAGATCTTACGGTACCCAATCCTAAACTTTGGAACCCAAATGGTCTGGGCGAAGCAAATCGGTACGAAATCAAACTGACGTTGAAAAAAGATGGGCAATCTATTGACCAGATGGCTTTCGACTACGGTATCCGTACCATTGAGCGGGTACCCACGGCGGGGCCCCGAACCTTCGACCGCTGGGAGGATTGGCAATTTGTGGTCAACGGACAGAAGATTTTCGTTAAAGGGATGAACTTCATGCCGCAGGATATCTTGCTTGATCTACCTCGCGAACGCTACCGCTGGACGCTGGAGGCCGCTAAGAAAATGGGTGTACAACTCATTCGCATATGGGGAGGGGGATTGCTAGAAACTGATCATTTTTACGATCTCTGCAATGAACTGGGCATCATGGTCTGGCAGGATTTCCCGGTTGGTAATCAGGATACGCCTGACTACCCACAGGATATCTGGGAAGCTGAAGTGGTGCAGAACATCGTCCGCCTCCGCAATCACCCTTCTCTGGCAGTATGGTGCGGGGGTAACGAATTCAACCCCTATTCAACGGGCAATGCAGCCACTTTGGGCATCCTCGAACGAAACCTCGACATTTTCGACAAATCGCGCTTTTACGTTCGAACTACCCCCGACGACGGTTCCATGCACGCCTACCCCGATATGGACCCAACCTGGTATAACCGCAGCTACAAGTACGAGGCATGGGTCTCGGAAACGGGTATGCACTCTATGCCCGAAGCAAGCGTGTTTCGCGAGACCGTTGATAACAAAGAATTTTTTGATCTGGGAAAGATGTGGGAACAGGATTTTTCCCGAACCCACCCGGAATTTATCCACCATTTTACCGAATACGGCCCGGCCCGCGTACCCCGGATGCTGAGCCGTGCGTCGCATATTATCGATGTAACAAATCCTGACATCGATGCCATCACTGAAGCCACCCAGGTGGGAGCCGGGGAATTTTATCAGATATTTTCCGAAAAAATGCAGGGTAACTACCCTGTAACGGCGGGTCTGATGCCCTGGGTATTCAAGCGACACTGGCCCGTTATTGCCATTCAGCTGATGGACTGGTTCGGGCAGGCGGCTGCGCCTTATTACTTTTTAAAACGGACCTACGAACCCACCCACGTAGCAATTGACCTACCGCGCCTGCTCTGGAAAAAGGGAGAGAAAATTCCCTTGAACCTTAAAATTACGCACGCCCTGCCGACTAATCTGAACGGTAAGGCGACCGTTTCGGTGTATGATGACGGGTTCAGGAAAGTTTACGAAAAGCAGATTACAGTGAGCCAGAATGCTACCAGCCGAGCTACTGTGACACCCCTTCTCACTGGGGGCGACTTCCAGATTCCCGTTGATTACGAGAACCGTTTCGTCTTCCTCGTGGCTGAGTACCGTGATACAGCGGGCAGACTGGTTTCACGTTCCTTTTACTATCCGCGCGTTCTGTCTATGATGGCCGACCCGGTTTTTTACAAAAAATACCTGGACGAACCCATCGACTGGGTTACGCTGGAAAAAGGGCCCTTCTTACAACCTACCGTGGCCAAAACTGCGACAGCATTGAGCCTGAAAGTTATTGACAACCAGCTTATTTCCAATGACCGAAGCCAGATCTCGGTTCGTGTTGTGAATACGGGAAAAGTACCCGCTTTTATGACTCAAATCGACATTACTGGTACGAAACGGGCTTTTACTGCTAATGACAGCTACACCTGGCTGGCAGCAGGCGAGAGCTGCGATATTATGTTGGATGTACTTTGGCGTGAACCCGAAAACAAGGGTAACGCCAGGGTTAAAGTCTGGGCATGGAACGCCCCCAATATTGAAACTAAATTGTAATTGAAACTTCGGCACTCCGCACCGATCAGGGAGCCGATATATTCCCTTAATATAACCAAGGTATGATTGAAACCCCGAAACCTGCTACTATAAATCAGCCCGTAACCCGCTATAAATGGGAGTTGTTGGCCCTGCTCTGGTTGGCTTTTTTTCTCAACCAGGCCGACCGGCAGATTTTCAGCGTCGTGCTGCCCCTCATCCGCGATGACCTGGGCTTTACCGATGCCCAGCTGGGCCTGATTGCCTCGGCTTTAATCTGGACCTACGGACTGTTGGTACCTATTGCAGGTTTCATAGGTGACCGATTCTCGCGCCGCAATATTGTCGCTTACTGTCTCTTATTCTGGTCTGTTGCCACTTTATTCACGGGTCTGTGCAGTACACTGGTACAATTCATTTTGTTGCGAGGCGTGGCCACAGGAGGCGGGGAGGCTTTCTACGCGCCTTCTGCCAATGCTTTGATTGGCGAAAATTACCCCAAAAACCGGGCCTTTGCGCTTTCCATTCATCAAACTGCCGTGTATTTTGGAATCATCATGAGCGGCCTGATCGCGGGCTACATCGGTGAGAACTACGGCTGGCAAAACGCTTTCTTTCTCTTCGGAAGCCTGGGCGTGGTGTTGTCAATAGTCGTCTTCCTGCGCATTCCGAAGGACAATCCACTCCTTCTGACGGCCAAAGAATCGCCCAGCGGCGCGGAACTGTGGGCCACCACGAAAATCATCCTCCGTAAGCCCACGGTAGTAATGCTCACGCTGGGTTTCGGATGCATGGTATTTGTCAACGTGGGGTTCCTCACCTGGATGCCTACGTTTCTAGTGGATAAATTCGGGCTGACTTTGACCGAAGCGGGATTTTCATCGCTTTTCTATCACCATGTCGGCGCTTTCCTCGGAGTCCTGTGGGGCGCCAGGTTGTCGGATCGCTACGCTACCCGGAACCCCAAAAGCCGATTGGTTGTCCAGAGCCTCGGGCTGCTGATCGGCGCTCCCTTTATTTATTTGATGAGCGTGAGCGCTACGCAGGCCGTGACATATTTTGCCCTGTTCCTTTTTGGCGTTTTCCGGGGCTGGTACGATTCCAATATTGTCGCCTCGCTCTACGAGGTAGTCTCCCCCAAAATTCGCGCGTCGGCCTATGGCCTGGTGTTGGCCTGCGCTTTTCTTATTGGAGCGACATCCCCCTACATACTTGGCGTGCTCAAACCCACATTGGGGCTTTCGGCTGGCCTGGCCAGTTTGTCGGTGATGTATGTACTCGGTGCGGCATGCATTGGAGCCGGAGCATGGTTTTTCTTCGACCGGGATAAGGAGACCGGTACCGCATGAAAGCAAAACTGCTACATGTAAACAACGGATATAATAGGTATTGATTTATTTAATTGATTATAAACTATTTAAAAAAAGAATAACATGAGTGTGGATCAGTATAAGAAAGAGGTCGGATTGATGAATCTGGAGAATTTGATCGAAGAGCGTGAAGGCATTTCCGGCACCACGTTCCCCATCCCCGGCAAAGAATTACTACAGCGTTTTGAACAGCTCTACACCGGAGCCGTCAATGATGTACTGCGTGAATTTTGTCTGCTGAATCAGGCATTGCCTGGTCATATTCTGCCGTTGCGCGAGTACAGGACCGTGGCTGGTTTTGCCTTTACCGTTAAAAGTGCGTCGAATGCCCTGATTCGGGGCGAAATGGAATTTCGCACCCAGATGCTCGAAGAAATGCACGAAGATGCGTTTGTAGTTTGGGACACTACCAATGACAGTAAAGCTACGCTCTGGGGTGGCGTAATGACGGCCACCGCCAAAGGCAAGAAAGTGAAAGCAGCATGCATTGACGGGGGCATCCGCGATACCCACCAGATTCTGGAGGCTGATTTTCCGTTGTTTTACAAGTATCGTATTTCGAACGGAAGTTTGGGTCGCTGCCTGATTACCCATTTTCAGGTCACGATTCAGGTGGGCGACGTAACCATTAAGCCTGGCGACGTTGTGTTGGGCGATATTGACGGTGTGCTGGTAGTTCCGCGTGAAATCGCATATGATGTATTGATGCGAGCCGAAGAAATTATCGCTAACGAAAAGATTATTTTCGGATGGGTTCAAGACGGGCAATCTATTAAAGAAATCACCGAAAAAGGCGGGTACTTCTGATTGCCTTACTCCCACGATATCCGGTTAATTACCGGCACTTTATTTCAGCCTGACTAAGGGTATACCCTGCCTGATGCATTACCTTATTGAGCTGTATTTCTGTTTATAGGGTGCTTCGTCAGGCAGGGCAATTGCGATTTATATCACCAAAAAATACAATAGCTCGGTCCAACCGGTTGAACCGGAAAAAACATCTGATTGACAGGACGGCAGACCGTTTGGGCTGACTCATATTGGCCACAAATATTCCATTCCGGGTCTTGTTCGCATCTATTGTCGGCCAGAGGTCAGCGCCAGAGAAGATTTATAAAGTGCGTTTTTGAAGTACATGTGCACGAACAGCCGTTTAGCGAAAAGTACTACGTGGTCAGCCAGCTTAATTTGCAACCATATATACAATTTCTTCTTCCAATGGTATCCTCAGAAGTACTTAAAAAAGCTTTATTATTTGTCCTGCTCATTTTCGGTTTTGAGGCGATCGCTCAAAAGGATTACACTGGTTTCGTGAGAGCAGTTTATAACGGGAAAGAAAGCACGGCCCTGAGCATTTATGACACTAGCCCAGAAAGTCCTGACGGTAAATACATTTGTTTCATTAGGTACCCCGCTATTGCACAAGGCGGGCATCTAGCCCCTCCCGTACGGGCAGAAGTAATGCTAAAAAATAGACAAACTGACGTTGTCATAAAGATTAAAGATATATCATGCAACAACCATAATGGGGCTAATGCACTTTGGATCAATGACTCTCTTATTGCATTTCAGGAGAGCTACTTTAAGGATTTTGAAATATATGATGTGAATTCCCGCACATCCGTATTCGGAAAAATTGCCGGAGAGTTAGGCCATAAATCGTTCGGAAATGTCCTTTTTTATTCCAAATGTAATGCCAGACTTTTGATACCCGACCCATCACGTACTCCGTATGATTTGGAGGAGGAAGGTATCTATGTCTTTGATTGCCTTTCGGGAAAAAGTACTCAGATTATTCAGCAATCAGAAGTTGTCACTGCTTTCATGAAGCAAAATGAAAAGGTCTCGGATTTTGAAACCAAAATCTTACATCTCGAGCCAAACGTTTTGAATGATAAAATCATGTTTGATTACCGCTATCGGAGTGACTCGAAGGATAGTTGGCATGAGCTCCATGGAATCGTCTCGGCAGATGGGAGCAACCCAACGTGGATCAAGGTACGACCTATGCACGTGGTCTGGTTTGACACTACCAGTATGTTTGGGGTAGATACTGAAGATCAAGAAAATAGGATATTCCGTTATGATCTGAATGGCAAAAAAAAGGAATTGCTGGGAGGGACCTCCACCCACGTGGGAGTGTCACCAGACAAAAAATGGTACATTGGGGAAAGTGCTTTTTATAGACCTGAGGCGGATGGTTTTACCAGAGTATATTTATACAAACGAGGTGAAACTCGACCTTATGCACTATTGGCGCAATGGAAGAATGCAAAAATAACATGGGAATGGGTAGCGCATGTAAACCCATCTTTTTCATTTGATGGCAAACGTGCCTATTTCATCAGGGCGATTGATGAAAAGGATAAATTCGAATCCGTTAGCATTCAACTTCCAGAATTTGAATAACATATTGGTTGGTGTAATCGAGGTCCTCGTTAAAGTGGATACAGTTAACGAATTCTAATAGAGGCAGAAGAATCAATCGCACAAAAGCGCTCTAATTCGCCCGGTAGGGTATAATCAAAAAAAGTACAAAATCCGTCGGCATTGGCCGACCGAACGGCTTGGCTGTCAGCTTATCGAGTCGCCTTCGGTGCGTATAGGTAAGCGCATCAAGGTGTGGTTTCGGTACATGGACACGTTTGGCCCCCGGTCCTCAACAATGAGTTGGCCAAGCAGGCCAAAGGTCTGATTCTATCGCGATGAGAATTCAATGGATCCTCCGAGTCCAGACGCTTTTCGTATGGACAATTCTCAACGGCCGTATTTAATCCAAATCTTATCAAACACTACACATAGGTAGGTCCAGCGGTACAAACCAGCGCATCATAAGCCCCGACTTCCCTGTACATAATTTCGATGGATTCTGGGGAAGTAATATCTACCAGGACATCGGGGGGGCGCCCACATTCGTACCAAATGTTCCATCAGGCATGAATCGTCCATAAAATCAGCATGTTACGAGACTAGTAAAGAAACCGTTCGTTTTCTTTACTAAATTAAAGTTTAACAGATTGAATGCTTTTGAATCTTTTTTCTGGGCAATAAACTCGGTCAAACATTCAAAGTAAACCTTCAGCCATTTCAAGTTGGGTAATTTTACCTGCAGAATTGGCTTGATGGAACATTCCGTACGGATGTTGGCCACTCCCCGTTAGCCGGTCGAGCTTGGCGATCAGCAGCACGGCTCCCTCGGCCTTGCAGCGGGAGATGGCCCGCATCAGCTCGGGACGGTCATTGCGCTTGCCTGACTTGACGTCGGTGTACTCGCTGACGATCTGCCCGTGGCCGGCCCCTTGGGCATTTTTTCGAAATATTTTTGAGCATGAACCCAGGCCATTATAAAGCGGATAATCCGCATAAGCTGGGCAGTCTGGCGATCGGAGTACAATCTTTCAAACAGATAAGAGCTCCCTCCTGATGTGTTCACAAATGAACACAAACTGTCCGATAATGAACAATAGTACCGCCCCCAACGGGCGATTCCAGCATGGAATTGCCCGTTGGGTTGATGGCAAAGTATTTTCTATACGGAAATAGAAGAAACCCGAAGACAATCTACTTAACCCTTACCCCTTGACTTATGCGACGGAGTGATCTGGGCGAATTTGAAGAAGTAGTTTTACTGGCCGTGGCTGTACGCTCACCGCAGGCTTACTCGGTGGTTATCGCCGAAGAGCTCGAACGGGAGACGGGACAGACAGTCAGTACCGGGGCGGTACATGCGGCCCTGCAACGGTTAGAAACCAAAGGCTACCTCATCTCCCAGTTGGGGGAGCCCACCCCCGAACGCGGAGGACGGCGTAAGCGCTTGTTTACCGTCACCGCGCTGGGTGGACGCATCCTGAGCGAGGTGCGGCAGGTCCGTACCCGCCTTTGGGACCGGATTGTGCCACAGATCATATTGGAATGGAACTAGCTCATATCCCCAATGGCCCCAACCCAACCTGACCGTCCCCAGAGTTCTACTCCCCCACCCTGGCTCGACAAGCTGCTGATGTGGGTGGTGGCACCCCACCTGCGGGAAGAAGTGCTGGGCGACCTGCACGAACGTTACCATCGCCGCGCCCGGCGGCTGGGTGAGCTTCATGCGCGGCATACGTACTGGCGTGAGGTAGTGGCTTACCTGCGCCCCGCATTCATCAAACGCAAACCAAGTGAATATCCCCAACCCTTTTTTCTACATCCTGATATGCTACGCAACTATTTCAAGATCGCCTTACGTAACCTCGCCCGCAACAAGGGCTACTCTTTCATCAACATCAGCGGCCTGGCCGTGGGTATGGCGGTGGCAATGCTCATTGGACTTTGGGTCTACGACGAACTGACGTACGACCATTACCATAAAAACCACGATCGCATTGCGCAGGTATGGCAGAGCCGCACTAGCAATGGCGAAATCAACACGCTCATCACCGTGCCCAGGCCGCTGGAAATGTCGCTGCGCAATGAGTATGCCGACTATTTCCAGCATATCGTAATGAGTAGCTGGACACTGCGCGGAGTGGTGGCTTACGGCAATAAGCGCTTGGTGAAAGAAGGCAACTATATGCAACCTGCCGCTCCCGAGATGCTGAGTCTGGAAATTCTGGCGGGCCTAAAGGAAGGCTTGCAGGAAATCAACTCGATCATGCTGGCGGCTTCCACGGCGAAGGGGCTTTTTGGCGATGAAGATCCGATTGGTAAGATTGTAAGGTTTGACAACAAGCATGAGCTGAAAGTGACGAGCGTTTTCGCCGATATTCCAGCCAGCGATTCTTTCCACGAAACTACCTTTATCATTCCCTGGGAGCATCTGGTGGCCAATACCGACTGGATCAGGAATGCAGTTGACCAATGGGGAAACAATTCGTTTCGGCTATTCGTGCAGCTTGCCGATAATGCGACGATGTCAGAAGTAAGTGCCAAAATAAAGGATATAAAATTAAAGGCCAACCCCGAGATCGCTGAACAAAACCCGCAGTTCCTCCTGCTGCCGATGAACGACTGGCATCTGAGATCCACATTCGAGAACGGTGTGCAGGCAGGTGGAGGAATCGAAAACGTCTGGCTGTTTGGCATCATCGGGGCGTTTGTCCTGTTGCTGGCTTGCATCAATTTTATGAATCTCAACACGGCCCGTTCCGAGAAACGGGCGCGGGAAGTCGGCATCCGCAAGTCGGTGGGGTCAGTGCGTTCGCAGTTGGTGAGCCAGTTCCTGAGCGAATCCTTCCTGGTGGTCGGA
Organism: Salmonirosea aquatica; assembly: GCF_009296315.1. Taxonomy (NCBI): domain Bacteria; kingdom Pseudomonadati; phylum Bacteroidota; class Cytophagia; order Cytophagales; family Spirosomataceae; genus Salmonirosea; species Salmonirosea aquatica. The sequence continues at coordinate 222,030 of NZ_WHLY01000004.1, forward strand.
CTTGCCTTTATGGTCGCCATGCTGCTGGTACTACTTTTGATTCCCGCTTTCAATACTTTGGCGGACAAACAAATTACTTTTCCCTGGGAAAATCTTTATTTCTGGGGTATTTCCTTGTTCTTCATTGTTGTCACGGCGATGCTGTCCGGCAGCTACCCGGCTTTGTACCTCTCCTCTTTCCAGCCCGTTAAAGTCTTGAAGGGTACTTTTAGAGTAGGTCGCTACGCTGCTTTACCCCGCAAGGTACTGGTCGTGCTGCAATTCACGGTGTCGGTGGCTTTGATTATTGGCACGTTGACGGTTTTCCGGCAAATCCAGTTCACCAAAAACCGTCCCATCGGCTACGACCGCGCCGGACTGGTGCAAATTCCGCTGACCGAGGGCGCATTCGACGGCAAATATGCTTTCATCCGTAACGAGCTGATTAATTCTGGGGCTGTCATAGAAATGTCCGCCACCAGCAACCCGACGACGGAGGTGTACTACGGTCGGGGCGGCTTCAAGTGGGCAGGCATGCCCGAGGATTTTCAGGCCAGTTTCGCCTGGATCTGGGTTTCCCCCGATTATGTAAAATCGCTTGGTATGAAAATTATCACGGGCCGGGACTTTTCGCCGGATTTCCCATCCGATTCCAGCGCGGTACTTTTGAACAAAACAGCCGTGGAATACATGGGCCTGAAAGACCCGGTTGGCACGGTGCTCCGGGATAGTGATGAACAAGACCCCGGCAAAGGGATGAAGGTGATCGGCGTGGTGGACGACATGGTGATGGACTCTCCCTACGAATCGGTTAAGCCTACCGTGTATGATTTCAACCCGGGACCCGTCCGTTTTTATCACCTCCGGCTAGCCCCTAACCAAAGTGCCAACAAGAGTATCGCCACCGTCGAAGGAGTTTTTAAGAAAAACTTTCCCGATCTGCCCTTTGAGTACAAGTTTGTAGATGACGAGTACGCCGCTAAGTTTTCGTCCGAAGAGCGCATCGGTAAGCTCGCCGGCGTCTTCACCGGACTGGCAATTCTGATCAGCTGCCTGGGTTTGTTTGGCCTGGCCTCTTACGTAGCCGAGCAGCGCACCAAGGAGATCGGCGTCCGAAAGGTACTAGGTGCCAGTGTCGCCAGTTTATGGCGGCTGATGTCAAGGGATTTCGTGCTGCTGGTTCTTATCGCCCTGCTGATCGCCGTCCCGCTGGCGGTGTATTTCTTGGACGGCTGGCTACAAAATTACACCTATCGTACGGAACTTTCGTGGTGGATTTTCGCGGCGGCAGGTGCCGGGGCATTGGTATTAACGCTGCTGACCGTCAGCTTCCAGGCAATAAAAGCCGCACTGGTAGACCCGGTGAAGAGTCTGAGAAGCGAGTAAGCAGAAAGCGGTGTCTGCCCCCGGGACCAATACCGGGCTAATATGAACCGCTGGAAATATCTAAGTGGAGCCTGAGAGCTTTTAATGGCTGGCACTCTATTGGAATGGTATTCCTATACCCCCCAAGGAAAAGTCCAATACCCCACTGATACTTCAGCCCCCACCCCAACCTATCAACTCCTTTTAGTAGCATAGAGCATGCGCCAGGAACACCAAATTTCAGTAAATTCCGGCTTGCATAGAGCCGAGTTAACGATTTATATTAAGCCCCATTTACTCCGCTAATGGACTTGGATGATTATTTCATTAACTTGCCAGCTCGAAGCGTATGGGTCTCTGAGGCTGTATTATTTGGTTCTTATCCTTCAATATAACCGATTTATCCGCTCATACTTATAAAAAACAGCTTCAAATACCCAATTGGTCCAATGAATTCAAAACCAATTGATGAAAAACAGCTCTGGCAGGAATTTCAGGCCGGTAGCCATCAGGCTTTTCAGCAATTACACCAGTATCACATTCGACACCTGCTCAACTATGGGCTCCGGATACACGGCTCACTATCAGCAGTAGAAGACTGCATTCAGGATGTCTTTGTTCAACTGTGGCATTATCGACAAGGAATTACCCGACCTACCTCCGTCCGTTTTTATCTGCTTAGAGCTTTGCGTAATCAACTGCGGACGCAATACCGCCGGGATCGGCCATTTGTATCCGGATGGGATGATGATGGCGAACAGGCCGGACAAAACCGTATCCCTTTTGATACTGAACCCTCAGCAGAAGATCAACTTATTTCTCTCGACATTGACGCCGAACGGAAAGCACTTATACACCAAACACTTCAGACACTCACGGCCCGGCAGCGCGAAATTATTTATCTGCGCTACTTCAATGATCTGACCTATGAAGAAATCTGCGAGGTTATGCAGGTCAATTATCAAACAGCCCGATCCCAGATTTATACCGCGATCAAATTGATCCGTAAAGAACTGAAAGACAGCGATATGTTTCAAATACTGATTTTATATTTCTTGTTTCAATAAAAAAAGTTCTCCTTTTCATACTACAAAAAGGGGGATAAGCTTCACTGTAGGGTAGATAAGCACTACTTTATGAAGCAATACGCCGATTACGCCCCCTTTGGCGCTGACGATTTTCTGACCGATCCCCTCTTTCGAGAATGGGTAGCCCGTCCCACCCCGGAAATAGATGCCTACTGGCGCGGACTACTAAAAACATGCCCCCACCTGCGCAGCCCGTTTGAGCAGGCCCGCCTGCTGGCGCAAGGAATGCAGTCCACCTGGACGCCTTTCTCGGATACCTACACCCAAGCGCTCTACCAAAAATTACAGGCGGAGTTGTCTGAGGATAAAACCTCAGTTGCGCCGAAGCGGCTATTTCGGCTGGTACCAAAGTGGGCTTACGCGTCAGCAGCATCACTGTTGCTGGCGGCGGGTCTTTCTGGCTACTGGTACTTCTTCCGGGAGAGACTTATACAAACCGGCAATGCCGAACTGACCACGGTGATGCTCTACGACGGTTCGGTGGTGACGCTCAACGCAAATAGTCAACTGCGGTTACCCGGGCGCGCTTCGTGGCGGGGGCAGCGGCAGGTATGGCTCTCTGGTGAAGCTGCGTTTGCCGTGCGCCGACAGCCCGGTGACCGGACTTCTTCCTTCCGCAAGTTCACTGTCCATACCCACCGGGCCGACGTGGTAGTACTGGGAACGCATTTCACGATTTACACCCGTCCCCAGCGTACACAGGTGTTGCTCGAAGAAGGCCGTATTGCGCTGGCCGACCCCGCCACCCGTGAGATCCAGACCATGCAGCCAGGGCAGTTGGCGGCCTATACGGGGGAAGAAAACGCTCCCCTGGTTGCTCAAATCGCTCCTGACCGCCAACGGACGCTGACGGCCTGGCGTGAGAATCGGCTCGTATTCGACAATGCCAGCATGACCGAACTGGCCCGGCGGTTTTCCGAAGTGTACGGATTGAAGTTGATCCTGAATGATAAAGCCTTTATCGGCCAGGAGTTCCGGGGCGAGCTTCCGGTCGACAATCTCGATAAGGCTCTGTTGATCGTAGGTGAAACGTTTGCGATGAACCCCGTGCGAGCGGATGACCAAGTCTATTTCGTGCCTAAGTAGTACCATTTAATAAGCCCCGCTAAGGGCAATCATTCCTAAACTAATTTTTCCGCCAAAACCCACCTACCCGATGCAAAAATCCTTACTTATCTTTCGTGTAAATCTGCTCACCGCCCTGCTGGTGTTGAGCAAGGTGAGCGATGTGGAAGCCCAAACGATGGCCTGGGCTAACCAGCAAACGCCCGCTGAACAGTCCGCCACGGCGCACGCCCGGTCTGCCCCAATTGAGCTTCGCCAGCTGCTCAACCAATTAGAGACCACGTATCAGGTACAGTTTAATTACAAAGCTTCATTGGTGAGCGGAGTGGTGGTCAGCTCGCCAGCTTTAATCGACTATGAAGGCCATATTGCTGATCAGCTCAACGCCTCGCTGGGCCCTTCCCGTCTCCGGTGCCGTGCCATTGATGCCCATACTTTCGTTATACAACCCCAGGCCAGCCCTAAAAAAGACGATTCGAATACACGTAAATCGACGCCCCTGGGTGGTCAGCCCTTACTCCATGCTGTTGGTACAGAATCCCTCCTTCAAAGCGATCTTGCGCCTGACCGGGTTCTGTCGGGGCGCGTGACTGACGGCAATAACGGCGAAGTTCTGCCTGGTGTCAGCGTGGTGGTGAAGGGTACTACCAGAGGCACAGTTACAGACGTCAGTGGACTTTATTCCATTACAGTGCCGGATGATAGCATCGTGCTGGTTTTTTCCTACGTGGGCTTTCTTTCGCAGGAAACAATTGTCGGTAATCGCTCCACAATAGATGTACAGCTGCTGCCCGGCAACAATTCGCTCGATGAAGTTGTCGTCATTGGCTACGGGACGCAGAAAAAAGTAAATCTTACCGGAGCCATCTCCACGGTTGATCTCAGTAAGCAGGAAAACGCCCCGATAACGAATTCGTCCCAATTGCTACAAGGCGTTGATGGGGTTTATGTTAACCAGCCCGGTGGACAACCCGGCCGCGATGTCGCTACGATTCGGATTCGTGGCGTGGGTACACTGAATAATAGCAACCCATTAGTGCTGGTAAATGGCATTGAGTTTCCTTTGGAGAATGTAAACCCAGCTGATATTGAGAGTATCTCGGTACTAAAGGACGCGGCCTCAGCTTCCATCTATGGGTCACGGGCAGCAAACGGGGTAGTGCTCATCACTACAAAAGGGGGCAAAAAAGGCAAGTTCACGGTTGATTACAATTACTACGCAGGTAACCAATACGTAAATTATTTGCCAGATTTTGTGAAAGATCCCGTGGAGTTCATGCAGTTCCGTAACCTGGCCCAACGGAACGAAGGGCGAACAGCAGTAGACTATTCAGATGCGCTAATCGAAGAATACAAACAGGGCGTTCTGAAAGATCCAAATATATACCCGAACAACGATTGGTATAACATCATGTTCAGGCCCGGTAGCATGCAAAATCATGATATTCGCTTTTCAGCCGGTACCGACAAACTCACCTATTCCCTATCCCTGCGCTATCTGACGCAGGAAGGCGTGCTACTCGGTACGAGTTCAAAGAATTACTCCCTCAACTACAATACCGTGGCCCAGGTCAGTGAACGCTTGAAAATTGGTGCGCTGATTAATGCTTCCTACAAAGACATTAAGGAGCCAGTGGCGGGAGTAGCTAACCTGATGGAAATGACCTTTAAAGCTCAGGCTTTCCATCCCACTTACCTTCCCGATGGTAGTTACGCCAACACCTTTATCCGAACCCCGGGCCACAATGTATTCCGCAATCCGCTGGCACTGGCCAACGAGGGAAAAAACAATACGACTCTCCAGCAGGTGCTGGTTAATATCTTCGCGGAATATCAGCTTCCCCTCAATATCAACTTTAAAATCAATGGCGCAATAAACAAAGCGGACAACCTCACGGCTCAGTTTGTCCCGGAGGTGTATACCTATCAGGTAAAAAACGGCGATCCGCAGCTCATTCCTTTCGATGGGCAGGGCAACCGGGGTACCCGACAAACCAATTCCGGGGCGCTCAATACCACTCTTTTCAATACGCTTACGTGGGAAGGGCTCATCGGCAGCAAACACAGCCTGAAAGCCCTGGCGGGTTATAGCCGTGAATCATTTGGCAGTCGTAATTTTTACGCCCGGAATGAAGGGTATCTTGGCAATACGCTTCAGGAACTGAACGCCGGCTCTGCAAACCCGGCGGTAGGAGGTACCTCTTCCGAGTCTCGCCTTCAATCATTCTTCGGTCGCGTGAACTATATTTTCAACGAAAAATACATTGCGGAAGCTAATTTCAGGTACGACGGCTCTTCCCGTTTTGCCCCGGGACGACAGTGGGGATTTTTTCCTTCCGTGTCGTTAGGATGGCGGATCAATGAAGAAAATTTTCTAAAAAACGTCCCCTGGCTTGATGAATTAAAACTGCGGACATCTATTGGCCAGCTGGGCAACCAAAATATTGGCCTTTTCAGGTATGTTAACCTGGTGGCACTGGGCGAGGATTATCCTTTTGGTAACACCATTTCGTCCGGCGCGGCGGTAAATGCTTACAATGACCCAACTATAACCTGGGAGACCACCACTGTGAGTAACATAGGGCTTGATGTTGGTCTATTTCGGAACAAGGTTACTTTCACGACAGAATTTTTCAAAAAGCGCACTACAGATATATTGAGCACGGTGCCCATCCCGGCTCAGGTGGGTTCGCTGGGCGGCCCGATACAAAACATTGGTACCGTCGACAATACGGGTATCGAGTTAAGCGGTGGCTTTACGCAAAATATCAGGGCATTCAAGGTGAACATGACGGGTGGAATCACCTATGTGAAAAATAAAGTAGTCGATCTGAAAGGCAGCGTGATATATGGTAATCGCACCATAATAACGGAGGGTTCACCCATCAACTCGTACTATCTCCTCAATGCTATTGGCATATTTCAGAGCCAGGAGGAGATCGATGGCTCTCCGGTGCAGAACTCGAATACCAAACCCGGTTATTTGAAATATCAGGACGTAAATGGGGACAATAATATTGCCGAGTCAGACCGCGTTATCCAGGGATCGAACATACCCAAACTGACGTACCAGTTCAACGCGAACCTCAGCTACAAACGCTTTTCACTCAGTGCTTTTTTTCAGGGCGTTGGCCGGGTTTACACTTTCACGGAGCGAATCGGCGCCATGCCTTTCTGGTTTGGCACCTCTGTCACCAGGGAATGGCTTACCAATGCGTGGACACCCGACAATCCCAACGCAACGCTACCAATCATAACGACCTACGAGGGAAGTACGGCGGAAAACTACCGTGATTCAAATTTCTGGCTCAAAAATGCTTCCTATCTGCGATTGAAAAACGTTCAGCTCAATTATGACCTGCCCGTCGACTGGGTGAGCAAAATCGGCATTCAGAAAGTCAAGCTGTTTGTCAACGGCCAGAACCTGCTCACATTTACGCCCCTCAAAGGATTTGATCCCGAGAAAAATCTCAACGGAACCAATTTCTATGAGTTCCCAACGGTCAAAACGTTCACCGCTGGTATCAATTTAACGTTTTAAGCTTACACTCATGAGAAAATTTATTACAGCATTTTTCGCTATTACACTTCTGATTTCTTTCCAAAGCAGCTGTACGAATGATTTGATTATCAACCCGCAGGATCAGTACAGCGAAGTTACCTTCTGGAACACCCAGGCCGACGCGCTGGCCGGCCTGACGGGGTGCTACAATACGTTGCTTGACTGCCAGAACTGGTTTTATGAAACAGATCTGATTACCGCAAATGGCCTGGCCTATAACGAATCCAACGGCACGGATCTTATAGCACGGGGGGTGCACACGCCTATAACCGACCTGATAGCCAGCCGTTGGGTGCAGGCGTATCGAGGCATCGGCCGAACGAATACTTTTTTGGCGAAAATTGACGGTATACCCAATATGACTGACGCCCTGAAGAACCGAACCATTGGCGAGGCGAAATTTCTGCGTGCCTTCTTTTACCAGGGGCTGGTTGATGTTTACGGCGGTGTGCCCCTGATCGTTGATCAGCCCGACTTGGCTACTCAAGCGAATCTGCCCCGCAACTCAAAAGAGGAGGTATTGGCCCAGATCATTAAAGATCTAGACGAGGCGATTCCCGCTCTTCCGGACAAGTACAGCGCAGCAAACGACCTTGGCCGTGTTACCAAAGGTGCTGCACTGGCCCTTAAATCGCGGGTTTTACTCTACAATGGCAGATGGGCCGAAGCCGCGACAGCTGCCAAAACCGTAATTGATAGCAAAACGTACACTTTGTTCCCCAGCTACCGGAATCTCTTTCTGCTTGCGAATGAGCGCAATGTGGAGGTTATATTCAATGTGGAGTATCAGTTGCCGCGCTTTTCGCACAGCCTGGACTACGTCAGTTACGTACTCAACCGCCCGGCCCCAACCCGCAATCTAGCCGATGTTTATCTGATGACCGACGGAAAACCCAAGGAAGAATCACCTCTTTACGATCCGCTGAAACCATATGACAATCGTGATCCTCGCCTGCTTCAAACAATGTATCCCGTAGGATATAAGTTCAACGGGCGGATAACGATTCCCAATAATGTGCCGACCACCGGCTTCGGCCTGAAAAAATATACGAATCTCACCGACGAAGACGCGCAGCCGGCCCCTGCCCAAAATAGAAATGAGATCAATCTCATTCTCATACGCTACGCGGAGGTTCTGCTTACCTACGCGGAAGCCCAAAATGAAGCGGTCGGACCGGATGCCAGCGTATACAGTGCTATCAATACGATCAGACGCCGACCATCGGTCAATATGCCGGAACTCCCCGTTGGTCTCACTCAGGCTGAAATGCGTAGCCAGATACGTCGTGAACGACGGGTTGAGCTGGCTTTTGAGGGCTTATATTACAGCGATACAAAACGCTGGAAGACCATTGAGATCGAAAACAACCAACCCGTTTTAAATTACCTGAACCAATCCATCCGTCAGCGTAATTTCGACAAAAACAGGGACTACTTGTGGCCTGTACCCAGTAATCAGATCCAGTTCAATGCAAATCTGAAACAAAACCAAGGCTGGTTTTAAAGAAATGGTGGCACAAGGATCAAACTAACTCAGCCCGATTGCTTATTCGCCAAGGGAAACTATCCAGAATCTTTTGAAAATCGAAACTATATGAAATTCAGCATTCCACGTTCTTACAAACCATTGCTTGGAGCAGGCATCCTGGTAGGCCTTGGCCTGCTGCTTAGTGCCAGATTTCAGCAACCTGCACCATCCCCTCCCAATGTCGTCTTGTTTTTCATGGATGATCTGGGCTACGGGGATCTGTCATCGACAGGTGCGTTGGAATACACGACCCCGAACCTCGACCGTATGGCCACGGAAGGATCGCGGTTCACCAATTTTTTGGTGGCGCAGGCCATTTGCAGCGCGTCTCGGGCGGCGCTGATGACGGGTTGCTACCCCAACCGGGTTGGGATATCCGGTGCGCTTGGTCCCAATTCACCTATCGGGTTAAACCCCGATGAAGAGACGCTGGCTGAGTTGTTGAAGAGCCGGGGTTATGCGACCGGTATCTTTGGAAAATGGCATTTGGGGGACCGAAAGGAATTTTTGCCCCTCCAGCAAGGCTTCGATGAGTACTACGGCGTCCCGTATTCCCACGATATGTGGCCTCTGCATCCGACCGCCAAATTTCCTCCGCTATATTGGATTGAGGGGAATGAGAAGAAGCAGGAAATCAAGAATCTGGCCGATGCCGGGGAGATCACATCCACAGTTACTGCCAAGGCTATTTCGTTCATTCGGCGCAATAAAAGCAAGCCTTTCTTTTTGTACGTCCCCCACCCATTGCCCCACGTGCCTCTGGCAACTTCGGCTGCGTTTCGGGGCAAAAGCAAGCGGGGTATTTTCGGCGATGTGCTCACCGAATTGGACGCATCCATTGGGCAGGTGATGGATGAACTTAAAAAACAAGGTATTGACAGAAATACGTTGGTGATTTTTATCAGTGACAACGGTCCCTGGTATAACTACGGCGATCACGCCGGATCAACCGGTGGTTTGAGGGAAGGGAAAGCCACTACGTTTGAAGGAGGGAACCGGGTACCTTGCATTATCCGCTGGCCCGGCATGGTGCCTGCTGGCAGGGTTAGCAACAAGCTACTCACCACGATGGACATTTTGCCAACGGTAGCCCGATTGTGCGGAGCCAAGATGCCAAAAAAACGAATTGATGGAATTGAATGGGTGGACTTACTGAAGGGTGACGATACGCTGACACCGCGCGACCATTTCTATTACTATTTTAGAAAAAACAGCCTGGAAGCCATTCGGCAGGGCGACTGGAAACTGGTATTTGCCCATCCGGGTCGAACCTACGAAGGGTTTCTGCCGGGACAGGATGGTAAACCGGGTGCCACCGATGAAAAACATCAATTTCCAATGGCTCTTTACGACCTGCGACGCGATCCCGGCGAACGGTACAACGTAATAGAGCAACAACCCGAACTGGTGGCCGCTTTGAAGAAACTGGCCGATGAAGCCCGGTCTGATTTAGGAGATGACTTACAGAGTCTTACAGGAAAAAACCGTCGCGAACCCGGACGGAGTAACCAATAATTTTTGGATACAAGGCTCAATTGGTTGGACTACCTATCACGAGCAACTGATCGCAGAAGGCTGCAAACGACTTATTATGAACGCCATCAACTATTGGAACCTGCTGCATCTAACAGACAAAATACAGGCTTGCCCAAAGCTGGCAGCGTACGAGGAACTACTTGTGATGATCCTGCGCTCTAACACGCATACCTGGCATCATGTCAATCTACAACAGGGCTGCCTGTGCCACAGAGTACGATTTCTCTGAGGAGAGTCCAATGGCAGTGCTGTTTGATCTGGAATAGGCATCCCAAAGTGAGAAAAGGTCTTGATTTGGAAATTTGTAATCCTTTTCAGAATGTGCTATATGGTTTCCAGCCCGAGTGAATCAGCTACACTTGAGCCGTGACGGTTTCTGTACCTTTTTTTAATTATACCCATTGTTGGGCTAACTAGGAGGATTCTATAAAATCACTTTTCCTGTTCCAATTTCTTTTTTTTTAGGAGATAATAGACTGTGGAAACGATGGAATCATTACTCGAACTCGTCAGCGTGTAGGCTTGCACAAACTCATAGCCCATGGTGCTCATGAAGTTAAGAGCGTCAACAGCGGAATTGAACTGAACTGGCCTGTCGTTCTCATCCCTAACTTCGGTGTCTTTTGTGACCAACGCTTTATCTTCCTGACCAAAATCGATATCGATTGTCACTTTGGGAGACAGCAAAACAGGAGTGACTGCGATTATGGCGTGTTCTGATTTCAAATTTCTAATTGAAACGCCATTTACGCTCTGGGACCGGGCGGACAGATACCCCGTCAGCGCAAGGCATAGGAGGATCAGGGTTTTTCTCATGGACGATGTGGATGGATGATTTTTAGCGGCTCTCCGTTTTCGAGTAACATTCGTCAAAAGGACTTAGGGTGAAAAGTTATTGTAAAATCGTAACTAGCGCCTTCCGGTAGCGCTTCACGCTGGATTGGCTGATGCCAGTCAGGTTGACGATCTCGGCCACCGACAGGCCCTTCTGGGTGGCAGACTTCACCTTCTGGAAATTCTCCTGGTTCACGCCGGCGCGTCGGCCGATGTGTTTGCCCTGGGCCTTGGCCAGCAACTGGCCGGCGCGGGTCTTCTCCAGAATCATTTCGGGCTTCTTTTAGTAAATGGACAAAGAATGGCGCTAAGCACTTTACGATCTCAATGGGCGTAAGCCATTCTCCTCAAATTGATCGACTTTCTGAAAAGTGTAACGGCCTAACCGGTTAATATGTGCAAACCTGGCCGGAGACAGATGCCCAAAATCATTTTCATCCACTGTGTGCCCATCCTCCTGATGCTTTTTGAGGACTTCCTGAGTATACGCCGTGTTCCAAACCACAACCAAATTAGTCAGAACGTTCAAACAGCCGGCAGTCTCTTGCTGGGCATCCTCCTGTTTCCTCCGGAGATGGCCGTCGCCACCAAACCAAAGCCACGCACGAAGCGCGTGCAGCTGCTCCCCCTTGTTAAGCTGGGCATGGATGCGGCGGCGCAACGGTTTGCTTTGCAAATATCGCAGAATGAAGGTTGTTTTAACCAGTTTCCCGTACTCTTGCAAGAGTGCCGTCAAATGGTGTTGCCGCGGGTACCCCTGTAATTTGCTGATTAGCAGTGAGGATGTTACCCACCCGCTTTTTAGTGTGGCCGCAACTCGTAGCAGGTCATCCCATCTGGCACGGACGTATTCTGGTCGGAAGTTTGAAGTGAATTTAAGCGAGGGATACCGTAAGTCCATTCCCTTAATCCGGCAAAGCCGTTGGTTTGCCAGGTCGCGCAGCCTGGGAGAAAAGAGCAGCCCTAACAAATCGAACAAGGCGAAAACAATATCTGTATATCCGCCGGTGTCTGTTGTGTGCTCTACAATTTCAAGATCTGTCTCGTTACCCAGTATTTCATCCAGCACATAAGTCGCATCCCGGATTGTCGACGGTACAGATCTACTACCATACTGGGCATACTGGTCTGAGGTATGGGTAATGAGCGTATACCCCCTGCCGTAACCGTAATAACGCGGAATGGATTGTGCATTACGGATTTTGCCGCTTACCGGAAAGCGCTGCCCGTCAGAAGAAGACAACACCCCGCTGCCCCAATAGGAGGACAACCAAAGTTCATGTTGATAGTTAACCAGCCGGACCGTAGCCCGTTTGAGAGTCTCTTCCCTGATGTAATTGGTCGACACCCACCAAAGTGACTGATAGTCAAGACCTGTACTCTGGGCCATTTCGGCCAGGGGAATATTACATGCTCCCGCAAGAAGTGCTGCATACAACAATGCCTGGTGGTCTTTACTCTTGGATTCATTCTCCAAACCTGTCAGTTCACTGGAAAATCCTGTCCAATTGTCTACTTCGACCAGCAAATCAGTTAGCTCAACCCGCGGCAACAACCTGTCGACAGCTGCCCGAAGCGCTTTTAACGAATCAGGTACGTCATCCGCCTTTAACGGAGTTACTACCAGCTCACCCTCATCATCCAGACGAATATCACCGCCATCGGCCAGTATTCTTTCCATCAGCGGCAAGTGTGATTCCAGTTCCGAAATTTGCTCATCCAACCGGTAGGGTGTTGCATCCCTGTAGCCTAAATAGGTAAGCAATTCGGTACGATGCGCTTTCCAGTTGGCTTCCGGGATCAAATAAGTATCCGGACTCGCATATTTCCGGGAGTGATTCACATAGACATCTCCCGACCGGAGCCGGTCCCGCAGCCGGGCCAGAACACTTAACTCATAAGCGGGTCTGTCAATTTGCCCCTTTACAGGCTCAACGAAGGATTTCCAGGATGGCAGCATGAATTTCATAGGTATTTCATCAGGACTCTTTCGCTTTCTGCTCGTTTGCCAGTCGGCTACCAATTGAAGCGCCTGTTCAAAATCATCCCCTGCAAAGACATGCTCGAAGGTCAGGATATCCAAAAAACTGGCAGAAAAGGATTTAATGGATCGGTAGCGGTTAACAAGAAAGTGGTGAAAAGTCCTTGGCCCTTGTTTGGTCAGCCTTTGCATGATACTGATGGCTTCTACTAACTCGCTTCTGGATACGCTGGCATATATACTAGCTCTCAATTCGGCAGCCGGAATGTTGATCTCATCCACAATAGGTTCGGCAGCCTTTCCCAAAGTAACAAGTGCGCCATCCCTGGACTTGACTTGTTTCAGTTGGTACTCGGTCAGCTCCCGCGCTGATTGGCCACAGATATCCTCCCAGTACTCATCAAAAAGCCTCAGGGTATAATCCGTGATTGTAATGTATGCTTCCAGGCAAAAAGCAACCAGCATGGGGTAACGTTTTGTGCCGGACATTCGCATCACTGCCTGATTGGTCTTACTCCTGGCCAGGACTGCAAGCCGCTTTCGACGGTTGGGATGCAGACTGCTGGTATCCCATTGTTCGATACCGAGCTTGGCAAGATATTGCCGTTTATGCAGCATGAGTTTGATTTGGTTCGCCGTTGGACTAACCGGAGGTTTTGAAAGCCAGTTGTGTGGGGTTATCTTCAAGACTGTGTCAACGGTCAGAAGCTTGTCTAATTCCTCTTTGAAGGAATCGGTCAACAGTGTCGAAAGCCGGCGATAGGTTTCCTGATGCGCTAAATCAGCTAGGGAAACCACCAGCCGCTCCAGTTCGATAATGGCTGGCCTTAAAATTCCTTCTTTCCTTAGCCAGTCACATGCCAGAGATAATAGCACATGTTCGTTATCATGCTCTAAGGCTCGCTCCAAAAGCCAACGCTCCAGGGGTACCGTATCGATTAGGGGTTGCCACCTTCTTCGTTTTAGATACGAAAGGATCATGTATGAATGTTCCGAGATCGTTTTTTCCCGACTTCCATAATTGTTAAGGCATCGCGGATCGTCAATGGCCAGTTGTCCCGCAACATAATTGATCAGATTGTCCGGTACCTTCCGGTACCATTCCTGGGGCAAATGGTTCATCAACCTTATAACCGTCAACTGGAGGGCAAACCCTAGCCTGTTGTGATCACGCCGCATACCGGCTACCAGCAGATGATCTGTTGGGGATAGAAAACAATACCGGATTAAATCCTCCTGCGGTAGATCAGATGGAATGCTTTGATAACGTTCGCGTTCTTGATCAGAAAGAAATTCAGCGGGCATAGTTTTGATCCGGCGGAGTGGTGGCAAAAAAACGTTCGTTTACAGGTACAGCTCCTTACTTCTGGAAAAGAGGCGGAACCTGGTGAAAAAGTTGTATCCAAAACTTATCTACTTTATGAATGTACCGTATATTGCGAATTAATGAGTATCAGATACAAACTACAAAAATCAATGCGGGTAGGATACGCACGGGTCAGCACCCAGGAGCAAACATTAGATTCGCAGACCGATGCTTTACGTCAGGCAGGTTGCGAACGGATTTATGAAGACAGAATATCCGGAACGAAGTCCCGTAAACCGGAATTTGAATTGATGATGGGTTTCTTACGTAAGGGGGATACCATCGTAATCTGGAAGCTGGACCGGCTGGGGAGGTCGACACGTGGGCTTATTGAACTCGTTGAAGAACTTGGCAACAAAGGCATCCATCTGGTGTCTCTCAATGATCCTATCGATACTACTTCACCCGGAGGCTTGCTAGTGTTCCAAATATTCTGTGCGCTTGCTGAACATGAGCGCAATGTCATTGTGCAGCGTACCCGTGCCGGACTCGAGTCGGCTCGTGCCAGAGGGAGAAAAGGTGGTCGACCAAAGGGATTAGCTGTAAAATATCAGAAGATGGCTCCTTCGGTAAGGGATCTTTATGAACTAGGCCAGCAGTCTACAACCCAAATCATGAATTCCTTTCAGATTGGAAGTCGCAGGACATTGTACAAGATACTTCGTCACGCCGGGGTTAGCATCAGGCCGGTTGAGCGCTCAATACGTAAGGATGATTGAAATTCCCGGGCGGCGTTCCGCTTAGCGCTATTCTTTGGTCAGATACTAAAAGAATCCCATTTCGCGGTCGTACTCGGCCAGGGCGGCGAAGATGCCGATCACCAGCTTGCCCGAGGGCGTGGCCGAGTCGATGCCCAGGTCCAGGGCCTTGAAGACGATGCCGCGCTCGGAGAAGTTGCCGATCAGCTGGATCAGGTGGTCGCGGCTGCGGCCCAGGCGGTTGAAGCGGGAGACGACCACCGTGTCGCCGGGGCGGAGCAGGGCGAGCATTTCGTCCAGGGCTGGGCGCTGCACCGAAAGGCCGCTGATTTTTTCCTGGAAGATGCGGTCGCAGCCGAACTTCCCGAGCGCGTCGAGCTGGGTGTCGGTGTTCTGGTCGGCGGTCGAGACACGAGCGTAACCAAAGGTCTGGTTCATGGGACAGTCAGGTGAAAGAGCCATTAAGTCGGGTCCATAAAGGTACTCTTTCTTTTGAGCTGGCCCTACTTTTTGAACCTGGTTTCTGGTCGTGCAGCGATAGCGGCAGGTAGACTCAGCGACCGGTTCAGAAAGGTATGGATTGTTGAACCCCTGTTAGTCCCAAAGCGCCGCTATGCCGACGATGCCCGAAGGCCGTGGAAGTTTGCGTTGTATTGTGGAACTTCTATTTAATTAAATAATTTATTCCAACGACCTAACATGCTTACTACATAATTCGGTTGCAATATATATATGGGTGTACTCAATTCTAAGCCTCCTGGATCCGTAGGTTCTGGGAAAAGGATAAAGAAGCTGTTCATTGCCGAATTTGATTAGTGTCTATTATCATCTGTTTGAGTTAGAGAAGCACCTTGTTAACGCATGCCTATCCTGCGTAGGACACACGCTGACCATTAAGGTAAAGATCGAATCTGCCAGCCGTGGCCTGCTGCCAAGCCATTTTGTACTCGTCCTCGTCAATCTCCGCACATACTTCCCAGAGGGCGTCATACTACGTCTTGTGGCTCAACAGGTCAGATCCATTTCCATAAAATGAATGCCAGGAATGTCAGTGAGAAAAACAATCATTTCGTAACAGGGTGTTCGGTTGTCGTCGGACAGTTTGTAGTAATGCCAGGCATATTCTTTATTGTGGCGTTTGAAATAGTGAATCTTGCTCATGATTGCATTTAAAAGGAAAATAAAAGTAATGATTCTGCCGTAAATTTCAGCCGGGCCCGCCGTAAGCCTGACCAGCATCAAAAATGTATTAAGTGTGTTGTGGGAAACGTTGCACAAGTTTTCATCGCTCCCGTAATACCGTTTGACCCCGTTAAGCCCAGAAGCACTCAAAAAAGCTTCAATAGTCGTGATGCTGTAAAAAGAAGACTGCCAATGAAATTGCCACCATTATTGGCCTAGGGCGCAATGCTAACTGGAAGCAATAGGGCAAAAAAAGGGACTTTTAAGCGGTTATTAGTAAGGTAGGTGAAATCAAATGTTATGTATAAATTCCAATTTACTATATGCAGCAGCGGCTGACTGTCTAAATCGGTAGTTTCAATCTAAGAAGCTAGATAATGATAAATTAGAAATAATTTCCATTATTAAAACGCAATTATAACAGTATAAAATTGTTTCTGTTCAAATTTAATTAATATCTTTGACTTATAAAGCCGTCTAATTTTATGCCCAAACTAGATAGATCCGAATTCAAGCATAACGCCAAAGTATTCGAAAAGACATGCCTCTGGTGTGGGACTGTTTACTTCGCCAGTCGCTCCACGGCTAAATACTGTTCCTCCACCTGCCGAGGATACGCCAATCAGGCGAAAAACGGCGAAGAAACGGTACCCTACGAGGAAACCGATAAAATGATTTCGGCGCTTCTTTCGGAAAACGCCCATTTGAAAGGTTTGCTCCAACGCTATACTATTGAAAATGAAGAACTGCGTAGACTTATTGCTGAGGCACACAACCCTTTGTAGGGCCGCAATACTGCCCTGTTCACTACCCTACTCCTTCGGAAAATACCGGCGTTCGAACTCGCTGTATGAAAACGCCGCCGGGTTCAGATTCTGATTATCCAATAGCGTGATGTTAATATCGTATGCGGTTTTGTAGATTTGATCTGCGGGTACGCGTTGAAGGATGCGGTTAATTTGCAGGCTGGAAAGTTTTAACTTTGCCAGGATCTCTTTGGGTGGCACCTTTCCCGGTACTTCCACTGCCACGATCTGGGCTGCCGATTCACTCTCCGTTTCCGGAAATAGCTGTTGCTGTCCTGAGTCTATGTCGGGAGAAGGTTTTAGTGATGCACTCGTGGCAAAATAGAACCTTATTCCTTCTACTTTTCTGCCTTTCTTAACCAGGTCATAAGTAAAGGCCATATCACTGCTTTTCAATTCTTTCTTAGCAGCGTTGATCACTTTCAATTTGAAATCCTGAAATCTTTCGTATTTCTCCCGTAAATTAAGCATTTCCCGGAGTTCATCAATCTCGATGTAGCGCTGGCCAAAGGCCTGGTGCTGCTTTAGTAGCCAATAGAGCCGATAACTGTAAAAGCTCTTCAATCGGAATAACTGCTTTATCTCCGCCTGAGTGAAGTTACCGGCCAGGTTTAACAGGTAGGGTTTCAGTTTATTGTTAAACTGTGCCGTAATTGTTGCCTCCCCCTCCTGGTATGCAACCATCGCCATGAGCGGTAGCACGATAAACTTCTTTCGCATTCCCCCACTGTTCCCTTCCACCAAGGATTCGATCTGAATTACTTTCTTGCTCAGGCTGACACAGGAATCTTTGATAATTTGGTAAGTTTTACCACCCGAAGCCTTATCCATGAAATCGGTTAAATGGATCTGGCATTCGGAAAATTCGGTGTCGGCTTTGCTTAGACGCCCTAGTAGTGAAATGAAAAGTCTCATTTCGTAAGTTGACATATCAAACTTCGCATTGACCAGATGATTATGCTGAGTGGCCTTTTTGGTGATGTGCTTTTCCATTACGATAAATATTTATTCAATATAGCGACAAAAGAAGTATTTTTTCGTCATATCCTTGCATTAATTTAACCATATTGATATTCTCCGCAGTTTTAAGGCACCCCTCGGTGGACTTTAGTCGTCATATGCCGTTTTTGCCTTCCAACGGTGGACTTTTGTCGCTATATCCGGTTTTTGTCTTCAAGAAGTGGACTTTTATCGTCATATGGTGGACTTTTGTCGTGTCCAAAGTGGACTATCGTCGTTTTTTTGGTGGACTTTTGTCGTCCTGTAAGTGGACTTTTGTCGTGTCCAAAGTGGACTTTTGTCGTTCTTTGTGTTTATAATATGTTATTTATCAGCGATTTACCTTGACTGTAATAGAAAATAAAAAATAAAAAAAAAACGTAAAGGCGTTCTAAGATTAATAGTTAAAAATTAAGAAGGCAAAATAAACAGTCAGTGCGTCTCCTAGTTGAAAATAGAATATTGCTAATCAGGCCGTTATCCAATCTATAAATTTTGTTCAAAAATAATAGTTGAAGCTAGGGGCAGTGGACTTTTGTCGTCATATACGGTCCTTAGGTCTCTTTGAGTCCATAAAATGATACAATTATCAACCTGACGCCATATAGCAAGGATAATACAACGACAAAAGTCCACCAGGACCAGTGGACTTTTGTCGTCAAATGGCCTGTATAAAACAGAAACATGGATTTATTGTTATTTCAATCAACCATCATTATCGGTTGAGCAGCACATATTCAATCAACACGCAAATAATCATATTTATCTATGGTACAGGTATTTCAAAATGCTATCTTAATTGCATTTGGGACATCTGCTTTGACAGTCATTGGATTGCTGGGAAATGATGTCATCAGGTCATTATTCAAGAAACCTTCTTGAAGCCAACCACGACTATGTTCCCGTAAGAACGATTTTCTCAGCTGCAAGGGTTTCATAGGACCTTGCCGAACTTAAATTACCCTGACGGCTGACAGACCGCCAGGGCGTGAACACAAACCTCTTAAAATTTGTCATCACTACTCAAATATAGTGAATCAAGTGCTTTCGATCATTGTATTCAAAGTCCGATAAATAGATATTGAGATCTTTTCTAAATACTACATAATTCATAATCTTTTGACTTTTAGCAAAGTATCATTACCCAGCTGAAATTTTAGATGTCTTCCACCTGCTTTCTCATAAATCTCGATTTCCATCGTCTTGCCATCAGCCAAGGTACAGTTTGGGATAGCAATTACCTTTTCAAGGTTTTGT
The DNA here is from genome assembly GCF_009296315.1 of Salmonirosea aquatica. NCBI lineage: Bacteria > Pseudomonadati > Bacteroidota > Cytophagia > Cytophagales > Spirosomataceae > Salmonirosea > Salmonirosea aquatica. The sequence goes on from NZ_WHLY01000004.1 coordinate 241,276, forward strand.
AATCCGTTCAGATGCGTAATACTCATGGGATAATCCATTAGAACCGAAATCTCATTGTCTTGAGCAGCCATTCTCTTAATATGGTTCTTGTCCCGAACAAAAACCTTGATAAAGTCTATTTGATAGGGCATCAGGCTCTTGTTTTTCATATTCAATTTCAAATACAGGACATTATTCTCATCCAAGAATATCCCTTTCAAAAGCACATTCATGTCGCTTTTACGCGCTCCTAACTGCCGGATAAAATCCTTTCTTACTAATACTTCGAGTGATGAGGCAATGAGCGACTGTTCCAAATAGCCTCCTTCCTCCATCAAGTAAGTGTTTGGAGAATTATTGGAACTCTGTCCAATACCAAGAGAATGGGTTGCTTGGTTGTCGGCAGCTATGTTGTTGGAAATGTTAATGTTGAAAACTTCGGGGTTATCATTATACCGAATCAGGAAGCTGAAAAGCCCACCGTCATCTGTGAACACCGTCATATTTGTTTCACCAGAAAAGCCTTTGGCATCAGATTTCACACGAAGCACATTCAGCAGTTTTTCCGGCACTGTAGCGATCACCACATCACTCCCCGCATCAAAATCCTGTATTTTAGACGGGAAAATGATATGTGTTGTCTTGCTGTATGAAAGCTCGATGGGATAGCTCCCCCGTACAGATGCCTTGGCAATTGGAAGAATAAAAGGATGCGGTTCAATCTCAATCGTTCTCAAATAGGTTGACGACATAGCACTGTTTGAAATAATTGAGTCATTCCCAGCAATCTGTGAAATGCCCCCCTGGCCAAACATTAAAATTGTCCAGAAAAGATTCAACGTCTTCCACATGACTCTGTTTCGCTTCATTCTAATTAGTTTTATTTTCATCATAAACTTCATCTTCGTTTAAATTTATTTCCGACGTTACCGTCCCGGATCGCAATAATATCTGGTAGTTGGGTCTTATTTGGGCTTTCGGTTGTTGGACTTTTTTGGTCAGGATATTCTTTCCGACATTGAGAGCCATTCCAACCCCTTGTGAAGCCAATTGGCCGCCAACCTGCTGTCCAACGGAACCGCCCACGATATAGCCTGGGCTGGCAAGCTGGGTAGAACCCTGGACAACAGAGTTATTTGTGCGCTGCTTCAGATTCATATCTGGGACGTACAATCCTTTACGTCCATCAAGGTCATACGCTTCCATTTTAACGTTATATATATAGTTATCCATCCGGATCGAACTAACGGTAATATATATACGATCACCATTAATCCTTGATATGCCATAAACAAGCGAGTTCTCAGGAAGAATGAGCGGCTCACCCTCAATCCCTATTACTGACTCTTCCTTCATTCTTATCGCCACTGAGGAGCCGTTAGTGATAGTAATCTCATTCCCATCACCGTGGACAACTGCACTAATTGACCTACTTGTTTTCGATGGTCGAGTATTTCTTACCTTTTGACCATTGAGTCCATAAAAGGAGTTGCCACCCTCGCGGCCATTGGTACCGATTATTGCTCCATGGTACGGTTCGACCTTGTGGATTGCGGTTGTCGTAGTAGAATTAGCACGTCAAGAAACAGGTGTTCTATCCTGGGTCACTAACGTGCCTGTACCCGGTTGCCCTTGCTGTTGTATCTGTTTGTCAAGAAGATCAAGAAGTTTTTCATTTGCCTGGATTCTCTGCCTTTCCTCGATACCCATTCTATCTTGTCCCGATTGTTCCTCTTGGCTGAGTAAGGGATTTCGGTATATGGCATCAATTGTAGTATTGACATTTCGATTGAGGCCTCGTTGTTGCGCGTGACTATTTTCCCAAACTCGATTCTTTTTTTGCTGACTACTTAGATTGACTTCATAGGATGCGACAGAGCCTCCTCTCTTTGATTTAGCCCCCATTTCTGCCGTAAGGTTATTTACGGCCTTGTCAGTGTTTGAAGCGATTCCTAAGGAATTGCCCGTCTCTCCATTCAGCATCTTGGAATTGATGTTGGAGTTGTCGTCAAAAGAGATACCCAAGCCATTGACATCGTTCATAGGAGTTTCCACTGAATAATTCCCGTACTTCTTAACTTTTTCCAAATCCTTCACCTTTGCGTCGGGGACTGTCATGGCCAACCCAAGGTCATCCTTCGTCCCTTCTTCGGGCTTTCCAATCCATCCTTGGATATTACCCATGATTCCCACCGCAACCAAGATGGGTACAGGAAGTAATAAAACAAAAAGGTGCTTGGAGGGCTTTGAAAGCTGCTTAGCCTTCTCAGCTTTTATTTGGGTGGTCTTATCCATTTTTTATTCAAATGAATGGAAACAATAAATCAACGAAGTAGTAAAAAGCCACCAGCCAGATGATGGCGAGCAAAAGAGACATGGTACGCACTCCAATCCTATGCTGAAGGGAATTCAGGGCATTACCAGTAGATCGTGTCTTGGCTTTGATCGCCTTCCTAATGCCTGCACCCAATTCATAACCTGAAAGCCTGAATTCGTTTTTTCCTTTTTTCACACGTTGTCTGATAGCTCCCATGGCAATTACCTTATGGTTTCCTCTTTAGCATCGCTACGCTGTGTAATCCGAAAATTCCTGAGCAAAAACCCCTGTGGATTTACTTCAGACCGGGTAACATCCACTAAGGACGCTTCCGAAGCCAATAACCGCGTACTTTTGTTCGTTGCTCGTTCCTGTATTACTTTGAAGACAGTTCGCACCCTATAAGGGTATTTCTTCATATCAAGCTCGACGTCTTCCACCACTATTTTTTGGTTGGTATTGGTTTGAATGAGCCTTTGGTAAAAAGAGTCCTCTTTCAGTCGTTCAAAGGTCATTTTCACGGACTCATCAGCTAAGAAAGAGGCTTTCACATAGTTCGCTTCAATAGAACGGGCATCAGGCGGGTTAGTAAAAAATAGTTCATGGAAACGAGTCACATGAAATATGGCTTCGGCCGGTCTGTTCTCCATAACATTAGCGCTGAATGCTTCAAGAGCAACTCCCCGGTTCACGACAAAAATTCTTTTCGAGGCATCGGCGGAATGCCTGTAGGCCATTATCACTGAAATGATACAAGTGAGCAGACAACCAATCACAACAGTCATGACTAGCACTCTAGCGCGCTGATGGCCTTTTTCCAAATCGAGCAATTCCTTCATTTACTTATTCTAAAAGGGTCTTTTGATTTTTTGTATCGTCGAATACCTGTAACGTTACCCCATGATTGTGGATGTAAGTCACGCTAGTTTTTGCGTTGAATTTCTTATAACACCAAACAACACAACCGATTGTCATCATCAATGAAAGTATCGAAATCACGATTGCCTCCAACTGAATTCTCATAAAGCTCTCGTAAATTGATTTTCTTTCCATTAGTTGCTCTGCTTTGAGTTATTTGAAAAACCACGAGACGGCCCCCTGGCAGCCGAGAAAAATCCCCCGACACGGGAAGGCCCCCCCCCCCACCACCACCCATTCGGTTAATTGCCGTGTCCTTGATTATAGAACCGATTGGGCCCGAAGTACCTAATACGGAAGTAGCCATTGTTCCGCTGGAAATACGCTTGCTTCCAAATCTGCCAGCGGAGTTAGTACTTGAAGCAATTTTGCCAGTTAGCCCCTGAATCATTCCTGATGATCCTCCCACTACCATAATCATGTTTGTGATGGATGGTATCTGCATGTAAAGCACCAGTAGGATGATCAGGACGCCAGTATATACCAGCCCAAACGCAAAAGGATCCTGAGAAGGTAAGGTGGTAGACATATCCCCAGAGGCCATCATCTCGTCCAGAAAACCCATGTTAAGCGTTACTGCGATATTCTGGTAAATGCCTGCAACCATTGGAAGAAGAGCGTAGTTCACGTATTTACCAAACCATTCCAAGACGTTGTTACTCAGACCATCGAAAATAGCGAAGGCAATAGCCAGAGGCGCTACTATTCTGAGTATTATTCGATAAACCGCCGAAATGAGGTATAGAATAATATAGGCAATGTCACCCAAGAGCGACAGCATGGATTGGGTGAAGTCATACAGGGCAGATTTGAAATCATCCGACATTTTGCCGACCGCGATGTTAAATGATTTGGTTACAGCCGCAAACATATCGTCACCCGGTTCACCAAACTCCATGGCGTAGGCATCGTCATTGTCCTCGATTTGCTTCCACTTTTTCTTTACAGCGTCTTCGCGTTTTTTTTGCAGCATGGCCACGCGATTCTTGACTGATTCGTTATCTGCCTGAGCCGCAACGGCTACCTTTTGAAAGGTCGTATCGATGAGTGTGGTAATCTGAGGAACAAGTCCGATCAGAATCATAAGGGCAAAGGGGCGTAACAGCGGAATGAAGTTGATACCTTCGTTTCTGATAATTTGACTGGATATCTTTGAGGCAATGTAAAACAGTCCGGCAATGCCCGCTATAGCCCGGGAAGCGTTCATAAGCTCGACGCCGATTCCACTATTGTACGTGTTCTCAGCAATTTCCTTGGCGTACATTGCATCGATGACCTTCAAAAGGTCGGTACTACCAAAGGCCAGGATGGATAGGATGCTCATTGTGGTTTTGGTTTAGTAGTAGATTGACCCTTGTATTTTTCGGCGATGGTGGCGTTGGCAGCATCCAGCTTTTCATTCATTTCTTTGGTATACTGATTCTTGAGTGGCGTCACCGTTTCCTGGATAATCTTGCTTCTCTGCAAATCAACTCTTTTTTCATAGGCATCCCAGAGAGGACCGCATATCTCCTCCATTTGGTACTCCCAGTCCTTAAGCGCTTTATCGAAGGCATTCTTGCCTTTGTCCTCATAATGGGTGGTGAAAGTCGCCCCACTTGTAGAATCATAGTGCATGGTAGTGGCAAAGAATGTATTCTGTGGTGTAAGCTGAGGAATCATAGGACAAGCACCCTCCCTCATTTTGATATTGAAGAATCCCGTTTTTGTTGTCTTGGGAATCTGTAAGCTGGCTAGGGATTCTGCTTCCAGTTCGGCTATCTGTACCTTTGTGTTGTACTCCTGGTAAAGCTGCTGCTGGATCATGGCGGATTCCTGCGCCATTTTCCGCTCAACATCAAAATCTACTTCCTCGTTGTCATATTCATTGCCATAGGTGTAGCCGGGGAATTCGTCCACACCCGAAAAGATACTTCCACCGTTATGGGTAACGTCAGCGGCAATATTGTACAAGCGAGCGGTAGCCGCTTTGTCTTCCACACCGAAAGACCTCCGTAGTGAGATATAGTTTATCCGTCCCACGTATCTGCGTATTTCACCGTTCAACCGTTTCAATTTGTCTGAAGCTTCATTGATTCCACGCAGTCGGGAACCGTCGTCCATAGTGGAGTTTTTCTGTTGCACAACTTCCGCCAGGTCGGTTGTGATGGCGGCTACCTCCTTGCCGAAAGCCACGAAGTCTTTTGATATGACGCTGTACTCGGTGGATAGAATGTGATTGTCAGCTGCCATGACCCGGCCGTAGTTGTTAATCAATGAAAGCGTGGTGCGGGCTTCTTTGGCAAGATCCATCCCCCTACCCACCTGTCGGACGAACTTGGAGATTTGCACCAGTTTTTTTACGTTTCCCACGAGCTGGCCAAAGGATGGTTCCTGGAAAAACTTGATGATGGTGGTTACGGTAGTGTGTATAGGATCATAGGTCACCATTTGGGCGAAACCTTTGTAAGCTCCTATCCATGAACAAAAGAGTAGAAAAGCGAGGTTTAGGCGGTATGTTTTCACAAAAAATGGGCTTTGAAGTTTGACTATATTCTGGTTTTAAATCCGATCGCCTTCGGGCCAAAGTGACACTGTGTCACTTTTGAAATTTGTCGTAGAGTTAGTCCATCGCAAAATGTTCCGCTCGCTCTCCTCTACTCCACGCCCGGATTGCCTTCTCGGTGTTTCCTTTGTAAGCAGTTTCTGCCAGTTTCTGGATTTGCTCGACCTCGCTTTTCTTGGTGGTGAAAGCCGCGTAGGCGGTCGGGGAAACTTCGATTCCGTACACCTTGGTCAAATCCTTGAGTATGACACAGGCTTCCCGATAGGGCGGTCGCTTGTGGTCGAGGGAGCGATTTACGCTCTGGACAATGGCGGATTGCTTGGGACTTAAGCCTAAAAGGCCCTCGATCTCGGAAAACCGATTTTCGTAATTCTTCTGATCCAGTAGCACCTTTACATCGGAATTATTGATAATGGCGTCTTTCACCACCTCGTTGCCCACCAGGTCGTCAAGTTCCTGGGTCACTACGATCAATGCCCCATCGTGTTTTCGGACTGTCTTGGAAGCCCATCTCAGGAAGTTGGCAAACTTCTCCTTTGCAAGCGCTTTCCATGCTTCCTCTATAATGAGTGCCTTAATCACACCTTTCACCGTGAATAACTTCCTAACGTAGGTGTTCATAATCATAATGGTCGTGACTGGGAACAGCACCGGGTGATCCTTTATGTTATCTAGTTCATAGATGACAAAGGGCAAATCCATGAGGTCTATATTAGCGCGTGAATTCAGGAGAAACCCATATTGCCCATCCCGATAGTAGGGTTTCAGGCAGTAGAGAAAGTTGGTCAAATCAAACTCCCGTCCCTCCCGTCCCCCGTTTGCAGAAAATATATCCGGGTAGGTTTGTTTTGTGAAATCATAAAAAGTGTCAAAACAGGGGAACATTCGGTTTGAGTGGTTCCTATTGTTACGGAGGATATGGTAGTAGTTGTGAACAATATCCCGAATCGTCGTAAGCTCGGCATTTGTCACCGTTTCATTATCCGATTTCCACAGTGACAAAAGGAGCTCGGCCAACGCATCTTCATCCTCTTCCTGAGGGCTTTCGTCTTTAAAGTAAAACGGATTAAAACTGATCGGGTTCTCCTTTTCGTAGGTTACGTACCTTCCGCCCATGACATCGCACAGTCTGCGGTAGCTGTGGCCAACATCCACAATGCTTACATGCATACCCGCTGTAAGTAGGTAATACACCATGTTATTGGTAAAGAAGGATTTCCCGGATCCCGAGGGCCCAACAATGAAAGTGTTTCGATTGGAGATAGATCCTTTTTTCAAGGGCTCATCAAATAGATCGACCATTTTGGGATTGCCAAAACGATCGGTCATTCTGATCCCAGACTTCGAAAAAGGAGCATCATTGTAGTTGGTCTCGATGGCCAGCAGACAGACAGCTTCCTCGATAAAGGAAGTAAGCAGATTGTCTATGCCCAGTTCTCCAATATTACCGGGAGTACAAGACCAGTAAAGCGTCGAAACATCGTGTCTGGCCAATCTGGGGACAATTCCGATATTACTAAGGGCAGACGCCGTGCTGGCGCGAAGAGCCTCCGCCGTTTCTCGATCCCTATCCCAGACCATGATACTGAAATGTGCTTTGACCGCTGTCCTTGCACTTTTTTCCATCTCGAGGAGATATTCGTCCTTGTACCCCATGGAAACCTGATTTCCCTTTTCCCATTCTGAAAATGAGGTGTGCCTTTTTATTTCCGAAACCAGTTTCCTTGAAAGGGCGTCCCGGTCTTCAATCAGGATGACCTGGTTATAGATATGATTGAAAGAAAGTCCCAATCCCAAAAACGCGCCCGTGCTTACCGGGATGCTGTACCGCTCGGATGAATACGGTTCGTAAATGACAGAATTAGTCACGACTGGCGGAAAAACGCCCAACTCAGAGATAACGTAAGTGAAGGCGGTTTTGCCACCGATTTGAATGGATCCGTCCACGGCCGTCTCCACCTCATGCAGACTCCTGTCATCGAAACTTAGACTCGTGTAGTTTTCCAACAAACCCGTTTTGCTGGCATCACCGACAATTTCTTCGATTTCCAATGGCCGTATGCTTGCTTTCCCGGAACCATTCAACAGATACTCGAACTGTTCACAGGAGTCTAAAAAGACTTCCCATGTCTCGGGTAACAGTACTTCTTTCGGCACCAGGTGCCTTTTCAGTAAAGAAGAGTGCTTGGAAGAACGAGATTTAATATCGCTACTTGGCCGGGTAATGAATATATAGGCCCTATGCTTAATGCAAGAGCGTTTGGCAAAATGCAGTTCATTATCAAAGGCTACAAAGTTCCCGTTCCTAATTGTGGGGCTTTTAAGATCTGCTTCGTAGGCCTGGGAAACATACCAATCCTGCTTATGCATGATATAGCCTACGGGCAGCGTTTTTATCGCGCTAACGTAGGCCTCCGTCAGAATGTCTATTTCACCGTCAGACGAGGTGAATATTTCAGGATGCACTACTTCAAAGGCCATTGTAAGATCGCAGTTGACTGAAATCATTATCCCCGTTTCCTTGTCTATTCTGAAAATGGGGTATATCTCCTCAAACCTTTTTACCCGATTGTTCATGATTTTCTCCCCTTTATGGTTATCTCCTGTTTGACTATTGATCTGATCAATCTGTACCGCACGATGTGTTTCGGCTGTAGGCTCCGCACGGGCAGCTTATCAAATCCCCATCGTCCGTGCGATTTATTGTAGCTCGTTGGGATGAGAAAGGAAGCCAACAAGCCCAAGCCTAGAAATACGATGTTTAAAAGAACTGGAACACCCAATATGTGAAGCAGCAGTGTAGTCATGATAAATCCTACCGCACCGCCAGCGGCGTAATAAAAATACCGCCCTCGCAATCCTTTGAACTCAATCTCATTGTCGATGCCTCGATAAATGGAGTACTTCTTCATATCTGACTAAGGTTTCAGCCTAAAATTGAATCGATTATCCAGCCCATCATAAAAAGGAACATCAGTGAGCCAAACCATTTCAACATATATTCGTAAATGTCATTTTCGCCCTTCTGGATTTTGCTGTACACCCTGATCAGGCAGAATAAGGCCATGGCTAGTCCCAGATATAATGCGTCCTGATGAGCTTCTGCCGCATAGCTCAATGCTACGAAATGGGGTGCTGAACCTGAACTCGCCCACGATCCACTATCATTGTAGATGAACGACTCGACGGCATACACCAGAGCAGAAGCCCCAGCTAACCCTATTAGCCATCTTAAGGCCGGTGCTTCGAAATCATCACCTCGTTGCATGCCTTGGTAGATTCTCATTCCTGCGACGAGACCCGATACGGCAATGATCGTCAGAGCAATAATTTTCGAGATTGTCCAGGCGGCGGTCAAATCCATAATTGTAGCCTTCTATTTTTCCATGAAACTCTTGACATTAGCATCGCCTTGCATGGGCTTCTGTGCGGAAGCAAGGCTCTGTAAAGTGTATCCAATGACAAAGAGTGCTATAATAGCCCCCAGCCACCGGAAGGCGTGACGCTTCACGTCGTCGTCACCATTCATGGCCCCAGTGTAAATCCTGAGTCCACCCAGCAACCCCATGATCCCGCAAACCGCAAAAACGAAATTGGAAAAAACGTCCAGATTGTTGGAAATGGGATCAGTGATGTAACGGTCAATGATGGAACCCTCGATGGCACCTTCTCCCCTACCTAAGTAATGCTGCGCCTGGCATAATAAGTTAAAAAATATGGTATTTAGGATCATGCGATAGATGATTTATTTGCTTAAAGGCTCTTCCGATTAGGTAAAAAATACAGCTTGTAATATGGCAGCGATCGACAGTAGGAATAAGACGGCCCCAACCCAACCAATGGCACTTTTCTGAACGTCCTGGTCTCCATTCTGCCATTTGGAATAAATCCTGAATCCCCCAAACAGCCCTACGAGAGCGGCTATGATGTAAATTAGGGTCGTAACGGGTTCAAAGTAAGCCTGAAGGTCGGCGGAAGCTTGCTGAATTGCCTGAGCACCGGCCTGAATACCAGGATTTTGGGCGAGAACCACTCCAAAAGAGAGAAGGATTGCTGGTACCGTAAGGATGTTTTTTTGCAATAGCTTGGTCATAAGATTATTGGTTTTGAATTGGTTGAAGGGGGTTCTTTTAAGCAGCTTGACTGTGTTTTACCATCGGGAATGCGTTGAAAATCACTTTTTCCCGGGTAGTAAGCAGGGTAGAGACAATCTCCTCGACCCTCTTTCCAGTCTCATGAACTAATTCATTGACTCTTTTATTGGCAGCCTTGCATTCTTCCACCAACTCGGGATATAGTTCAGCATCGTTTAGGGTAGTTACCCGGATAGTGGTGAGGTGAACAAGTTCCTCAGCGGTCAGATCGCCAACAATGTCATTACTTAATGTCAATTCAGCGGTTGAATCATCCATTCTGCACTCAATGGCGCTTTTCAGGGTAGGCCATTCATCATCCTCATCACTTTCTTCCTCCTCCGAGGCGGTAAGCGGAGACGCCTCTGGGCTATTTGCCTTATTATCCTTTGGACCAGAAGGTACCTCTGGATCTTCGAATAGCTCATAGTTCGATTCATTGCCGTAAAAAGTTGCCTCGTAATCATAGGTGGATCCACTCTCACCATCTTCATCCCCAGGATTGGTTAGTCGCACGATTGTAATCCTATCTTCCTCCCCGATATTTCGATCACCTTTTCTGAGGGATTCATACCCGGTTACCTCTGGACGGTTTTGCAGGTTCGCCTTCCCTCCGTTCAACATTCCTACGAAAAAAAGGTAAATGAAAGCGTAAGCGATAAAGGCAATGAATGAGAAAAGAATGTACGCGCCGTTACTTATTATCAATAGCATGAAAAACAGCAAGTTTAGTCATTTGAAACTCAATGGTACAAATACCTTTTGGGCGCTTTCTGGCAGTCTGATTGATGGGTCAACTGTATAATTCCTGCCTAGCAGTAGCCTGTCTTTTGCCGGTGCTAATTCTAAAAAAGCCCCTTGATCCTTTTGCACGATTTTGGCCGACTTGATGAGTGGTTCAAGCATTGGTAGATTCGGATAGCGCTCTAACACCAGTTGTGCCCGCTGGTATTCTGCTTTGGTGGTTTCCCTACTGTGGTGCAGTAGTAGGCCGACACCCAGAAGGACTACTGTAGTAAAGGCCCAGGCATGCTTGCCGAAACCGTAGGTAAACGCAACCCAAGGGTTTTCTGTCACGAGGGGTTTGATGGCTCCTTTTACTGCCTTTATCTCACTCATTATTTTGTCGGCTAGTTCTTTTTGACTTTCTATATTATGCTGTCCCTTCGCTTTCACTTCATTCAGTAAGGCAGCAGTCAGCGAGTCCATGGCCAAGCCGTACTTCTCCTGAAAGTGGCCGCTGATGCGGCGCAACTCATCGCTGGTAATTTGTTGTGGCGTTTCCAATGGTTAAATGGTTATGGCTTTCACCAGTTTGTCCATTTTGGTCTTGACGAACCACCCGGCCGCCAGAATTCCCTTACTCCCCTCCCCTCTCTCAATGTTGCTGATGATCTTGCTGGCCAAGTCGGTATTGAGTTCAATGTCTCCGAAATACTCTACCGTTATCCGACACTTTGCTGCCACTGATAAACACTCTTCTCGCTGCTGCGGAAAATTTTGAAAGGTATTGGCGTTAATCCAAACCGTAATTGGAAAGACATTGCCAACGGCCTTATAAATTTTCATGAGATAATCGACGCACGAAGTATAGGCTGTGCCACCCGCAACGACCACATGGAACAGGAATTCCACACCCAGATACTGTTCAAACTGTTTGAGATCGTCCTGATCCAAATCCATCGTCAAAAGGGCAGGAATCTGCTCCGATTCAGGGGCACCAAAATCCAGATAGAATGCTGCATTATTCAGCGACGACAATTGCTGGATGCTGTCGAAGAGTCGGTCACGGGCTATCTTACGGTAGTTATCCAATAGGTCGATCTCCGCCAGGCGTTGTTCCTTTTCAGCCAGGAACCGTAGCTGGGCCGTGCTGGTTTTGGTGGAGCTATCGACATCGATGAAAGTGCGGCCGCAATCCTCCTCGTGCTTGATGGCAATGAGGTAGGTCAAAAATGATTTTCCTACCCCGCCCTTTGCTTGGATTATAAAATTGAATTTCCTTGATCCGACTATCTCTTCCATGCGCCGCTATGAATTGGTTTTATCCGCCCACTTTATCAGCGGAGAAGATTTGCCATGAATTTCTGCAAACACGTCCATTGGTCTGAAATCCTCCATTCCCTTTACATTTGAAAGGTACCCTCCGTCACTTTCCTGGATAAACGGGGGATCGAACGGGGATGAACGCCCTAAACCCTTTCTCTTTGCATTTTCGAATTCGTGGCATTTGATCCTTAATGTCCGCATGGTCTGGATTCCGACTTGTATCCCCAGTTCGGCGGATATAAGCTTTGAAGCCCCCAATAGAGACAGCCCTTTCACTTCATTATGGAACAGCTTGTATAGAAGCTCAAACTTTCCTTTTACCATACTATTTTTAAGCAGGAAAATTAGTCTTTGCCTGGCTTGAACCTTGTCTACCCTGAAGTTCTCTTCTACCATGCGAGCTCAATTATGGCTCAAATATCACTTGATAAATTTAAAATTTTTTTTCTAGTAACACGTTAACAACCCATGACTGACTCAATAGCAGCACGTCGCTAACACGCGATCAGCTCAGCAGAAACTCAGTTCCAACGAACACCCCGTTCTTCTATTCCAATAGTCAGATTACTAAGTGTACAGCCATACTGTGCCTTTTCAATGCATAAAATATTAAATTAATAATAGAGTATATTTGTTCGTCCGTACAGCAAGCTATGTTTTCACCCGGTCGAAATTCCCCGCAGGTGTATTTTACCGGGATGAAAACCGCTTGCCCTCCGGGAGTCAATTCGCCATGTGGCTCATTGTGAACTTATTTGGAAAGAGGTACTGAAAGATGGGGAACACTAAAAAGTCAGGTAGGCCATTCTTAAAAGAGGAAGAGAAGCGGCGTAAAGTAACCTTAATGCTTTCCCCAATTGAGATTGACAGTCTTAAAAAGGAGTATGAAGGACATACAGTCGGATTCTCAGTTTTTTGCCGGGAAAAGCTGCTAAACCGGGAGGCGGCTACCCTGAGAAAACCCTTGGAGCCGGGCATCCAACGACAGCTTACGAATCTCCTCAAACTATCAGGCAGCTTATTGCTGCTCTCAAGAAAGACATCTTCTCAGTTACCGATCTCGGAAGACTTTGAGCAAATGGCGGAGAATGTGAAAGAGGTGGTTCAGCGCACTTTGTACACAGTGAATGAAATAGCCTACAGTCAAAGTCTAATCATGGAATTGAATTCAATTGCATTAGACTTGGAAAAAACCTTACAGGATGTAGCAGATGCTCAGGCTGAGGGGGAGTCCTTGAAAAGTGCGTTGAAAAGAGCTGATGATTTGAAAAAGGCTATGGAGCCATTTCTAAAACTTTACAAATTGAAGAAGATGCGCCATGATCGGTAAAATTGGGAAGTCAGGTCAAGATTTCTTGGGAGTTCTCTCTTACTGCAAATACGATCGTGCTGTCAGTAGTAATAAAGCGGCAAGTGTGCGTGGTGAATTGATCTATCACCAGCATATCAATGTCCTTTTGTTTGGTGATAAAGTACCGCTCGACATCATTGCCGATGAAATGAAAAGCATTTCGGCGTTGAATTCCCGAACGCGTAAACTCGTTTGCCATGTCAGCTTATCGTTTCCGCCCGGGGAGAGGCCTGATCGGCAAACGCTGCGAGACATAGTCATGGACTTTGCTGGGGATTTTGGTTTTAGAGAGAATGGTTTGCTGGCCTTCAGACATACCGATAAAGCACATGAGCATATCCATATCATTGCCAACAAGATCGACGCCAGGGGCGTTAACTCCGCTGTGTCGAGCTACAACTACTTGGAAATGGGGCGCTTTTGTCGGAGAGTGGAAATCAAATATGACCTTCAGCAGGTGAAGCATATGGATGCACTAAAAAGGGACAGTACCCACGCTCCCAAAATGACCTCTCACCATGTGCGGCTAAGGGAAGCAATCGACGAGCTGATTCCTGAATGTAACAATTTACATACGTTGCAGGTCAGATTACTAAAACTGGGCTACAAATCCGTAGTAGAAAAGGGGATAGCCTTTGTCTGTAAAAGGACAGGAACCAAAATCAAAGCTTCGTCGCTCGGATGGCAGTACGCGAAGACAAGTCTTATTGAAAGGATCAATAATAGCTTTAAATTTGAGGAAGGACCAATATTTACTGATAGGAGTGGCCATACCAACGAGGTCAAAAGACCGCAGCTTGAAAAACAGTTTCTTTCTCCAAAGAAAAAGTTGAGATGAAGAATTTCGGGAAGCTTAAAACGGTCCGGAAATGTACTTTGAAAGTGACACGGTGTCACCTTCTTCAATATAGTTAAGAATAATGTTGGATAGAAAAAGCTCTTTATTATATTTGTTTTAAATAAATTAGAGCCAATCATATCTATCCAAATGATCACTCAGGAAAAAATCGTCGATTTTATCCGTTCACGGCCCGGACTTAAAATTCCGCCCTTGGAAAAAGAGGCAGGTATCCCTCCTCAGACGCTTTCTAAGGCCCTATTGGCCAATGCGACCAACATCCCCAAAAAGCATTTGTCGGCGATAGAAACCGTGCTCAGACAGTATGGCTATACCGATACGTTTAATAATGGAGTGAAATCGGCCAAGGTCCTTTCCATCGTCAATCACAAGGGAGGTGTGGGGAAAACCACTACGGTCATAAACCTGGCCAAGGCCTTGAGCTTATATGGATTACGGGTACTTATGATTGATATGGATTCCCAGGGAAATCTGTCCCAATGCTACAACATCCACGAGCCAAATACCCAGATCATCGACAGTTTACTATCTGACGCCGAAATACCCGTACTCCCAATCGCTGATAATCTTTTCCTGGCACCTTCCGACATCCGCATGGCGGCCCGCGAGAGTGATCTGATGAATTCGATAGGTTCTGAAAGGAGATTGACCATCAAACTCAATGCTATCAAGGACCAATATGATTATGTTCTTATTGACTGTCCGCCCAGCCTTGGCATTTGTACGACTTGTTCTTTGGTGGCTTCCAGCGACTGTATTGTCCCCATACAGGCAGAAGCCTCCGCCTATCATGGCGTTGCGAACCTGCTGAATCATATTTCCGATATCCGCACCTTTGCTAATCCAAGCCTTAATATCAAGGGGTTTGTTTTTACAATGATTGACAAACGGCTGAACCTACACGCGGATATGATGGAGCACATTAAAAATTCTTTTCAGGGAATCAACGTGTTCGATACAATCATCAGTCAGTCCAAGGCTGTAAAGGAATCGCAGGTGGCCAAGGAGGATCTTTACACCAGCCACCCTTCCTCGACCCCTTGGAACCAATACAAAGCCCTGGCAACCGAACTCCTAAAACTTCAATAGTATTATGGCTAAGACAAGCCCCCTTGACAAATTGAAAGAAAAAACTGCAGACATGAAAATACCCATGTTTCAGCAGGAGATTTTCATTAAATCAAACCTGATTGTGGTTCCTGAACTGCGGAGTCTCATTCCACCGCTCAAAGTTGACGAGCGGGAGCAATTAGAGGTCAACTTGCTGGCCAATGGCATTAAAGACCCGCTCACCGTCTGGGAAACATCCCCGGTTGTGGTGAAAGGTGGGCTGGATTCAAAAAGTGTCTCCAACCGGTTATTGGATGGACTTACCAATGACACTAAAATATATGTGCTGATTGATGGCCATAATCGCTATGATCTTGCACAAAAGCACGGGCTCGACTTTCGTATCAATATCGAAAGTTTTGCTGACATGCAGATTGTACGGGACTACATGATCAATTACCAGTTGGGTCGACGCAATCTGACGCCCGAACAATCTTCTTATCTGCGGGGGTTGAGGTACAATGAAATGAAAGAAAGTAACAAATCTGGGCGAGAGGTCAACGTAGCCGAAAAACTGGCCGAAGAATATAACGTCAGTGCCCGTACCATTAAAAGGGATTCTGGTTTTGCTAAGGGGTTGGACGAGCTATCGCCTGAATTCAAACAAGAGGTTCTCTCGGGGAAAACCCAATTGCCCAGGGAAGCCGTTAAAGTCCTAAGCAAGAAAAAACCAGCTAAACCAATTGAATCCCTGGATGAGTTAAACGCAGTTTTGGAAAAAATGCCTAAAGCGTTTAAAAGCTTGGATGACTTGAAGGGAAAGCCAGAGAATACCGACCAGAAAGAATCTGGCAAAATAGCCGACTTGATTCAGGGGGTGGTGGCTTCGGAGACTGTTGCAGCGCAGGACCGTGGAAAAGCTAAGAAGGGTTCAGACTCAGAATTGATCAAATTTGTAGAGGAAGATTATCGAGCGGAAGACAGTCAGGCTGCTAAACTTCAAATGAAATTGAAAAGCCTTTTAAATGAAGATCTCTTTGAGAAAGACACTTTGAAATTACTGATCGAGAAAGCCAATGAGCTTTTGAACGTGCTTGAATGAGTTTTGAAAGTGACACCATGTCACTTTCAAAACTTTGGATTACCAATTAAAATGGCCGTTCCAGTACAATATTTCGAGTATGGAATACTTTATAAATTGTAAAAGAAGAATATTCTACCCGCTAAGCCCTATCTATTTATGGTTATCCGATTTAAATATTTGAGTGTTATGATGTTGCTAATGACGGCTTTGTTTTCGTGCAATACCAAAGATAGTTCGGAGCAAGGCGAGGGGAATGGAAACACTGAGTACCTCGGAACATGGAAAAGAATACCCAAGCAAGGCCATCCCGTCCCTCCAGATGCGAAAGTTGTGACATTTACCATTTCTGAAAAAGATGGCGGCTTCTTTATGCAGTACAATAATGGCACAACCTATCCTCTCAAATACGAAGCGGAAGGTAACTATTACTATGCCGTCACGCCAAAGGGTAGCGTTCCGCTACTTTTCGATCAGGGCGTAATTACTATAAACAATGGATTTGAATTCAAATACCAGAAAAGCAGCGGATCCTAGCGTTGCGAAGCTGTAGGTTTTACCGTCGTCACTTCAAATCCTTGGCACTCAACCGACGCTTGTACTCTGTCTGGAATGCTCGCTTGGCGTTCTCATAGTAGGAGGGGTCGGATTGAGTTCTGTATAAATTCTCATTAGCCTCCTCTTCAATCGCTCGCTGCTGTTCTTGTACAGAGATGATTTTCGGAACTGAAAATTGGCTGGGAACAATTGTATTTCCCTCTGTGTGATTCCTGTTCACACTGTCCTGAAGAGGAACATCAGAATAGAGCCAAATCCTCTGTCCATAAGCGTTACGGAAGGCAGATGGAATCTCAAACGCCAAGCGCTGATTTTCCAAACGGCTGGTATTCCCAACCTCAGCTAAGGCACTTCTGTACTGCAATTGCTTTTGGTTCTCCGCATGCCTTCTAGTCCACCCACTTTCATGGCAACTAGTCGTCGCAGCTAGTAATAGTACTGCCCATACAGTATATTTCTTATTAATGAACCCCATACCCTGATTAAAACCAATTAAGTGTTAGTGATGAAATAATTTCCAAAGATTAAAATAAAATTATAGATTTGAAAATTAATAATTTTATTTTAAATGGGCGCTACTAACGCTGAAAAGGAAGGCAGATCAAAAGGGGTGGACTTACTGCTGTCTATCGCGCTGCTATTTATTTTCCTACACCACTATTGGTATAATTTTGACCTGTTCAAAAGCATACCCTCCCTTGGGGCATTAAGTCCCACCGCGCTACTCAATCAGATATTAGTCAGACTCGACGAGCGTTACGACCTGTTCCTTCACCCCCTCGTTACTAAGATCGTCGTCTACTTTTTACTCGTGCTCTATTCGATTGGCTCGCGGGGTAAGATCGATCCCAGCATTAAGGTTAAACAAGTGTATTTGTATGCTTACATGGGGACAATACTGTATTTTCTGAACATCTATTTCTTATACAACCCGTCTCTATTTTCAACCCAAGCCGCCGACGTAATATACCTGCTTTCCAACTGTATCGCCATATTCTGGATTATAAAAGCGGGGCAGAATGCTTCGAGAATTATGTTTTTCAAAAACAACAACGATATCTTCAATAATGAGAATGAGACCTTTCCTCAGAATGAGGAATTCAAGGAGAATGATGACTCCATCCATTTTAAGACCCTCTACTACTACAACAAAAAATGGCGAGATGGCTGGGTGAACATCATCAACCCCTATCGATCGAACATGATATTGGGGACACCGGGCAGCGGTAAATCATTCGCCATCCTGGTGCCGGCGATTTGGCAATCCATTTGGAAGGGCTACACGGCCTATATCTATGATTTCAAATACCCAACGCTTACCCTGGAAGCTTATAATGCCTACCAAAAGACCATTCGAGAAAACCCGGCTGCCTGGGGGCGAAATGCCCGGGGAAAATTTATTGTTCCCAAATTCTACGTGATCAATTTTGACGACATCGAGTATTCCCACCGTTGCAACCCGCTCGTCCCGTCCAGTATGACGGAGATTTTGGATGGCTACCAGAGCGCGGCCACAATCATGCTTAATCTAAACCGGACCTGGGTAAATAAGCAAGGCGATTTTTTCGTGGAATCGGCAATCAACTTCCTTACCTCCGTGATCTGGTACATGAAACTGGTGACGATTAAGTACACGCGGCTCTTCGGAGAGGAGATGAAAAAGCCAGTAGCCCAGCGTGACTCCAAACTGTTGGATTTATACGGACGCTTTCGTAACGTCTGTACCTTTCCCCATATTCTGGAATTCGCCTGTCAGAAGGAGTACAAAGAGATGTTTACTATTATGGCTTCCTATCCACAATTAGAGGCATACGTGCGTCCCTTTGCGAGCGCAGCACAGCACGGAGCGGCCGAGCAGCTAGAAGGGCAGATTGCATCGGTTCGCATTCCGTTGGCCAGGTTGTCTTCACCCACTTTGTATTGGATCATGTCGGGCAATGACTTCACGCTCGACATCAATAATCCTGACGATCCGAAGATTCTTTGCACGGGCAATAATCCCGAACGTGACGAAGTATATGGAGCTGTCTTTTCCCTGTACACCTCTAAAATGACCAAACTGGTCAATAAGCAGGGAAAGCTCAAATCTGCGCTTTTTTGGGATGAGTTGCCTACCATGTTTTTGAAAGGGATTTCTTCCCTCATGGCTACTGCCAGGAGCAATAAGGTGGCCACTTGGCTGGGTTTCCAGGATTTTGAGCAATTGGCGTCCGGGTACGGTGAGCGGGAATCCAAGGTGATAATGAATCTACCCGGTAATGTTTTTTCAGGCCAGGTGGTATTCGAGTCAGCGGAAAAACTATCCCGGCGTTTCGGAAAAACGCAGCAGGAATCGGAAAACATCACCTTTGGGAAAGAGGAAACCTCGGTCACATTATCGACCGCTCTGCATGAGGTGATCCCGGCTTCCAAGATTTCTGGACTGTCCCAGGGCGAGTTTGTGGGTCAGTTCGCCGACAATTTCGGGGAAGAGATTAACCTTAAAACCTTCAAAGGAGTCGTGCGGGTAGATCAAGAGGGTATGAAAAAAACGTATGCTAAACCACCTGTTATTAAAGATATAGCTAAGCTTGTGAGCAACTATTATCCAGACGAAAAATACGAAGCGAAAGAGAAGGAAAGCTGGAAGGCGCGCTTGCTCGACGACAACTATCGATCCATCAAAAGAGAGGTAGCAGAACTGATAAGGCTTGAGTACATGGAGTTTCAAATCAAAAGCGAAAGATGATATTTTATTAAAAAAATTGATATTTGATAATATTTTATTCTAATTTTAAGCCCATTATTCTATATGCACATTAGAGAATGAGAAACGCCTGTAAAGGTGAGACTCAAATTTAGTAAGACTATGACCTCTAACCCTGAAATTCATCGGAAACTCGATGAGATATATACTGAGCAGGAAGCTGTGGCTTTCTTCAACAAACTCGTTTTCTCGCTGTGCTTACAACTGATCGTTGCGGCCAAAAGGGAGAGGGGAGAACTAACCGCCGAAGAAGCGGATCAGCTGTCAAAGAAGCCAAGTGAGAAAATACTATTGGAACCCTATGGCCTCAGTTATATCCAATACCGGGCATTAAAAGACGGCAAGGGTACCGCTGCAAACATTATGGCTTTCAAGCGGGCAGTAGAAAGAAACGGCTACGATTTCGATAAACTTTATTATTCAGAAGAACTCATAGACTTGGCTATGTCGAAACTTGAGGAAATCAAAAAACAGAACCAAACCCTTAGCTCAATCAGTGGTCGCGCAGCCAATAAGTAGCTCTATCACCTAGCATCTACTTCATTCAAAGACGTCCGAAAGGCGTCTTTTCTGTTTATATAATCCTCATATAGAGTCAGATAGGGTAGGGGGGTCTACTGCAGTACCGTTTCTAATGACGGTATAATGCAGATGTATTCCGGTCGCCTTGCCTGAACTCCCCGTTACTCCTAGTACTTCTCCGATCCTCACCTGATCGCCCACCCGGACAAAGATGCTACCAAGATGGCCGTAGCCGGTCGTATAGCCACGAACGTGGTTTACTTCTATAGCAAGTCCCAAGCCGCCACGGTCCCCCGCAAAAGCCACCTGCCCATTCGCAGTAGCATAAACGAACTGAAATCCTCTTCGGCATACCAAATCTAGGCCCAGATGAGGTTTAGGAACCCTGTCGATAGGGTGTAGTCGCATTCCAAAGGCTGAAGAAATCCAAGGCGACTCTCCTGCCTCTAATGGGCTGATACACGGTATATCTTCCAAGAATGTGAAGGCTCTATCCATTGGCTCATTTTGCTGTTGATACCAATCACCGGGTGGCCGTGCTCCCCCATCTTTCCCTGCTCTTATGCTCTTGGTTGCTAATTTCTTTTCAGTAGAGAGACTTTTCGCCGGGAAATCTTGCCCAAAAATCGGCGTGGAGACGGTTAAGACGCAGATTACTCTCAGATAGTTATTCATAGTCTTATTTGATCAACGGTTAATTGATAGTGAAATTAATATTTAATATTTAAAATTATTAATTTTATGTTTAAAATTGTGCAACTAAAGCATGTCGAACCGAAATGATTGACTTATATGAAAGCTGAAAAGTATTTAAAAGATTTAGCGCAAACCTATCAGGGCATCGACCTGTCACAGGCACAGCACGTCCTTTCGAGCAATATAGATGCCCGAACAATTCTCGCGCAAAAGACCGTGCATGAGGAGCTCATGAAAGGTGAAGTGATTCAAGTAAGAAATGTATCGTTAAACGACAAAGGATTGCCTAGGCACTTCTTCGGGTTCAGTCTATTCCATTTAGACCGCCAAGCTGATTCAACAAAACCCGTATTACGCATCAGCTCCATGAGTCCCACGATTAATCCCACTCAAATAGATCAGGCAAAAGCCCTAACCCTAATGGCTAAGCCGGGATATACCGATGAAATCCAGAAGGCTTTGTCAAAAGCAACGGGCTCTATTGCGGCTGATTTCATGGAAGAAATTAAGGAAATAGCCGGGGTAATGAGTCAGCCGATCGCTCCCATAGCCAAAGCGATAGAACTCAAAAGGAGCCTGGCCAATATCGCCGATTGGTACTTCGAGAGCGACGCCCAAAAGCGGAAGGATTTTCTTACTAAAACAGGATCCTTATTCACGATAACCTACCAACAAGGAGTTCGCGTCCAGAACCTACAAGGGGAAAGGGATGGGGTACTTGCCCAGATACACCAAATACCGCTATCTGAGTTTCCTACGAACCATAGAGGGGTACCTATTAACGAAAGGCAAGTGAAAAAGCTTCTCTGTGGCTACAGTATCACCGTAGTACCTGAATCGGGTACCGAGGCCGAGGGAGCGCCAATAGCTCAGGTCAAATTCAATCCAATTGTGGGAAAACTCCTGGAAATAGAGGAGGGGCAGCCTCGGCTGGTGCAGAATGAGCAACTGAAAAAACAACCCGAACCCGAAGGCCCTACTGTAAGGCGTCGAATTTGAGTCCCACCCAAGGAGATTCCACTACCAGCTTTCAATATACTCCTATGAAAATCAAAAATGAGTGTCTACTGACAATAGATTACATTCAGCGTACCTACGGTGAAGACGCCCTGGAACCGTGCTGTATTGTCACGGATGATGAAGATGAGGAGACGATACTGATTCCCAAAATGAGGGAAGTTATGTCCGCTGAGGCGTGGTACGAATTGCCTCAGGAATTCAGGCTCTTCGTGCTCCGAGCTTTTTACGAAAACCTTTGAGGCAGAGACATGGCGATGAATCCATTTACCGATATGAAATCCTCATTACTCCAAACTCGTCTCTCACCATGAACCAGCCCGTCAACTTCGTAGATAATGATAAGGTTGAGCTATTTAATCAGTTGAATGCCAATAACGTGCGCTACCTGGCCTTCGGAAGCTTTTCGATTAATGCTTACGAACAAGCACGGACCGATAGCACCATCAAACTTTGGGTAGATCCTACCCAGGATAACATTAAGCAGCTCAACGCGGCCCTATATGCATTGGGGCGAAATCCAATTACATTAGAGTTTGATCCCGAAGTAAAAAAGCCTCTCAAAACTGAATCGGGCATTGCTACCAGAGACAGTATTGGGGTCGACTTCTACTCCGCCGTCAATGGATTTCAGGTTATAGATTTCACAAAGGTCCACGACCGCAAAGCGACGATCAAAGCGCACGAGTTTGCCAGCAGTGCCACCAATAGAGCTTTGCTGATCGACCATATGTCCTTTCCGGATCTCTACCACAATACCGGGTACACCAATGGCAAAGCCAAGGAGTACAACCTGGATGTCCTCTTCAAAGCTGTGAAGGCATTCGACCTGCCCAGCCAAAACATCGCGGAACCTTCAACCTACCTCAGCATGGAACCTAAAAATAAACCTGAACCAGTCGTGAAATTTTCCAAATCCCAGCAATTCACACCCAATTATCAGAGAAGGGATTTTGCGAAGATCAGAAATGAGCTTGATATGGAATTGGTGCTTAAGCACTACGGCTACGCGATGAGTGCAAAGTCGAAACCTAATGACAAATGGCGGATTTACAAATCAGGAATTGACGGCGACAGTCAGCGCCTGGCGGTCATGAATAATGCTGATAGCGGGTTCAAGGGTTTTGTAGACCTGAACAACAATGCATTCAAGGGAGATGTATTCGCCTTTATCAAATATAGAGAAGGCGATTATAAAAACGCTTTTCGGGTAGTGGATCAAATACTCGGTAATCCAGACTATAAGGAAAAGGCTGCACAGCTCAAACCGATAATTCCTACCTCTTCTAAGCAGTACCTGAATGATGAGAAGTTGCGTCAGTCCGATTTGATCGAGGAGTACAACTTAACGTTCTTGCCGGAAAACCAACCCAATTATTTGACAGAAAAGCGAAGCATCTCACCTGAAACGCTCTTTGCTCCAGAATTCAAAAACCAGGTTTTGGCGTCTAAAAAAGAAGGACATACCAATGTCGCCTTTCCGCTTACATCGAAGAAAGGCAACATTCTGTCGATGGACATGCGGAACGAGGACTTCAAAAATTTTCCACCGGGCTGCAAGGGCGAAGCTATCTGGAAGAGCAACGAACACGCCAAGCTTAAAACGGATAAGGAAATACTGCTTGACGATGAAAAAATTCTTTTGAATCAGGGTACCAAGGGAACCGTGTCTAAGTCGAATGGTAGACTTACTTTTCATTCCACACACCCCGACAAGGGGAATCTAGCTGTCGGAATCGAAAAGGCGGACATTGAAATTACAACCAACCGGATCATGATCTCGGAATCTCCAATCGATTCCATCTCGTACCACCAGCTTTCACCTCCCGTTTCGGGCGAGTACCGACAATACATTTCGGCGGCGGGTAATCCCTCCTTCCAGCAAATCGAACAGATTGGCCACATAGTCCAAGCCAACCCCCAAGCTCAGTTCGTAATTGGAATGGATGGCAATATGGCGGGGAATCGGTTTGCCATCAACATGTTGGCCCTGAAACACCCACGTGCGGGACAATCGCTCCGCGATACTCCCGCACGTGGTATATAACAACCCCACACCGGTAACCGGAGCGGGGGCCGAGGCAACAGATGTAAAAGAAGTGGGGCATAATACACTGACGATCGAAATAAAATACCCGCTGAGTGAGGAAGCGGGATTCCGGGCGGTTTTGGCAGAAAATGCGGGCGTAATCAACCGAGTGATTGATAAGATGAATATGTTTCAACGAAAAGATAAGAAAGCGAACGAACTCCGGCGGGAGAATCTGATTGAAACCGATACAAATGTCCTGCGGACAATAACGGAGATCAAATTTCCGAACGCAGGCAGAATGCTGGAAGCCGCGCTGTATCAATTAGAGGTGGAAATCGAAAGGAGGGACGGAAGAAAACTGACGAACATAGTCAAACCCACGGCAACACAAAATGACTTCAACGATGTTTTAAGAAATCGGAACGGAAAGAGCTTGCCGACTTCCAGCAACCTGGTAATGGGACAATGGTCGCTCTTGTCATTTCTCCAACAGACCAGACATACCCCCATTATACCATCAGAAGCGAAGACCCAGCAATCCTATGACGATTCAAAGGATGAAGGGCCACCCAGAAAGAAAGGGCTGAAATTATGACCATACAAAACTTGCACACTATCAAGGGCTTTCCTCCAAAGGAAAGTCTTTTTTTGTACCAAATGGGAAGAAGGGTTTTCTCTCCAAATTGTGCTTAGCTAAGTTGTAACAATCAAGATAAAGTGGTATCTTTAGATAGTTAAGCAGTTGACAGACTGCCATTTACAAACCTCTTAATTAATTTTTATCATGGTAAATCAAAATCCATCAATCGTCACTACCCTTTCAGATTGGGAGGTAATTCAGTCCAAAATCTCCGCATCATCCCTGGTAGGAAACGTGGAGCTGCAAGGCTACAAAGCCATCCTGAGAAGCGATACTGGAGCCTTGTTAAATGTCTGCAAAAAAGGGTACAACCCCATGTCCAATGCTTCCTTTATCCGAAGCGTTGAGCGGTTCGCCGATGTTACCAACTTTCCAATCGAGGCAATCTATGAGTTAGAAGGTGGAAAAAAAATGCTTGGTTTCCTCAAATGCACGGAGCCATTCGAGGTCGGCGGCTTTGAGTTCAAAGACTATCTGATGATTGGGAACGGCCACGATGGTCAGACCACGTTCTTTGTCGGAAATTCTAATGTGATGATTCGCTGCCGAAACCGATTTGCCCGGCAGTACCGCGCCCTGAAAGTGAAGCACTCACGCGGACTTGAGTTTGGCGTGGAAAGGATTCAGGAGGAATTTTTCAACTACCGGAAAAGCCTCAACGCTTTCTACAGGAGTATGAATGATTTTACCAAAGTGGAAGTGTCGAAAGAGATTCACGACAGCCTGGTAGCCCGTCTGGCAAACCTCAGTAAGGAGGAGCGGCTAGGCCATGCCGAAATCAGTACCCGCAAGCAAAACATTGTTTCGATCATTGAAGCCTGCTTTAGAACAGAAATGGCTGATACCGGATATACTCTTTTTGGCCTGTTCAACGGCTTGACCAACTACACGACGCATGAATTAGGCGTAACTGCTGACAATGGAATGTCCATGTTCAACCGTGCGGAGCGGCTTAATTTGGAGGGCTATCAACACTGTCTCAACATTGCCAAAGGCCACCAACTTTTGAAGTCCTGCGAATTACCCGTTTTCGCCAATCTCATAGCTTAATTCCCTCACTGTTTCCCGTCCGGGATAAACACCCGGACGGGAAACATTCAAAACATCAATACTCAGAATCCAACCTACTCGCAGAAAATGAGCCAGCTCGCCAAAGAGCAAGTAAGCGCTCATATGGTCAGAAATAAGGACTTGTTTGTTTTTGGCAGTAAAGGAGCCTGTTTAAGAATCATAGATTTTTTTCATACACAACACAAATACGCCACCCTGAGCTTTGCCATTGATCCTTGGTATATCCATTATGTGACCGTTTTCGACTATGAGTGAGCGAAAATAGTCGGGTGCAAAGAAGGCCGGTAGCCACAAGCTACCGGCCTTCTTTGCTGAATCGAGGTCCGAAATCCTCGAAACGTAGTGAACGAACTAAATTAATTAGAATAAAAATTCTACATTTGAAATACGCTAATTAATAATTAATATTTTGAATATGGATCATCCCACAACGAATGAGGATCATCAGAGCGGATACTTTGAAAAAAGCATAAAAAACTATCTGATTGAGCACCACCCGGATTTGATTCAGGGAGAAGGCATTCAAATCCATCTGATGGAGTTGACCGAGGATGCGCTCACCCTTTTTCAGGCATATGATCGAGCCGGAATGCTACCATATGAAGCGATGGAACGCGCCCTCACCGAAACTCTGAAAGATATCTCTTCCCCTTACAGTATTCTAAAAGATTTCCTTATTGAAAATGAAACTTTCCTGAACTATACAACTGGCATAGAGGACTTAGACAAACAGGATTTGGTGCTGAAACTTCTAGCTGAAAACGTCGAACAGATTTCCGCCATCCAAATGGCGGCTACCCCAGAAGAAATGACCCAAGCAAATAAGGAACTGCTGCTAGGGGTAGGGAAAACGCTAATCGCTCTCAATAAAAGTTAAAATCCCGCCCCAACCCAGCCATGAACAAGATAGAACAAATGCGGTTGAACCTGACCGCACTACGCCTGGCGTTTGAGATTCATCTCAGTTTTAGAAATGCCAATCCACAGGAGAATATGGTTTTATCACAGTACGCAGGATTTGGTGGACTGAGTGAAATATTAATTGATCCCAAAAATGATACGCTTTGGACCGACTCCAACAAGCGCATGCGCCCTTCGGTAGAGGAGCTGCACGATTTGGTGGAGCTGTATAGACCCAATGATTTCTCCAGGTACCTTCAATCGGCCAGGAATAGTGTCCTCACGGGTTTTTATACACCTGCACCCATCATAGAGGCGCTTTCCTCCTCCCTGAAAGCCGTCGGCATCTCTTTGAACTCCGTTCTAGATCCCTCGGCGGGAAACGGCAGGTTCATTGAGGTGATTCGAGCCGAACATCGCCCAAACGATGTTCTGATGTACGAAAAGGACTTACTGACTGGGCTGTTGCTATCGGCAAGATCAAGTGATACGATCAAAATTGAAGGGTTTGAAAACATCGGTGGACAAAAAGCCAATAGGTTCGATCTTGTGACTAGCAATATTCCGTTCGGTAAAATTTCGATATATGATCCCACTTTTTCCAAGAAAGGGCCAGTCGAAAACCAGTCCACTGCCAAGATTCACAATTACTTTTTCTTGAAAAGTATTGACCTGGCCCGGCCCGGTGGTCTAGTGGCGCTGCTCACGACGGATAGTTTTGCCAATACGGAAAGCAACCGTGTATTTCGTGAGAATCTCTTGCAAAAAGCCCGGCTGATTTCAGCAGTGAGGCTGCCCAGCACTCTTTTCAAAAAAGCAGGAACCGAAGCCGGGTCTGATTTTATCATCGTTCAAAAAAGAGCGAAGCCAGTCACATTGCTTTCCGCGCAAGAAAACTTATTCCTGGAAACGTCCAACCCATTGCCAGACACCGAAGCCGTCAAGTCCAATCGGTACTTTGATAGTGCACCTAACAAAATTATCCACACAAGCCGGGAGGTTGGCACCAACCAGTACGGAAAACTGGCACTCATCTACAATCACTCGGGTGATGTGGAACAAATAGGAAGGGAGATTTTCAGGGTTTTCCAGCAAGATCTGCTGAATTTCTTCGATCACCGACTTTACCAGGCTAAACCCCTCACCAACAGCAAGAGGAAGACGCTACCTTCTGGCCAGCTTGATTTGTTTTCTACATCTTCCGTTGCTCCTCTTGCACAACCAACGGCGATTGAATTTACTGGTGACCGTTACGAGCATCTAACTCACGGGAGCATTTTCCAGCAAGCGGGAACGGTTGGAGCACTTCGGATAGATGACAGCGGAAAAACCGTACTTGAACCCATGCGGCTCTCCACTTCTCAAAAATTACGTTGGGAAATGCTGATTGATATTCGCGACAGCTACTTCAAACTGGTACATCAGGAGCGGGATAATCAAACCGAGAGTCCGCAGCTGCGTGAACAGCTCAACGTAAGCTACGACTTGTTCAAAAGCAGCTTTGGCTCTCTAAAAGATAGGACGAACATTGATACCATTCTGATCGACCCCTCAGGCCGTCAGTTGCTTGCTTTGGAAACCTTCAACGAGCAAGTCAAGACCTACGAAAAGACGGATATTTTTCACCGTCCGGTTCACGTTGCCCACGCTCATGTTTCGACGTTTACGCCGCAGGAATCCCTGGTCGCTTCCCTGAATCGGTTCGGGACAGTCGACTTGGGCTACATGTCCGAAATCTCCGGCGAGACTTCCGATCGCCTTCTAGCGGAATTGAACGAACAGGTATTCTACAATCCCCTCGATGGCGGTTATCAGATCAAAGATGTTCTCGGGTCAGGCAATATTCAGTTAAAAATCGATCGGATCAAGGGTTTGGCACCAACCGATGCGGTTGGTGCTCTGGAAACTGACCGAACACTGCGCTATCTGGAAAGCGTCTGTCCCGAACCTGTCCCGTTTGAGTTGATTGATTTTAACCTGGGGGAGAGGTGGCTCGATACCGCGCTGTACTCCCGGTTTGCGTCGAGTTTCTTTTCCACGGAGGTTGCAGTGAGCTACGCTTCAGCCATCGACGATTTTGGAGTCAAGGGCTTCGATCACCGCTACAACCCTAAATTAACGGAGGAGTACGCCGTCCATTCCAATAGCCGCACCTACACGGGTCTGGATTTGCTCCGTTATGCGCTGCTTGACAACGTACCCGACATCACCAAGAAGATGGAGGATGGTCAAGGCCGAGAAATCACCGTCCGGGACTCGGAAAAGATACGGCTGGCTTCCCAAAAAATTGATACGATCAGGAACGGGTTTGTCGATTGGATGCGGGGATTACCCTTATCCGAGAAAAAAGAGATCGAGGAGACCTACAATCGGCTGTATAATTCGGAAGTGAAGCAGAAGTTCGACGGCTCCCATTTGAAATTTCCCCATCTGCGGTTGCAGAATTTGGGAATAAAGGATTTGTACGGCTCCCAAAAGGACACCGCCTGGATGCTGATACAGAATGCGGGAGGCATCGTGGACCACGAGGTGGGTACCGGAAAGACGCTGACCATGATCGTCACGGCCTACGAAATGAAACGCCTGGGCTTGGTGGCCAAGCCTATGATCGTGGGCATGAAGGCCAATGTCGTGGCTATTGCAGAAACCTTCAAAGCGGCCTATCCCGATGCCCGGATTCTCGCGCCCTCCGAACAGGATTTCTCCCGGCCAAGAAGGGAGAGATTGTTCGATTCCATGGCCAACACCGCCTGGGATTGCATTATTCTCACGCACGACCAATTTGCCAAAATTCCCCAGAGTCTGGATGTCCAAAGGCGCCTGATCAGTAGCGAGGTGGCCAATCTTGATAAAGACCTGAACGAGCTTAGTAGAACTGATTACCGGGTAGGTACCGCGCTACTAAAAGGCTTGGAGAGACGAAAGGTTTCTCTTACGAACAACCTAAATTCGGTACTACACCAAATTGAACAGAAGAAGGATAATATTTTGGATTTCGAGAAAATGGGGATTGATTTCCTGCAAGTGGACGAGAGCCATAAATTCAAGAACCTGCTTTTCACAACCCGTCACGACCGGGTGGCGGGATTGGGTAATCAGGTAGGTTCGCAGCGGGCCCTTAATATGCTGTTCGCTGTCAGGACCATCCAAGAGAAGAGGGGAGGAGACTCCGGTGTGGCTTTCTATTCCGGTACCCCCATTTCTAACTCTCTGACTGAACTGTACTTGCTTTTCAAGTATCTGCGGCCAAAGGAATTGGAACGTCAGAAAATGGAAAATTTCGATTCGTGGTCTTCTTGGCAGTCTATGCCAAGAAGACCACGGATTATGAATACTCCGTTACGAATCAGTTAATCGAGAAATCCCGTTTTCGGCATTTTATCAAGGTACCGGAATTGGCTGCCTGTTACAGTCAGATTACGGATTTCCGTACGGCGGAAATGGTCGGCGTCGACCGGCCCACCGCTGTGCACCAGCTGGTCAACATCAAGCCGACCGAGCAGCAGGCTGCGTTCACCGAAAACCTCATCAAGTTTGCCGCCAGCGGCGATGGTACCCTGCTGGGCCGGGGCCCGCTCTCGGAGACTGAAGAGCGGGCCAGGATGCTGATTGCGACTAACTATTCAAAAAAATCGGCCCTGGATATGCGGTTAATCGACCCTACCTCCGGCGATCATCCGAACAGTAAGGTAAGCCAGGCGGCGGCCGTAATCAGCAGACATTACCAGGAATCAAATCCCTTCAAGGGTACCCAACTGGTGTTCTGTGACTTGGGCACTCCCTCGGGAACCTCCCTGTTCAGTGTGTACGACGCATTAAAGACCAAGTTGATTCAGGAGTACGGTTTGCCCGCTAATGAGATCCGGTTCATCCACGAGGCTAGGAACGATAGTCAGAGCCGTCAAATCATCCGGGACACCAACGAGGGACGAATTCGCGTACTCATGGGATCCACTGAGAAGCTGGGAACGGGCGTCAATGCGCAGAAGCATATCGTGGCCATGCACCATCTGGACGTTCCGTGGAAGCCTTCTGATTTCGAGCAGCGCGTAGGCCGGGGAGTCCGGGCGGGCAATGAAACGGCAAAAGAACATTTCGGCAACCAGGTGCAGAATTACGTCTATGCCGTGGAGCGCACGCTGGACAACTTCATGTTCAATCTCCTTCAAAACAAAGCCTTGTTCATTTCCCAGATCAAAAGCCAAAACCTCTCGGTCCGGCGCATCGACGAGGGAGGCCTGGATGAGACCAACGGCATGAACTACGCCGAGTACGTCGCCCTTCTTTCGGGTAATAAGGACTTACTTGAAAAGGCAAAAACGGAAAAGCAGATTGCGGGCCTGGAATCCGAAAGGTCGATTTTCAAAAAAGACATGGCTTCCCAGCGGCGGTCGTTTTATACGTTGGAAAAAACGTTAGAAAGGGTAGGGGAGGTGTTGGAAAAATTAAAGGCCGATCAAAATCTTCTGTACGGCAACGATCAAGTGAAGCGTCCGCTAGTTGAAGAGGAGAAAATCGAAGGCCTGGGTATCACCATGTTGACCGCCCAACAAAAAAGCATCGTCGGTATTGCTAAAATAGCCTCTTTCAAGGGCTTTGAGCTTTCGGTTGATACCTTCAGATTCGATGGCCACACGCAGCATAAATGGGACGTGCGGTCGCCCAACGGCATCGTTTACCGCCATAACAACGGCTACCTCAATTCAGAAAAAATCAGAACGGTCGGGGAATATGTAAATAAGGCCACTTCCATCGAGCAAATGGCCAAACTGACGAAGCAGCAGCAGGACAGGCTGGAAGAACTTACATGGGATTTAAAAATCGCCTCAGAAGCCCAGAATAAACCCTGGCCGAAAGAGGGCAAGCTGAGGGAGCTTAAAACCAGCCTTTCAGAGATTGAGAAGCGTTTAACCGAGAGTCTGAAGCCCACTAAAGAATCTACTGATCTGAGTCCCGAAAGCGAGCCACAAAATCAATCCGTTAAACAGGAGAACATACGTGAATCAGAGAGAGTTACGGTAGGTGCACCCACTACTATTGTATCAGCGGCCATACGTCCCAGAATTAGAGGGTAAATGTATTATCTAAAGGTATATTTGAAGATTGCCTAGAAAAAATTCAAGGCTTGGGCATGAAATTTTACCTGTTTTTCCTATCCTTCTACACACGGCACTAAACCTCAGATTTACCGGATCATGACCAGGGGTCTAAAACTGAACGCCTGGTCTTTACGCCTATTCAAATAGGTACCTAAAATGGTTGAAGCCACTCATCAAGACAGGGAATTGGCTATTGAAATTTTGGCACAGTCGTTCCAGGATAATCTGAGCGTGAATTATCTAATTCCGCAGGACTCCAAACGCATGCAGCGTATAAGGGAATTGATGGCCTATTCATTTGACCTGTGCACTCTATACGGCAAGGCGGTTCTTTCAGAGAATAAAAAGGCATGTGCGCTGGTGATTTTTCCTGATCTTAAGCGGACATCGGTTCAAAGTTTATTGCTTTCCGGACGTCTGATTTTTAAAGCCATGGGTATAGGGAACATTGGCAAAGCCCTCAGTCGGGAAAATCAGGTAGCCCAAAATCATCCCTCTACGCCGATTTACCATCTTTGGTTCCTTGGTGTCTTGCCCGAAAGTCAGGGCAGGGGGATCGGGGGTAAGCTGCTTGATGAGCTGCTGGCTGACGCCGTAAGAATGAACAGGTCCGTTTATCTGGAAACCTCGACGCTACGAAACATATCCTGGTATGAAGGGCATGGCTTTTCTATTTACGGTAAGATACTGCTGAGCTATACGCTTTATTTGATGAGGAACAACACCTGAATCTGACCCATCATGCGAGTCTTCGGTACGGATATCCACATCGTTACGTTCTGCTTCATCGTCATCGAAGTGGTGTTCTTTTTGTACCAACTTTACTATTACCTGTGCTGGCCGAAAGATCAAAACCGTAAGTATTACCTGATCCTCCTCTTTCTGCTCATCGTCAAAAACCTGGCGATGGGATTGTTCCCAGATCCTCAATACACAAATATCCCGATGGTGATCCAGTACGCATTCACCTATGCGGCAGGATTTATCATGGCCAGCTACTTTCCCTATTATTTCTACCGCTCCTACAATCTGGAAGGATTACGTTTTCATGCTACCTATGGCGTAGTTCTGTTTCTATACCTTCCCTTTACCCTCATTTTCACTACGGAATACCTGGTTACGGGAAATATAGACAACGCTATCGCCCACGGTTTGATTATCCCGGCTGCTTACAGCCTTGTACTGGCCTACGCTATGTTTCGATCCGTTCGGAAAGCCTTTACCAATGCGATTGAGAATCACAGGTATTACGAAGAAATCGGCATGTATTGCTCCGTGGTTCCGTTTGTAGCAATCGCTTTCTTCCCCGGCATCGACCAGGTCACCGAGGCCGTCATCACCAACGCGGGCTTCACAATCCTTACGGTTTTATTCATTCGCCGATCCATCATACAGGCCAGGCTGGACCGGGCAAAACTTCAAGCTTTTGAAGCGAACGAAACGGAAACTCCGTTTAACGGTATTGTCGATGTAATGGAACAGAATATTAAGGTTTTCGAGGCGAATATGAGCTTGTTCAAATTGACCACACGTCAGCGGGAGGTGGTTCGGCTAGTCCGGACGGGAATACCCTATAAGAGCGTCGCCGAGCAACTTTACGTGTCCGAGAAGACTGTGCAAAAGCACATGGAACATATCTACCAAAAAGTCGGGGTCACCAATAAGACCGAATTGATGAATAAATTCATGCAGAATCAATAAAAACGAGCTTTTCGGGCCTAAGTACGTACTTATACGTATGGGTATTTATAGCAAAATCCGGTAAAATACGTATTGCCAAAGTCGACTGTTGCCTTCAAATTTGCCCGGCCCAAAACTCTATCCGTTTTATAGAGTAGCACGGATACAATGGAGCCAGGTGTGTGTATGGTATGTTGAATGGAAAACCTAACCGATGAAAACAACTGAAAAATCAACTTCAACCAAAGAGTCCTTTTCAAATAATCTAAACTGTCCCCGACTGCAACAAATTTTCGACGGCTATGGTCAGGATGCTCTTCAACCCAAATACCTAACTACCCAAACTGAGCAGGGTGACGAGTTGGAGCTGGTACCCAAAATGCGCCTTGATATGACCCATCACGAGTGGTTCACTTTGTGTTTAGATTTCAGGATATTCGTATTGAAGTCTTTTTATGAGATGCTATGAATCGCCAAAACTATTTAGCTATCCTTCAGGTCTGCCTGTTCCAGGGGTATAGTATCCACCTCTGCGATGCGCTCGCAGAGCCGTTTAACTTGCATGGCTGAGTACCGTCCGCCCCGGGGGGCACGGAATCCGTCCTCATTGAGCTGGCGGGCGATCCGGGTAATATTGTATCCTTCCACCAATAAGTGGCGGATCTGAGCCATCGCCTGGCGGCTATTTGTGTTCATGAGGGCTGTCTGCCGTACGGTCTTTGTCCCCAGGCGACTGGCTTCCCCGCTACGGAATGCCGCACTCCCCCTCCGCCACTCTCCGCTCCGCTTCACCTTTTGCACCAGGGCTACTTTGGTGCGGATGCTGGTCAACTCGCGTTCACGGTCAGCGATGGCCATGAAAAGCGTTAAGGTGAACTTGTCCAGGTTTGGGATGTCACAGCTCTCCAGTCGCTCGTCCAGTTCGCGGTAAATCCACAGCGCCTGCTCCGTGTCGCGGCTGAGACGGTCGACCTTCGCAACAACCAGTGTGGCTCCACGTTTTCTGCATAGGGCCAGGGCAGCCTGAAGCTGCTCACGGTTTCGGATATCCTTGCCACTGCGCACGTCGGTGAACTCGGCAATAAGGTTGCGGCCCTGATAGAAGTAATTAATGTAGGTGTGCTGGGCCTCCAGGCCAAGTCCACTGTCGCCCTGCCTATGTGTCGAGACATGGTAATAGGCCACATACTCTTTGTCGTCCTTGATCATAGCTAGATTCAGCTTTGTGAGACAAGCTGGTAGGCGAAAGTATGCGAATCGGAATGGATTGACAAACCTACTACGAGCGTCGTAGGTCTGTTTTTTGTCCAAAACTCCCCTAAATTATAAATTTATAAGCATTTGTTGCTTAAATCTCTGAGAAGATTTCATAAAAGTCTTACCCCGTGCTCAAATGCCTGATACACTCCTTCCTGTGAAAACTTCTTTTGAATTCGCAGTCGAACCGAAGGAGTTCTACATAGTGTGAGAATGAAAGAGTAGTCAGCAGGGATCGGGCAGCCACGCACAGGGGAGCATTTTTTACATTTCCTGGTATCGTCCTAACCAATTTTACAGACGTTGTCCGTAAAATTGGTTAGGAAGCATGGTTGGTAAGAAAATGATCAGCAAACCAGGGACAGATAAAATACAGGTTCATGAAAGTTAAAAGTGGGCGATAGTCACTCCTTTGGTTATCGAAAGTCGCGCGGCAGTTTGCTCCATCAGGCGCTGACCGTAACTAGTCCAATCCTATCCATTGTGTTCAAGCCAAGCGAATTTGAATTGCAATTTGCAGCCCTCCACATCGGTTAATGTGGCTTCAGTCCTACCAGGTAAGTTCTCAAATTACATTCTGGGGTAGACTACCAACTGTATTTCATTCAATGCTCTCAACGGTTTCTAAAAGACGCTGACCGTAGCTGTACGCGATGCTTTCGACCCATCTAGGGCTGACTATGAATAGCCAGAAGGTCAGGGCTACAAGTAAAATGATCAAGTTCACCAAATAGCTTGATGGAAAAAGCACCGGGTTAAAAGTCCCTGTTGCCCGAAAGTAGTAGAAATAGGATCCAATCAGAGAAACTACCACAATTACGATAGCAAATGGTTTCAATGCCCAAAGGTTTCGCCGAAACCCGTAATTCATATTTTCCTTGAAAAGGAGCGGGTATTTCGCCGTGTCGCGCGTTTGGGAAATCAGAAACCTCACCCACGACTCATAAGCCTCATCTGTTTCGGCAGGATTCGTATTTTCAGCAGATTCGCTGACCTCCACGTTCACGGGATGGAGAACCATCAATTTTTCGTGGTACCTTCTTTTTGTCGTTCTGGTGAGGGTATTGTTGCCATACCTTAATAGCTGGGCCGAGGGTGGCCCCCCCACTTGCCCCAAAGCCAGGCTTCCTTCCGCTTCCCTTCGTCCCTCCCTGTTTGTGAGAGGAGGTACGAAAGGGCTCCATACATCACCACTGACAAGAATAAGCGCGTGTAGAGATCCATCTGGAAAGAAATGGACACGGCGGTCGTAGCCAACGGAAGAAGAACAAGAACCATGGGATAGACGCGGGCTTTCAGGGCGTATATGTCATTCATCGATGTGTTCATGAGTGTGTGCAGGCTTTGGGTGAATTAAGGTACGACTTCGTACTTAGTGAAAATGTAGGGGGCGATCTTCCTTTCAGTCACAATAGCCACGACAGTGGGATAGCATAAGGGGTCCAAAGTGGCCCTGATTTCAGAGATTGCTAACTTGTCAATTTCGCTCAGGCGTGTGCCACCGGAAGGGTGCGTGTGCCACTCGCCGACGTAATCCAGCAGGGCACCCGATTTGTCGCGCACTTCGTCGACGGCCTCAGTCAAGCCGTCAGTACCCCGAACAAACCGAGAGGCCGACCTTATACTGTCCGCAGGCGCCATCAATATCCTCGTTACGTACACGGTCTTATGGATCCTGTCCATTCGCCCTATCAGGATCCCACCTGTTTCCGACGGACGGAATTCGACGAGCTCCCGTATCAATTGCTCGTACAAACCTCCCTTGAACCTTACCTGCCAGCCCGGATTGTTCTCCGCCTTTATGACTTCGAAGGGCTTGATTTCCCTAAGGAGGGACTTGAAAAACCAGTCACTGTTTTCATCCAGGTAGCTTATGTGGAGTAGCCCCTGCTCCATTGCTCCACCCGTGATTTTTCCCAGAGTCACACTTGCGGCGGAGGCGTGGAGACTCACCTTGTCATCCGACAGCTCCAGAGTGTCGGAGCTGCAGCCCAGGCCGAGATAGACCTCTTCGCCGAGGGGCGGGCTTTCCCTGCCGTTCCTGCTGTCCCTGAGCCATTCTGAAAGCAAACCATCGCCCAGGGCCAAGTCGTAGGCTTCGGCCATCAGGTCGCCCATCCCTGGGTTCCGGCCACTGCCCTCGACCCTCAAAATGCTCAATCGGCCCCGGTGGGTGATTTCCACCCTGGCATACCTTGCGCAGTTGGGAGTCAACCGCTCATCCAGTAGCTTTTCAACGGCATAGGAAGCCGTGCTGTCCAGCACGAGTGAGTCACGGTCCGCCAAAAGGTCATTTTCCTGGTTCAAGACATCGAGCAGCGTGTGGGGATGACAGCCTATGGTTTCCAAGATAGACGGGTTGCCGGCATAGATGAGCGTGATGGCTCCCATGATTCCGTGAACTTTCAAATGGCCCTGGCCGGTCAGGGCGTTGCGTACATTGTTGTGGGGAAGTAATAGGTCGTGGTCTATGAGGCTGGCCGGAATTGAACCGGCCCGGATTTGGTGCAGGGCCAGTTTGGAACCCAGCGCCCCCAGGCCAACGAAGTGAATCCGATCGCTGCCCCTTCCCGGAAGGGGGCGAGCGGACAATTTCCGGGCCAGCTGAGGAGTGTTCTTTTGAATCAGCGCCATACTCCTCACGCATGAGCCTCCGTCGAAGCCCATACCTCCTTCGACGGGCTGTAGTTCGATGAAGAAAGCCAAGAACTCCATGTCACCTAAGTGGTTGAGTACTTTCCTTGGCCTCCTTATGGCGAAAATAAGCGGCAAAACCAGTTGTTTTTTTCTGATCCTCCCAGAAGTCTTATTCATGAACTCCTCAATGACCAGCCCCCGTTCACCGGCCCATTTGACGAGCGCGTTGACGGTTGTCGGCAGGTTCACGACATACCGGGTATCGACGGTATCCTTATCTGGGAAGAAGACATATCCCTCAATACCTAACTCTTCTGCATCGGTGGGAGGCAAAATCTTTCTCTCCTGGGCAGCGGGTTTGTTATGGAAGTCAAACAGCCATAGCACCGGCATAGGGAGTGACTGGAAATCGGCAGTGAGCCTGGCGTCGGAAGTAGAGAAGGCGCAGGGGATGCGCCCGGCATGCCCGTTCTGGTTTGCCCAGCGGGATTTGATTACTTCCAAAGCGTCAGCTTCCGGAAAAAGGATGATGCCCTCCGGGTTGTCCAGCCGCATGAACTCGAACTCGTCGTCGGGATGGTTGAGGTTGCCACAGGCGGCATCCTCGTACCATCCCCTCAGTCTTTCAATGAAATCAGACAAAGTGTGCTGCGCAAACCAGGAGTCGGAGTCTCCCCGGAAAAGGCAGAGGGAGAAGGGGTGGCCCTGCTTAACGGGGTTGACGTGGGGTGTCCTGTCGGCCGGGAAATCTAATCGGTCCGAATACGCTTTGGGGCACCGGGATGGAAAATCCCGGGGATCGATCGTAATCAGTACAGGCTCCCGGTTGAGGAAATCCCTGTCCCTGTTGGGCCTATTGACGGTGAGCTCGAACGACAGGGCGATAGTGTCGGCCGAGTAGGTGTATGTTTTGAACCGGCCGTCCGCATGTACTTTCCGAAGCAGAGCGAGATTTTTCCGCAGATTTTCCGGCAAGCCCTCCTCACCGAGGCGGGTGAGCTCCTGCAGCTTATCTGAAAACTTCTCCATACGTCTTAGGCCGGTCTGTGACAGGTCCCAGTCCTACCACTGCGATGGAAGGGGCGGGCCTTTCGGATTTCTTAAAACCTGAGGCCGTAGCCATGAACTCCAGGGGTTCCAGCGGCTTTTCCCCCGTGTTTAGGAAATTTACGGGATCCACCTTTTTGCAGTACTCCATTTTGGCGGCGTAGTGGGGCGGGTTATCGTCGTCGTCAACTATTTTCTTGCTGGAAGCCACGACCAAGCCGGAACCACGCTGTCGACCCAGGAACTCAATCGACGATTCCTGAGGCGTGGGGTATTCCACCTTCGGGGTCATGTTGAAGAACGTCCAGGAACAGTGGTGCGGGGCAAGCAGCAGGTCCCATTCTATGCTCTCATCGTCCCTTTCGTCCAATAGCCGCTTGAAGCGGTTGTAATCCGCGTCACCGGCCAGAAAGGCGAGCGACGCCATTTGATCCGCGCCAACGCTGAACCTGAGCTGCATGATGACGCTGGTTTCATTCCGGTCCTGGCTGTCGGGTGTCGGTGTCTTGAACGGGCCGTGTACGAAAATGGAAAAATCAGTTTTTAGGATGCCGTTGATACGTGAGGTTGAACTACCGGGTTCCACGGTTACGGCATGCAAGTCCGGATCATCTACATTTTCCAGAAAATCGATCAGAACCAAACGATTGCCGACTTTTTGGGCCTGCGACGGATTACTGATGTAAAGGTTTTTTCTTCTTTGCGCCTCTTTTTTGAAATTCTTGGCTGCTTCAGAGAGCGGGCAGTCAAACCTGTTGAAGATCGTGTCGCTGAACCATAGCTCGTCAATAATGACGGCCTTCCGTTCGACGGCTTTTGCATCGTACCGGTCCGGATCATCGCAAAAGAAAGTGTCCTTGAAGCCCACGCAGTGGTCCTGGTCGGGGTGGGTGAGGATGAAGGCATCGAGGTGGTGCCTGCCCCGGCCATCCTTGGGAAGGATAGCGAGAAGGTCCTTCTTCACGTCAAACTTGTCCTTGTTTTCTGCAGCGTCGTTGTCGATTTTACAATCGACCATCAAGTACTGATTGCCTGAAAGGGACGCCAGGGCAGTGTCACCGTTTCCTACGGGATAGAATTTTAATTTTTGTTTGTCCATTTTTAAATCTAATTTGGTTTTCAATGAGAATCAAAGACTTTCCGGTTAGCGGGAAAGAGCTTTTAAGTTACTACGGAAACCGTGGTAACGCTTTTGCGTATATAGGCTAAGAACAGACTGAATGGATTTAAGCGAACTGCAGGATGCCGCTACGGCCGAACTCATTGAATATATACAGGGCAGGGACATTTACTTTGAGGCGGCCGAGTGTGCTTTCAAGAATTTCTTTTTCAGGTTCGAGGGAGAGCTTACGAAAAAATGCCGCGTCGTGGTGAGGCACTGGGGGTATGACGAGATGGAGGGGGACGTGCTGTCTGAGCAAACGCTCGAAAAATTCTGGCTGAAACCACAGGGCTTTGATGCTGGAAAATGTAAAGTAAAGGATTTCGACACCTGCGTCCTGCTGTACCTACTCGCGATTGCCCGAAACCTGCTGAATGACCGGCACCGGGAGGCCCTGAGACACCCCGACCCTTATTCCGGCAGTGAGGACATCGTGGTGGACTTCCCAGATCTGGAGGAATCCGAACTGCCGCCAGAAAAGCTTAGAAGTATACGAGCCAAGTATGATCTGATCATAAAGGCCCTGGACAGGCTGTCCTACAAGCACCGCGTCATCTACCTCACTTACAAATCGCATGAGAAGTTGGGAATGAACCTACCCCGCCATGTTCTCAGGAGATTACGGGAGGAGCTTGATCTGGCACAAGGCACGATCCGGGTATACAAGAAAGAGGCGTATGAAACAGTGGAGCAAATATTAGATATCTATGGCAAAAAATAATGTGTTTCCAGACTCCGAAAGCCTGACCGAATGGATGGCCTCCACGGGCTTCCTTTTCCCCCGTAGCGTTGACGAGCTTGACCGCTTCAACAGGCTTCACGGAAAAGCAATCTCGGGAGACGACAGGAGATCCACAGTGTCCCTTGAGAGGATTTGTTCCGGAAAAGCAAGGCCGTTTCCGGTGGAAAGGCGTGCAATGGAAGATGAGGAGAAAAGGGCGATAGAACAGTACCGGATGGCCGCACGCAAGGGAGGGGACTTGCCCGAGCACATATTGAATAAGATGTTGAATAACCAAAAGAGCGGTGAATCCCCACAGGAAGAAAAAAATTAGTGACCTGGCTGATTTCATGTCCTGGGGCTTCTCCCGGGGCGGCGTGACGGACTTGGCCGGGATCGCGGATGACGAGTCGTTGCCGATCCATTTGGACCATTATGAAGACTGCTTCGACGGGATGCTGTTTCACGACGGCTGGGACTATCACATCCACTTGAATATGGACAGGGGGAACACGCTGACTTCCAAAAGGGGCAGGTTCACCCTGGCGCATGAACTGGGCCACTACTTCATAGAGGAACACCGCATTGGCCTCAAGTACGGCCTCCTAACCCCCCACCCGTCCTTCAACGACTACGGACATGTGGAACGGATTGAGCTCGAAGCGGATTACTTTGCCGGCTGCCTGCTCATGCCTTACAATGGTTACCGGACTTTTTGTGCGAAAAAACCGTTTTCCATCGACCTGCTCCACGAGGTTTCCGAACACTTTCAGGTTAGCGTGATGGCTTGCCTGCTACGGTTCATTGAAGCCGGAACCAGGGAAATCCTGGTGGTGGTTTCACAAGACAAAACGGTGAAGAGGTTCTCCAAGTCTACGGATTTCCCCGGTTTCCCCTTTCGTTTCAAACTGGGTGGCAGGCTTCCCTTGAATACCCTGGCCGAGACATATTCGACCAACCTGAGAAACTTGTCAAACTCTGAAATCGAGTTATCCGACCCGCAGGCTTGGTTTCATGTGAATGACGGCAGGAGTTACAACACTATGTACGAGCAGTGCTACTATGCCAAAACAAGTCGCCAGGTCGTCACATTGATCTGGTTTGAATAGTCTCTGTTAAACAGCATTTATCCCGGACTTGTGGAAATTAGTGATCTGCTGGGAGGGGCAGAGGCAAAGAAAGCCTGGGGAATTGAGCGGGACTAGATACAATGGCCTATCTTTGGCTGTTCCATTACAAAGCACCAACGGTAACCTAACCCATGTCCGACTGCCAAAAGGAAAACCCCGAACAACAATTCTGGAACTTCGTCAATATCCAGCGCTGCAAGATTGGGGCCAACGAGCTGCGCGACCATATTCTTGAATCCATATCTAACAAGTACCTCTCGGAGCAGACGCTCCTTTATACTAATGACATTCTGAAAGAGGGCGGCCTCGATTACATAAGGGTCCCTGGAGACCCCGACCGGGTTATTGCAGGCCATTGTCAGAAACTGGGCATTAAGTCCCCATTCTGACATGGAGCAGGAAAGCCAAACCATCGAATGGAAGGAATCCTGGCGTGACGAGTACCTGGGCTGGATCTGTGGCTATGCCAACGCCAAGGGCGGCACGCTGTTCATCGGCAAAGACGACACCGGCCGGGTGGTGGGCGTGGTTAAAGCCAAAAAGTTGCTGGAGGACCTTCCCAACAAGATTCGAGACGTACTGGGAATCATGGCCGACGTGGAACTGCGTTCCGAAAACGGACTGGACTACATCGCCGTGATCGTGGAACCCTACCCGTACCCGGTCAACTACCGGGGCGAGTACCACTACCGCACTGGCAGCACCAAGCAGGTGCTCAAAGGCACCTCCCTCAACAAGTTTTTGCTTAATAAATCGGGTTTGAAGTGGGATACCCTGCCGGTGCCCGGTGTCCCGATAGACGATCTCGATCACGTTGCTTTCAAATTGTTCCGAGACTCCGCCGCCCGCGCGAAGCGGCTGGATGAGAGGGAACTGGCCGTGAGCAACGAGGAACTTTTGGACGCCCTGCACCTCTTCGACAGAGACCAGCTTAAGCGTGCCGCCGTTTTGCTTTTTCATTCCAAACCAGAACGATTCGTGACGGGTGCTTATGTCAAGATTGGCTTTTTTGGAGAATCGGCTACGGATTTGAAGTTTCAGGACGAGGTAAAAGGCTCGCTGCTGCGACAGGTGGAGGGAACGATGGATTTGCTGACGACCAAGTACATGCAGGCGGCCATTCGCTACGAGGGCATCCAGCGGGTGGAGGAGTACCCTTATCCCGTAAAGGCCCTGCGCGAGGCCGTGGTGAACGCCATCGCCCACAAGGATTACAGCAGCGGCAACCCGGTTCAGATTCGCGTCTTTCCAGCCAGACTGGAAATTTACAATCAGGGTCACATACCCGTCGAATGGTCTTTGGAGAAATTTCTGGGCAAGCACCCCTCACAGCCCGCCAATCCCGATATTGCCAATACCTTTTTCCGCGCTGGTTTTATCGAGCAGTGGGGGAGGGGGATTCAGCTGATCCTGACGGAATGCGAAGCGCATGGCATTCCCCGCCCTTCGTTCAACATCCATTTTGACGGGCTGGAAATTCGGTTCAAAGACAAAAGCGAAGTGTCGCCTGGTGTAATTTCCAAGTTGTTTGACATCATCAGCGACCCGGTGAGGGTAAAGAAGTTTTTTGACGAAATGGAAAGATACGCTGTCCATAGAAAGGAGTTTGAAAAAATCGGTGAAGGTGAAATACCCGAATTGACAAGCATGGCCAGAAACCTCGAACCCAAGTCTTTAAAAATCATTACCGTATTAGGCAATGATGTCCCTATGAGACGTAACGAAATCATGGAGGGTGTTGAACTAACTAATCAGACCAAGAACGTTAAGCGCTACCTTGATCCGCTTCTGAACGAGGGGATAGTGGTACCCACCGTTTCTGATCGACCGCAAAGCCGCCTGCAAAAATACATCCTGTCGGATACGGGAAAAAAACTGGCACTGCTATTGACTGAAGCCCTGATTG
The DNA here is from genome assembly GCF_009296315.1 of Salmonirosea aquatica. Lineage (NCBI taxonomy): Bacteria > Pseudomonadati > Bacteroidota > Cytophagia > Cytophagales > Spirosomataceae > Salmonirosea > Salmonirosea aquatica. The sequence goes on from NZ_WHLY01000004.1 coordinate 284,379, forward strand.
ACATGAATTCCAGACTTGGTCACTGACTTAGTTACTAATTAGTTGGTGAAATGTAAAATCTCTCCATATCAACAGCTTATCTTAGTTACTGACTTAGTTACTGAGTAGTGTCGAACACAAAAAACCAGACCCACATAAAATGAAAGGGGCAAAGTAGAACCCGAGCTTCGCTTACCTGAGATTCAGGAAGACTGAAGAAAAAAGATTAGGTGAATTATTTTCGAATAGTAGGAGGAATGAATCCACACCAACTTATTCGGTTTCTCAGAATAAGGGACTAATCCCAAGAAAAACTTGGATAGGGATATACAAAAAGGTGCAGAATCAGATAATAGCCCAAAGGCAGAGCCAAATGCGATGGTGGCAGGGGCTGCTTGTCCGGATGATCGGGATAACGCAGGTCTTCGGACAGACAAAGTCCTTTTCCAGAACGGCGTCCAGTCTGTGCGACGGTCGTTTAACGCAGGGGGAAGAGTTACCTGAATAGTTCGTTCAAAAAGAGGATGAAAGCCCAATGTTACCTATTTATTAGGCCGCCGTTTGGCATTATAAGAAGTTTTGATGACATTTATCGTAGCATTAACCCGCGTGTAGAGATGAGTACAAAGCTGGAAGAACTGTTAAGAGGAATTTTTCTAAGCTCCCTGGCAGGCATCATGTCCCAAAACCCCACTTCGGCCGAAGCGCCAATTTCCATTGATGAGGACGGGGAGGGACCCTCCACTAACCGGGAGACCCTGTTTCCAGCCAGGAAGTTTTCGGAAAGACCTAAGCTTACCAAGCCATTCATTCTTAAAAGGTTCGATGAGCTGGTGCCTTTGAATCTATCCCACAGGAGTCACCGCTCGCACAGCTCCCACCGCTCGCACTATTCCAGTAGCAGCAGCTCGACCAGCAGCAGCTCTTCGTCCAGATCCAGTCAAGGCTCTTCCAGGTCCACTTCCTCCGGGCCAAGCTCTCCGGTCGGTTCCGGTTCTTCATCGCAGGTGAATTCCTCCGCCCTGAACCAATTGCTACAGCCCCAGCCGCCGGGTTTGACGGCGGCGGCGCCCCGGGTGTTCAGTCTGGGGGACAGGATCCTCAGACTGGGCATGACGGGAATGGATGTGACCGAACTGGTCAATATCCTGCTTCAAAAGGGCTACCTCGAATCCTCCGACGGCCAGTCCTACACGCAGGAGCTCCAGTATTCTACCGTCATACAGCAAGCCGTGCAACAGTTCCAGAAAGACAATGGTCTGGAGCCGGACGGTTCGGTAGGGCCGCAAACCGTTTCCTTGCTGAAGTCAAATCCCTGATTTGATGGAAATAATCGCAAACTCAGGGGAGTTGCTGCAATTCTCTGTTCAGTCCGAGATATACGCTGAAGCGGTACTTTTCAAAAGCCTGTACTGGCTGACTTCCCGGGCCGGGTTCGAAGTGTCCATACCACACACGGAATTATTCCTGGTATCAGTCAAACCCCTGGGTGAAAAATTTTCCAACGAAGAAAGGGAGGACATCCTGGCCAAAATCCGCACCAACCTGGTAGACTTCAAAGTACGCGATATTATCAACCAGGAAACGACGCTGGTCAGGAGTATGATCTTAGCCAAGGCTTTCGCCCATGCGGACCTGCCGGAAGTAAGACAAGAACACCCAGATAGTCATCCCCCAGAGCAGAAGTTGAGTAAACCGCCTTATGACTGATAAGCCTGTTTCAAGGAAATTTCTCGGGGAACCTTATTTTGGCACCCCACTAGGTACAGACTACCACCTTCTTCCCTTCCGTTTTCACGCCATCGGCGATACGCGGGAGGTGCTGGTAAACGAAACGGGCGACCATCTGTTGGTACCCCGCGGAACTGCGGGGAGGATTGTACGTCGGGAGATAGATGAGTCAGAGAGCCTCTACGAGGATCTAACCGCTAATTTCTTTATCAGCGCAACGCCCGTACCGGAACTTCTGGATGTCATTTCAACCCGTTACATTACCAAGAAGGGTTTCCTGGAAAGCGGCACCTCATTACATATTTTCGTCATTACCCTCAGGTGCAACCATTCCTGCCACTATTGTCAGGTTTCCCGGGTGACCCAAAACCAAGATAAATTCGACATTTCCACCGAAGACATAAAAGCGGGGATCGTGCACATGCTGGCCTCTCCTTCGGACGAAATCACCATGGAGTTCCAGGGGGGAGAACCCCTTCTGGCCTTCGAAAAGGTCAGGTACGCGGTGGAAACCACGGTAGAGTTGAACCAGGCAACCCGTAAGCGCATAAGCTTCGTGCTATGCACCAACCTGACGGTACTAAGTGATGAAATCCTGCTTTTTTGCCAGGAGCACGCGATCCTGATTTCTACCTCATTGGACGGCCCCGAGTTCGTTCACAACCCGAACCGGGCCAAATCCGGTGCGGCGAGCTACGACCTGGTGATTGAGGGAATCAACCGTGCCCGTGAGGCGCTGGGACACGACCGGGTTTCTGCCCTGATGACGACCACCGCGCTGAGCCTGCAATACCCCCGAGAAATTATCGATGTGTACGTCGAGCAGGGTTTTCAGGGCATTTTCCTCAGACCCATCAGCCCGTACGGCTTCGCCGTCAAGAATCAAAAGAAGAACGCCTACGAGACGGAGCGCTTCCTAGACTTCTACAAAACAGGACTGCAACACATTTTGAGCCTTAACGCGGGCGGAACCTATTTTAAGGAGGACTATACCTCCCTCATCCTGCAAAAAGTGCTTACCCCCTTCGGCACTCACTATGTCGACTTACAATCTCCGACCGGTCTTGTCAACAGCGTCGTCGTCTTCAACTACGACGGGTTTGTCTATGCATCCGACGAGGCGCGGATGCTGGCGGAAAGGAAAGACTACACCTTTCGGCTGGGCCACGTCAGCCAGCCGTATGCGGAGTTGTTTAGCAGCCAAAAGGCGGTGAACCTCGTGAACAGCGGAATTGCGGAGAGCCTGGCGGGTTGTAGCGATTGTGCCTTCCTGCCTTACTGCGGAGCCGACCCCGTCCTTCACCATGCCACCCAGCAGGACATGGAGGGCAACCGGGCCTTTTCCATTTTTTGCAAGAAAAACATGGAAATGATCCGTCACCTATTTGAATTGTTGGATTCGGGAGACAGTGCCCAGGAAGCGATTCTCAGGACTTGGACGCATCAAAAACCCGTTACGGCATGGTGAGGCTGGTTGTAAAAGGGAAGCCATTGAACCTATCACATGATGTGGTGGGCCGGGTAGTTTTAGGGGAAGATGGACCATCTACCATAAGACTGGTGGGCAGGGCAGGGATGAATGGCGCGCTGGACGCGGTTCACCAGGCATGGCTTACCACGGCTGAAACCCCGGAGACCTTTTTACCCACTGTCCACTCACTGGATTGTATCGGGCATCTCGAAGCGGCAGATATCGTCCTGATCAATCGCAACGGTCTAGTCCGTACTGTTTTTAGAACAGCCTCACCAGACAACACCCTTTTCACGACCGATCAGTGCAACAGCAATTGTCTGATGTGTTCACAACCCCCCGGGATGTCGACGACATCAGGTATCATTATGAGATCAATTGCCAGGTGATCGATCTTATCCCCGGCCACACCGAAAAAATCGGCGTGACGGGCGGGGAGCCGACGCTGATGGAGGGGCTATTTTTCGATCTTATCGAACGCCTTAGCTCGCGTCTGCCCGCAACCGTGGCGCACATACTCACCAACGGCAGGGCTTTCTCCCGCCGGAGCTTTACGGAACGCTTCCAGAGTGTGAATACGCCCAATGTCGTTCTCGGCATACCGCTGTACTCGGATTACTACGCGCGCCATGACTATGTGGTGCAAGCCAAAGGGGCCTACAACCAGACCCTGCTGGGGTTGCACAACCTGGGCAGGGTGGGTGCCCGGATCGAGGTGCGGGTGGTACTCCACAGGCTGACGTACGAACGGCTGCCCCAACTGGCAAAATTCATTTTTATGAACCTGCCATTCGTTGAGCAGGTATCCCTGATGGGGCTGGAATACACAGGCTATACGCCGTATAACGACAAGATTCTTTGGATTGAGCCCAGTGAGTACGTGGCGGAACTGATTACGGCCGTCGAGTATCTGGACAGCAACGGGATTCGTGTCAGCATTTACAACCATTCCCTATGCACGATTCCGGAACGCCTCTGGAAATATTCAGCCAAGTCGATCTCCGACTGGAAAAGGCAGTACCCCAATGAATGCGGAAAGTGCCTGGTGCGGGATGCGTGCGGGGGCGTATTCGCAACCTCGAAAAAGCTTAGCAGCCACATCCGCCCCATTGAGGCCCTTTGAAACATGCGAAATCCCCACCGACACATTTCACTTCTGCTGACCGTCCTTCTGCTGGTCAATCCGGTCGTGATTTTTCTTCGCTGGAATAGCCTGGTGCTGAGCGCTTTATTTTTCGTTGGAATTGTCCTGCTTACCGGGATGGTAACCTACGGTGTCCCTAACCTGAGGGTTTACTATTTCAATCTGGTGTTTCTGGTGGGTTTGTTTATTCAGGCAGAGACAGTTTTCACCTTCGCTTACAGTGACTACATCATCCGGGACCTTTACGATATCGAAAGGCACTACTATTTCAACAAGCCGCTGCTCAGGGAACGGTTCGTGGACAAAGAGTACGCGGTGGATTACGTTACCAACCGGCAGGGGTACCGGATAGGTGCCGAGGATGACCCCACGGCGGAATTGGAGGAAGCGGACTGGCTCTTCCTGGGGGATTCGTATACCCAGGGCGCGCAGGTGGATTATGAGGACCTTTACACCTCGCTGCTTTACAAAAATTTTCCCGATAAGATTATCCTCAATGCCGGCATCAGCGGCTTTGGTATTGCCGATGAATACCACTATTTCGTAAAGGCAGGAAGGAAGCTGAAAGCAAAGAAGGTTTTTTTGCAAATATGCAACTTCAACGATTTCATGAAGGTGGAGGTGCGAACCAGCAATCCCACCGATTACCTGATGAATTATTCCAATTTGTACAGGTTCCTGGTTTATCCGATCAAATTCGAGAATCCCGCTGAGCTGCCCCTGGGAAGATGGACGGAACCCTTTTACCCCGGCGAAAGGCAGAATGCAGACTACAATGTTTTTTACAAACACCAGTCGGCGGTAAAAAAGAAAGACCTCAGGAATTTCGAACTGTACCTGAGCAAGCTAAACGAAGCAGTGACGGAAAGCGGGGGGGAGTTGATCGTCGTACAACTGCCCACGAAGGAACAGCTGCATTTCCGGTATTTTGAGGAAGTGGTTCAAGCCTTCAAGCTCGATGTCGCAAAGCTCGATATGAAGCTGCCGGACAAATTTCTGCGGTCACTTTGCGAAAAATACAAGATTCGGCACCTGAACCTGTTCGACGAATTCAGTGCCAGCGAGCAGGAACTTTATTATGAGTTTGATGAGCATCTCAACGCCATAGGTCACAAACGGGTCGCTGAGGCCATCACAGGCTTCCTGAAAGAGGTATCGGGCGGCGTGGAATACCTGAGCAAGGCCAACGCGGGGGATCGCTACCCCAATTTCAACAGCGACGGGCGACTACTTTGCTACCAGTCTATTCGGGATGGCAACTCTGAGTTGTTCCTCAGCGACACGAATATGGAAAACAGTGTGCGGCTGACTTATAATCGGGTGGATGAAAGCCATCCCGCATTTTACGACCAGGACACAAAATTGATTTTCACCGAGGGCGACCAGGAAGTGGGCAGGACTGTAATCTCCACGATTGAACTGAACGGGCTTCGGAGAACGCGCCGAAGCAGAAACGGTTTCGGTGCCATTGCCTTCCCAGGGGGAGAAAAGTGGCTTACCTATGCCCAATGGCAGGAGGGGGGCGACGGACGAATGACCAATCCGGTCATTCGTTTGGAAAACTTGCTTACAAATCACGAGATTTCCCTTACCTCAGCGGAATACGAAAGCTGGCGGCCCGTCTGCAATGGAGATAAGGTGGTTTATATTTCCAAAAGGGGAAGAGTCTTCGATCTGTACATGTACGACTTAAAGGAGAAGAGAGAATCCCGACTCACTTCCAGCGGGTACGATAAATGGGATCCCGTTTTTTCTCCGGATGGGGCTACGGTCATCTATTCCGGTAAAAAAGAGGGAAATTGGGATCTATTCAGTCTTTCCCTGAATTCGGGGGAAATCAGGCAGCTGACGAAAACTAAAGGGGATGAGTGGGACGCGGTCTACTCCCCCGACGGGCAATACGTCTACTACGGCGGGGTGTATGGGCTCCGCAATGGAATTTACCGGATGAAGACACCATCAGTCTTAGAGCGGGCAGGAGAATAATGGATCTATTTTCAGCGGAATATATCCTGTTCCTTCTGCCAGCAAAGGTTCTGATCTATTGTATTCTGCCTGGAAAGTGGAGGAGGCACTGGCTGACTCTCATCAGCCTGCTCTTTCTGGGTTCGTTCGGCCTATTGAGCACGGCCGTAGCTTTAACGGTTTCCCTAATTACTTACGGTGCTTCGATTAGAATAGCGAGCAGCACCACGACCCACACAAAAAAAGTGTGGAGCCTGACCGGAATTTCATCAATTGTCAGCCTGCTGCTGTTCAGTCGAATTATTGAAGGGGATCAAGGCTTTGGGAATTGGGCATTGGTAGGCCTATCTTATTACGGTCTGATGAGCATCGCCTACCTGGCGGATGTATATTCGGGCAAAACGGCCGTGGCGGTAAATTACTTCACAATGGCCCTCTATACCATTTATTTCCCACATCTTATTGCGGGTCCTATCAGCCAGCCTGCCGATCTGCTTCCCCAGTTTCAAAGGCTTCCCTTACCTTCGCGGAAAACCGTCGCTGTTGCCCTAAAACAAATCCTGTACGGCCTTTTCTGCAAGCTCGTGCTGGCTGACAGGATGGGGATACTGGTGGATCCGGTGCTGGATAATGACGGCGGAAGCAATTTCTGGCTCTACGTATCGGCGAGTTTCGGCTATTCCATCCAAATCTATTTTGACTTCGCCGGATACAGCTTCCTGGTTGTGGGAATATCCCGATTGTTTGGACTGAGCATTATCAATAACGTCAACCGGCCCTATCTGGCCACGACGACAAAGGAATTCTGGAAGCGATGGCACATCTCATTGACCGATTGGCTGAGGCGGTACCTTTACATCCCCCTGGGGGGAGCAGGGACCGCCGGCTATTTCCTCTGATTATTGTTATCGTCTTTTGTGTAAGCGGGCTATGGCACGGCTTCGAGAGGAGGTACCTGGTCTGGGCCTTGATGCACGCTGCGTGTTACCTACTGGAACACTACCTGGGACTGACTCGCGTTTTCGGTAAACTGTTTTCGGCTAAGGCTTTTCTTTTCTTAAAATGGATCTTATTTTTTTCCTGGATCAACCTCACCTGGGCTGTGTTCAGAAGCGACAAAGTGATTGATGCGCTAAATCATTTGGAAGGGATCAGTTTTGAATGGAATACACTTAGTCTGCTTAGACACGCTACGCTCTGCTATTGGATTGTAGTTTCGCTCATAGCTTTACTAATTGATCATGGCGGAATAGCAGATTCAGTAATCAATGGGGCGCACAATAATAAGCGTGCACTTCTGCGAGAGATTGTCTTTCTGGATATTTGGCTCGTCAGCTTGTTTTTTCTGGGTGGGATCGGATCAACGCAGGTATTGTATTTTAACTTTTGACACTGGCCAGAATAAACTGTGACTTGGCGCGGAGAATATACAAAGCATTCCGCCTAGGGGAGCTCGTCCGGTTACCGGTAAATATTTGTGACAAATATATTGAAGCTAGGTTTTCCTAAAATCTTATGGTACGGGTGGAAATAATAGTTGCATAACCTATCCAATAGTGTCATTAATCTCTATAAAATCAATCATCAAACGGTAGACTGGGAGTATTACTAACTGGGTTGATCGGGCCACCGGATTGGATTTGCCCACCTGGACGTTTCTTTCGCTACAGCACACCACCTTAAGTTTTGCATTTATGCACTGATTCCTAATTTTGCTCGAGACAATGCCATGGCTTACTGATAAAACAAAATCGGGCTATGCGAAAATTTCCTATTGTAGGTGGGAAGTCGAAGAAGATCTTAATTTACTAGCAATTGTACATCATAGGCAATATTATTCAAAAAATAGTCTCACACGAACGCTAGTTCAAGCTTATGAAAATTTTTTAGATAGTCAGGAGAAAGAAATAGCCATTAGATCAAGAATATTTACTGAATTTTTAGCTGATGAGTATGCGAAACAAGTGAATAATTATTTTGAATATATGATATCGGCAATTTTTGCTGAAATTGCCACAAACTATCCAAAAAGGGATATTGATGGTATATTGTACCCAAGTGTTAAGGTTTCAGGTGATGGATACAATGTGGCGTTAACTCCAAAAGCTTGTGAAAAGATTTCTTTACGTGCAGCGGGGGAGTGTTCTGTATATAGCAAAATGGATCATACATACGTAGGTACTGATAGTATAGTCAGTCTAGATGGAAGAACTGATAACTTTGATTTGGTGAAAACAAATAGAGATAGAACTGAAATATTCAAAAGATTGGGCGTTAGTTCTATTGATGAATTGATTTGAACACTTAATCATTTCGAGTATAGTTATAATGGCTCATTAATATCCCACCGCACCAGCTTCGCTACTTCCCGCTTGGGCCAGCGCGCACCAGCCGCACCCCTGATACTAACACAGTGACACTTCGCATTGCCAGCTGACTGGCCAGCTCGTCCGGTCGGCTTAGGTCGCCTTTTCTCTGCGCACCACCCGCCGCACGCTCTGTACCCGCCCGGTTTGACCGGTAGGGCCAGCTTTTCTTTACAGAATGCTGTATCACACTGGCCAACGCACACTCATACACGGCTGGCCAAGATCAGCTACATCATCGAAACCGAACACAAGCTGCCGATGCAGATCAAGCGCAAGATCCAGTACCGGGCCGAGCGCCGCCGCAAGGTACTGTCGGGCTTGATCTTCAACCCGTCGCTGGTGCTGAGTGGGGCCTGGATGATCCGGGCGGGCTTCTGCGTCGGGGATCAGGTTACGGTCACGGTGGATCAGGGCCTAATCCTGATTACCTATTGAATTTCTCACCAGCCGGGGCGTCAGTCTCCGGCTTTTTCATTTCACTTCTAATCCTGATCAAAACAATGGAAACGATTTCTTTGGAGCCCGTCAATCAGCGCTATGGGGCACATTGTGAGGTCCTGGCCGTCAGCGATCTGTGGATCGTAGGCGAAGGCTGGGTGGAAGCCGCGCCGGTCGGCAGCATCGAGCACCAGCTCCGGTAGGCTGCCCAGCAGGGGGCCACCTCGGTCAATCTAAAACTGAGGGTGCAGCAGCGGGTCGCCTTCGGGGACTATCCGGGCGGTGCGCTCTACCGCTATGAGTAGCCACCAGGTCGCCAGGGGCGTCTGTCCCTGGCTTTTTTTTCCTTTAATTCATCCTCAATTCTCATTCCTATGGAAACTTACAATTTCGGCCCCGTGCTACCCATTACCTTCAAGGAAGTCAAGCGCCTGTACGGTCAGGCCTGCCAAATCAAAACCATCCATCAATACTGGATCACGGGCAACGGCTGGGTCGACGCCGATTTTACCGAATCGGTCGAAAGTCAGATCTTGCGGGTAATCCTGATGGGCGCTTCAGTCGTCAATCTTGAAATCCATCACCACGGTCAGGTCAGCTACGCCGACTACCTGATCCGGGAGCTGCAAGAGAAAACCGAATAATCTATGGCCGGGTGGGCCTGACGGCCCGCCTTTTCGGCCCAAAGGCCGACTGGTCCGGCCGGAGCGGGGCCGGACCCACCGCCCGGCGACGGCTGACGCCAAAGAAAATTCGGTAAAAAGAAGGGGGCAGCCGGTAGGCTGCCCCCTTCTTTTTACTACCACTGGATAACATTTGCGATAGCTTCTATCGAATTTTGATAATTTGACATACCTTGACAATCCTTTAAAAATAGGATTGAAAATGGAGCCAATAAGATTTTCTTTTAAGGACTTGCGCGAGCAGCGCGGCCTGAGCCTGAAACAGGCCGGTACCTTACTGAGCATGGATCACACCTTGCTGAACCGTATTGAGAACCACGTCCGCCGACCCACGCGCGAACAGCTGATGAAGCTGGCGGAACTCTACCAACTTGACTCAGATACGCTTTTGGTGGAACTGATGAGTGACAAATTGGTGCGGGAATTAAAGGGGGAGCGCCTGGCCCGGTAAGTGTTGAAAGCCGCTGAATTGAAAATTGAATGATTCATAGTTAACCGTTTTTGACCCACCAATCTATTACGTTACTCTTTATCTAAAACATTGAAAAATGCCCACTACCATTTCTCCGGAAGTTGAAGAAGTATTATTTGACCGCATACCTCCGAAACAAGAATTTGAAGAAAACCTTTGGAAATCGGCCGACAAGTTACGGTCGAATGCCAAGCTGAAATCGAGTGAGTACGCTTCGCCAATGCTGGGTTTGTTTATCCTGCGGTATGCTTCCAACCGATTCAATACCATAACCCCACAGGCTGTAGCTGAAAACGAAGCCAGCAAGAACAGCCGCAATACCGAAACAATTGAAGAAACCTATCTCCGGCTTTGTGGCTATTACTTACCCGAAGCATCCCGCTTTGATACGCTACTGAATTTGAGCGGTGAAGAAAACTGCGTGGCTGCGGTTAAATCGGCCATGGATGCGTTTGAGCAGGCCAATCCGAAAGCGGAAATTGAACTGCCCAAAAATGACTACGAGAAGATTCCCGACGCCACCCTTCGCGAAATTCTCCGGGAGGTTGCCCAGATCAAGGTAGCTGAGGGCGATGCCTTCGGTAAGATCTATGAGTACTTCCTGGGCAAGTTTGCTTTATCGGAAGGGCAGAAAGGCGGGGAGTTCTACACGCCTACATCGGTGGTCAAGTTGATTGTTGAGATCCTCGAACCGCACGAAGGGCGCATCTTCGATCCGGCCTGTGGCACGGGTGGTATGTTTGTGCAGTCGGTCAAGTTCATCAGGAAACATGCCGAAACGGATCATGTGTCCATTTACGGTCAGGAGAAAGTACGAGAGACGGCCAACCTGGCCAAGCTCAACCTGTTTGTGAATGGCCTCAAAGGCGATATTCGTAACGTGGATACGTCCCTGTCGGCGGCAGCCTATGCCGAAAAGTACGCCGATACGGTGGGGAAGTTTGATTACGTGATGGCCAACCCGCCTTTCAATGTCGACGACGTGGCCATCGAGGACATTAACGGCCATCCATTATTTGCGCACTATGGCCTACCTATCAGTACCGCCAAGTCGTGCAAGAAAGCCGACACGTTTTCCAACGCCAATTACCTGTGGGTATCGCTATTTGCTATGCCTCTCAATCCGACCGGCCGGGCGGGGTTTGTGATGGCCAACTCGGCCAGCGACGCGCGCGGGGGTGAAGCGGAAGTACGGAAAAATATGGTTGACGATGGACTGGTGGATGTGATGGTGACTATCTCGTCCAATTTCTTCTATACCGTCACGCTGCCGGTGACGATCTGGTTTTTCGACAAAGCCAAAACCGCTGCTGATCATCCGCGCCACGACCAGACGCTCTTTATCGATGCCCGGAAGATCTTCTACCAGACCAGCCGCTCGACGCGGGCCTTTACGCAAGCCCAGCTGATGAATATCACGGCGATCGTATGGCTGTACCGGGGCGAAACGGAACAGTTCGCTGACCTACGCTGGCAGTACCAATCCGCCTTAGCAACCTGGCGTGATATCGAGGTTGTCCACCCTGACGAGTCCAAGACTTACCACGGGGCAGGCACCCACAAAACCCAACTGGCCGCGGCCCTGCAAAAGTTGGGTGAAGGCTTGCGTTTCTGGCAGAACACCATTGATTTGGTGCTGACCGACGAGAGCCGCGACGCCTTGGCCAATAACCCCACCTGGCCGAAAACCCTCGATACGCTGACGACGATTACTGCCGACCGACTGCCCGATAAAGTGGCCATCAATGCCCTGTACAAAAAGGCCGACGAAGCCGTGATCTTTGCCGACAAAATCCTGAGACCTGACAAGGATAAGTCCTTCACCAAAGCGGACATCCGGGGTTTGCTTCGAGCCGTGGCTGCCGAGCGAGACGACCTGCTCTTTGTGCTGGAACGGATAAACTACTTTACCACCCAGTTGCACTGGCTCGATAACCGCTTTCCCGACGGACAGTTAGAAGTTGATAAACTAGAATCAGTATAGGGTCTCAAGCTGGCTAAATCAATGAAATACATTTTTACGGTACTTTTTATTTTATTGATTTGGGTCAGTAGCCGGGCTCAGGTAAATAATTCTTTTTTCTGTACCCCAATTGATGAAAAATTTGAGCAAGACACAAGCCAGACTAAACGATATCATCTAAAAAAGAAATGCAATTCCGACCAGAAATTAGATTGTAATCCTATGTTTGAAGAATGTACAGTCAGCTATGTTTCGGTATATAAAACGAAAGAAGCGCATTATCAATTTCTGATGACGGATTCGGTGATTGTTGGTCGCCGTTTTCGATCTGAAGGTAGTTTAAATGATCTTAGAATTATGCAAGAAGCTTCATCTTCCCCTATTGCGATTTTTCGGGTGTTGATTTTTTGGAAGCCGATTTTTATTTCAGTTCATTCGGTGAAAGCTGGGGTTTTTATTATTGCAGGTTCTATCAACTTGCTGAGTTTAGCAGAAGCCTTTTTAGGGGCCGCTTTTCCTTCAGTAGTAGTGTTTTTGGAAGCACTGCATCGTTTCATCGTGCTAGCTTTGAAAAAACAGTATCATTTGGTGAGGTCATATTCAAGGATAATGTTACGTTTAACGGAGCTTATTTTTCCCAAAATGCAGATTTTGCAGGTGAAACTTTCCATAGGATTCCTGACTTCTCATCCGTAGGCTTACCCGATACGCTCGATTTCCGTAATGTAAAATTCGATTTTCCACAGGGCTACTACCTGAATGGAGAAAAATTGAATTTCAGCCGTTCAAGGCTCAGAGCTCCCACACAACAGAAATGCGCGATCCTGATTTCTGGTACGGATGTCGGTCAGTTACTACTCCCGTATGATCGTTTTCAACTCGTTCTTGATTCCAAAGCCACTTATGAAGAAATCGTCAGTACCTATGAGACCATAATTAGCAATTGCAAAAATGCCGGGCTGCTAGAAAGTGTGGAGGGATGGGATATCGAGTACAGGAAATTACAAATGCGCCATGATCATGACTGGGTGGGGCCTGCAATAAATTGGTTCAATGGGTGGTGGTGGAATTTTGGCTATGATCGAGGCTTGATTTTATGGCGGTGGTTACCATGCTTCTTTTGCTGTTTCCTGTTAATCAACTACTTATTTATTCCCACACTCTGGAATAAGATGTACCAGGATCCCGAGCTGGGTATCGTTTTTCGGAAAAACAAAACCAAAGAACCGATCAGGCCACCTGTCAAACATGGTCTACAGCGCTTTCTCTTCACCGTGTTCTATACCGCCGTGATCTACTTTGGCTTCAAACTCCGGCACGAATCGGTCAATTATAAGCATGGAATTTTGATGGCCTATCTCTACTTCATGTACGGGGTAGGTACCATCCACATGGCCTTTGCATTCAGTTATATTTTAAGCGCTTACTAATACGCAACCCAACACGACCCCTTCACGCTTTGAAAGTACCTCTCCGTGGCCAACTACATTTCTGAAAACGACATAGAAGCCGCCTGCTGTGCGGTGCTCATGGATGAGCTGCACTACGACGAGCACCTAAACCTTTGGCAGCTTCCCAACGATGGAAATACGGCCTTCGGCCGCACCGATGCTGCCGACCTGGTCCGGCTGGGTACCCTGCGGGCCAGTGTGCGGAAGCTGAATATCGGCATTTCGGAAAAGGTGCTGGCGGAAGCCGTGCAGGAAATCACCAAAAGCCGGGCGCACCTGAGCTTGTTTGAAGCCAACCGGGAAATCACTTCCCTGCTGCGCGACGGCCACGAGGTACCCAACGCCAAGGGCGATTATACCAAAGAGCGGGTGCGGTACGTCGACTTCAATAAACCCGGGGCTAATCATTTCTGCGTGGTGCAGCAGCTCACCATCCGGGGCAAAGCTACCCGTCGGCCCGACCTGATCGTATACATCAACGGGCTGCCGATGGTGTTTGTAGAACTGAAAAATGCCATTGAATCCACCCAGCAAGCCTACACCAAAAACCTGAGCGACTACCGGCGCGACATCCCCACGCTGTTTCATTACAACATGGTGGTGGTCCTTTCCAACTCCATCGACACCAAGGTAGGCAGCCACACGGCCGATTACGAACAGGTTTTCAACTGGGAGAAAATCGCCGACGAAACCGAAACGCCGGTTCTCGAAACCGAAATCGACCTGTTGCGCGTTCTGCGCGGATTATTCCAGAAATACGTCCTGATCGACCTGCTGGAAAACTTCGTGCTGTTCTACGCCAACTGGGCCAAGATCGTGGCCAAGAACTACCAGTATCTGGGCGTCAACAATGCCCTGGAATCCTTCCGCCAGCGCGACCAGAACAACGGTAAATTGGGGGTATTCTGGCACACCCAGGGCAGCGGCAAAAGCTTTTCGATGGCTTTCTTCACCGAGAAGATCCGGCGCAAAGTCAGGGGCCAGTTCAAGTTCGTGATCGTAACGGACCGCGAGGATTTGGAGGTTCAGATTTACAAAACCTACGTCCGGTCGCAACTTATTGAAACAGGACAAGGAAGTGGAAAACAAAGCGAGGCCCGATTTCGGGTACCCACGGGCGCTTTTCTACCCAAGATGCTGACCGACGCTTCGACCTATGTTTTCACGCTAATCAACAAGTTTCGCGTCAATCCGAAAGACAAAGGGTTGCCTTACCCCAAGATTACCGACAGCAAGGATATTGTGGTGCTGGTGGACGAAGCCCACCGGAGCCAGTACGCCGAGATGGGCGAAAACATGCACCGTGGCCTGCCCAATGCCAATTACATTGCATTCACGGGAACGCCCCTGCTCGATGCCGACGAGAAAACCAAAGAATGGTTTGGCGACTACGTCAGCCGGTACGACTTCGCCGACAACGTGGCCGATGGCTCCACGGTGCGGATTTTCTACCAGAACCGGGTACCTAAGGTCCTCTTGCAAAACGACACGCTGAACGAAGAATACGCCGAAATCATCGAAGACGAAGACCTGAGCGACGAGCAGCAGGAGCGGCTCACCCGGCAGTATGCCAACGTAACCACCGTTATAACCGACAATGACCGGCTGGAAACCATCGCTAAAGATATTGTGGAGCATTTCCCCGAGCGGGGGTACCTGGGCAAGGGGATGGTCATTTCGATTGACAAGTTTACCGCCTTGAAGATGCACGACAAAGTAAAGCGGCACTGGGAGGATCGGATTAAGGAACTTCGGGGGCAAATCAACAAGCTGCCGGCCGGCTCGGCCGAACGGGCCCAACTGGAAACCAAACGCCGGTGGATGCGTGAAACTGAAATGTGCGTCGTCGTTTCCTACGAAGCCGACGAAGATAGCAAATTCAGTAAAGCCGTTCTGGATATGCGGCCCCACCGGGCCATAATGAATAGGACGTGGGGCGACGACCACGAAACCATCGAAGACCGGTTCCGGAATCCGGCCGACAAGTTGCGGTTGGTGTTTGTCTGCTCCAAGTGGCTGACGGGTTTCGACGCTCCGTCCGTTTCGACGCTATACCTGGACAAGCCTATGCAGAACCACACCCTCATGCAGACTATCGCGCGGGCCAACCGCGTAGCCCCCGCCTTAAAAAGCGACGGCAGCGTGGCAGTGGAAACGGACGATTTTGCAGACAGCCACGAAAAAAAGGCGGGAATTGTGGTGGACTACATTGGTGTATTTACCCGCTTGGAGAAGGCCTTGGCCAAATATGGCCGTTCTTCAGAGGGGAAAAGCACCTATCCCGCTGAATTATTCGACGACCTGTTGAAGTACCTGGATGCGGCTATTGATGTGGCGGTTGAATTCATGCATAGTCAGGGATTGGACATCACGCAGCTAACCGACAGCACCCAAACTTTCGATCAGTTGACCAATTTTCAGGCGTTTGCGGATAGCCTGTCGCGTACCGAAGAATTGAAAAAGGAATTTTCAGTCTTCCAAAACGCCATCAGTTCATTTTATGAGGCCTGCCGCCCTGAAATCCTCACTGAACGACTGCTGCCCCCGTCGCCCAACAAGGGCAAATACAAACGCACGAAGGAAGTTATCGAGTACCTCCGTAAAATCATCAGTCGCCGGATGGATGAAACGGGAGATTACGACCAGGCCAAGATCAAAGCGGATCAACTCATTGACGAGTCCATTATCTCCATGGGCTACACCATTCAGTCCCTGGCCGAAATCGACCTGAGCGACGTAGACTTTGACGCGTTGCAGCAAAGGTTCAAAGCCAAACCCTACAAGCACCTGGCCATAACCGATATGGTTGATTTTCTCAGGGGTCAGGTACAGAAACTGCTGAATAGAAATGTGAATCGGGTGGATTTGGCCCAGAAGCTCAATGACATTATCGCCAACTACAACAATGTCAGCAGCGATGTGGAAGCTTTTTTCAAGGCTTTGAAGGAATACGCCGAGCAACTGCGCGAAGAAGAAAAGCGGGCCGCCGCCGAAGGGCTCACCGAGGAAGAGCTAGAAATCTTCGACCTGCTATTCAAAGACGAACTGAGCCAGGCGGACAAAGACAAAGTGAAACGGGCCGCGCAGCACCTACTGCAAAAATTACAGGATGTTGACACCCGAAAAACGGTGTTAACTGTGGACTGGTATAAAGACGTGATGTTGCAGGGGCGGGTAAAAAAGCTGCTGGGAGACATTCTCGACAAAGAGTTGCCAAACTCCTACGACACCCAGCAATTCACCGAGAAGCGGGACACCGTATACCAACACGTTTACAAACTAGCAGCGCAAGGACAGCGGTACTGGGCGTAATTGATTTGACACTCCAACCTACAATCCTATTTGATAAAGATGACTGGGTAAAAAAAAAGTCTGTCATTTTAAAATAATTATAGTCAAAATCATATTGAATATTTTTATAATATTTATTTTTTAGGTACTTCCACTTTAATAAAAATCCTATATGAACACGGCATTTAATTCTTATATAAAAGATATCTTTATTGAAGTACCAAATTATAAATACAATCATAAGCCATTTTCATCGGATGCATCAAGAAATGAAAGTCACATTTTTATAGGCCGTGAAAAGTTAAAATCAAATTTTCTTCATATATTAAAAAATGGGAGTAAAAATGGCGCATATCTTGTTACTGGCTATCGAGGCATGGGCAAGACAAGTTTAGTAAATAATGTTGTAAGTACCTACGCGAAAGAAAGAAAAGAGGATGAAGTTAAACCGATAAAAATAAGCTTGGCACAATCAAAATTGGAAGAAACAGATGTATTAAGATATATCCTAAAAATATTACATGAAAATATTAGAGAAGAACGATTAAAGTATTATATGCCTTTTATAGATTATCGATCGTTACTTTTTGCAATTTTTAGTTTTTTTACAGGATTAATAATATTGTATAATTTCAAGCTGGGGTTTGAAATCAATGATTTGAAAGATTATTTAAAAGAAAGTTTAAGTTTTTGGGGTATAGTATTTATAGTTTTATGTATAGTAAGCTTTGTTTTAATATATACACTGGCAAAATATTTGTTAGAAGCATTAAATACTTTTGTTAATGAATATGGAAAATTAGAATTTCAATTATTATCAATTATAACAATTGGATTTGCATTAGAAATTCATCAAATGGGTTTTCTTTATACAAATATATTTATATTTATATTTGTATCATATATTGTGTTCATGATTTTTTTATTAATGATATTTTATATAAATAATTACAAAAAGTATATCAAATATATAATTTATTCAAAAAATTAATAATTTATATGAGAGAAGTCATTCCAATGTTACAACAGAATCTGGGGAGGCTGGATTGAATTTAACTACTGATTCTTTGTTGAATTTTACAAGGAAAGGATCACGAGCATTCCCTATTGCATCGGCAAAAGAAATTGAATATGAGATAATAAGCATTTTGAAACAATATAGTTTTAAAAAGTTTATTTTCATATTCGATGAGTTAGATAAAGTAGAAATGGAAATGAATGATCAACAGATAAATGCTGCGCTTTTTCAAGATGCAGATAGAACTTATTTGAATGACTTACGAGAACGTAAACAGATAATAATAAAGTTATTGTCATCTCTAAAACATTTATTAACAGAAGCAGAAGCTAAATTTATTTTTATTGCTGGTCGTGAAATGTTTGATGCATCACTTGCCGATATATCAGACAGACAATCGGCTCTTGGAAGTATATTCCATTATATATTTTATGTGGAAAGTTTTCTAAAAGAGACGAAAGTTTCGACTCATTCTAATTCAAATAATCTTGTTGAAGAGTATTTAGGTCAAATATTATTAAAAAACCTATCAACTAATCATAATGAAAACCTATCATTCTTACAAAGATATTGGAAATATCTTGTCGAATTAAAAAAAGGAAAAAATCAAACAAATGAAGAGAATAATTATTTTAGTGCTAACGAAAATGATGAAGATTTAGTTAAGATAATTATTTCTTTACAAAATTTTTCAACTTATCTATGGTATAGGTGTGGTGGATCTCCAAAAAAGTTAATAAAATTAATAGAAGAGAATTTTATTCAATATAAGTCACTGCCAAGCTTACAAAATTATTCAAAATATCCTACAAATGAGAGTAATAAATCTAAGCAAAAGTCAACTTTTATATCGTTCAATGAGCCAGGTATATATTTTGATGATATGAGTATAATAGTATCGAGTAGTTCAAATAGTGAAAATAAAGTATTTATAAATTTTTCTTTTCGGCAACAGTATAAATTTGGCTTTACTTCTTATTTGTTTTATCCATTTATATTAAATCAGAAAACAGTTCTAGAGAATTATAGTGATAGTATAAATGTTTCGACACCATATTTGATGGATAGTATTATTAAATTTCATCCTTTTGCTTTTTCAACTCATAACTTAGAATTGCTTCCAGAACTATTATCCACTAATAAATCACCTGAATTAAGATTTTTTGTACAAAAACTGATAGATTACTTAGGGCAGAATCATATAAGAGAAACAGATTCTGGCCTTTTCAAATATAAGTTTTTTGAAAAAACACATAATGAAATTTCATATATATCAAAAGTCTTTGATGAAGAATCTGCTGCATTTAATTTTAGTCTAGATGAAAGCCACGCAATTCAAAACCATATAGTTCATAAAATTGAATATTTGCGAAACAATTTTAAAGATTACCAAAAAAAAGAAAATGCTTCTATTGAATCATTACTATTCCTAAATGATTTACTTGGGGATAGTCTACTTTTCGATGAATCCTATAAAGATGCTATTATATCATTACAAGATGCCCTACATGATGTTCCTATACCTACAAAAGATACACCTATTGAGATTTTTTTAGTTTGGATGCGCATAAAGCTCAAACTTTCCATGGTGTTCGATAAAATGAAGTATTACGAAATGGCCGTTGGTCACCTTGGACTAGCAATGGAGGTGGCTCTTGGATATTTATCGGCAAGGTATGCCGCTAATAATACATCGAGCAATGAAATTAATCATGAGAGTGTTTCCAATAATATTATATCTAAACTCAAAAGTTCGAATAACGCAAAAATTAGATCAAGCTCAGAAATAATTATTAATAAACTTGAAACTCCACTGTATCGAGAACTATTACATGTTACACAACACGCAATTTTGGGAGCTTTGTATGTTCAAGAAAAGTTTGCGGAGGGTATAACGTTTGCTAAATTGGAGAGCTACCTTAAGCAATATGCCCAAATTCATGAACATGGTGCTTTTAGTGGATATCGCGGAAGAGATATGATGATGGGGCATTTTTATGCCAGTCTGGGGACAATCTTATACTTCAAAAACAAAACTCTCCCATATCGAACAACATTAGATATTTTAGAATTTCGAAATGGTAGGAATGGACTAAATAATGATGAATTATGCGCAGAAATTGCTGATCGTATAAAAAGAACGCCCGTTTTTAAAATAGGCAATACCAATAATAATGGAGATATTAATTCAGAGCTTTCGTTCGCAGATTACGTTGAAAGCTCATACAAAGAGCTCTACGAAGTTTTTAGTATGGATTCGTCAACTTTTCGCTTTTCTTTTATTACATATATTTCTTATAAAAAATCATTAGCTACCTATCTGGCGATGAAGTTTGAGTCAGAAAGTAACAATAATGAGGATAAATTAAAATTATATTACTTATCAAATTTGATTAAAAGTAGTGTTAGACTATTAATTAAATATAAAAATGTCCATGGTGCTAGAAAATTGATTTCTCTGGCAAATATTATAACTAAAATTGCAGATCTATTACTTCCATTGTACAATTCAGCAAACACTAATGAAAAATTATTTGCCAATATTAATATTAAAGATTTTGTTCTTACTGATACTGATAAATTTTTAGATGATATAATGTTCAATAATGAAAACGGGCTTACTGAACAGTTTATTTCATCTCCTTTAAATAATAAAAAATCGATTAATCTTAGTTATTTACTTCAAATGTATTATTTGGCTGGAAGGTTATATGCAAAAGCAGGAAGATGGGTATCATATGGATTTCAACTTAAAAAAATATTAATGGCCATTCATAATACAGGTGTTTTGAAAAATTATCATTATGGTGATCATATAATATTAAATGATTTTTTAGATAAATATATTGTAAAAGAATATTAAAGCAAAATTCATTGGTCAATAATTCTTCTGATCGTAATCAAATAGCCACCTTAAGATATTATACTGGCCTCTCGAATTTATCACTTCCATTGGATCTTACAAGAATTTTTTACCAAAATGTTTCAAGTAATCCTGATTCAAAGGAAGCTATTCTAATCTATTCTTTAATTACACTTAAAAATAGCAGTATAAATCTAAAAGAAACCATAATAAGAGACAAAAAATTGCAATGTAATTCAGTAAAGATAAGCAACATATAGAAACTAATGTAAAAGAAATAAAATAAATAAAGAAGAAGATATTGTTAATGAATATTATAAATATATAAAGAACTCAATTACATAGGGCAATATAATAGTATTTCACATCGATCTGTTCGTGTTATGGAATTATCATTGCAGATCAGAATCAATCGATTATTATTATATCAAGTTATATCTTCAAATCTAAGGATTAGCTTAAATAATGAGGACATGAAAACCCGTCAGATATTGTTATTTAGTTCCTAATAAGTCAAGAGAATCAGTGGATCTTAATTGGAATGATCATCTTCATAAATTAGCTCTGAGAATTAAATTTCCCGTAGATTTACAAGACCTTCATATAGATAATAGCCTAAATTCAGTAATTGGGAATGATAACAATAAAGAATCTTTTATTAATAAAACATATCTTAAAGATTTTTTGGAACAAATTATATTGACTTGCAATGATAAAATAAATCGTAATTACTATTTTTTCAAAGAATACACTAATCTAATTATAAATTCGATTTTTTGTCTTCATCAGTCTATCCTTGATTGTAGAATGTATGGAATAAATTATATACAAGGTCCTGCCTATTTAGGGTATTTTCATAGAAAGATGGGAGATTGGTTAAAACACCTTAATCTTTGTAAGATAATTAATAATATATTGTTGTTACCAAAGTACCAAAATGATGAATATAATAATATTAAAAATATATTAGATATCATGTTTAGGAATATGGATCGTCTTGTAGGCAATACATCATTAAGAAATATTGATGACTTTTTGTCTCATTATCAGATGGCTCTTGAATGTTATAATGATTGCTTACAATTGCATAGTGAAGGCCAACTTATAAAAATCAGCTAAGTAATATGATTTATCTAGAAGATGACTATGGTGATAATATTAGCCATTTTGGTGCTGCAATTGAACGGCAACTAATAAATTCAGGAAGAATTGAGCAGGTTATTAAAGAACTTGAAAAGGAGCTGAGTGTATCTAAGCTTTATAATTCTGATAACTACTATTCGTAATTTAATCAACTTTATAAGTTATGGTTATTCCAAAAAAACTTAGTCCAGAAAGCTATACCTTTCTGAACCCCGCCCCAAGCGGTATTTCGTTTTGAACCCTTCCGAAATCAGGGTTCAAAAAGTAGGTTCATTGCAAAAGAACGCGTACCTTTATGACCCTACTTGATGACCGTTACCACGGACGGCTTATGAAACAGACCTTTGGCTATGCTCGGTCTCGACGGCCGACCAGAAACCGACACCCAGATCGACGCCTTGCAGGAATATGGCTGCGACCGCATTTTCCAGGAAAAGATTTCCGGCCTGTCGGTCCAGCGCCCTGCCTGGATAAAATGCTCTCGCTCCTGCGCCCTGGTGATACGGTGGTTGTCTCGCGTTTCTCGCGCCTGGGCGCAGCCGCGACCACCTGATCAGCCTGATCGCAGTTTCTGCCAGCGGGGCATCATCTTCAAGGCGTTGGATCTGGGCATCGACTCGGCTACCCTTCGGGAAGCTGGTCATCGGCATCTTCGCCGCCTGGCGAGTACGACAGGGAGATGATCCTGGAGAAAACCGCGCCGGGCAGCTGCTGGCTAAAGCCAGAGGGAAGCATATCGGCCGCCCATCCGGTGTGAACCGGGAGAATACACCAAGGTCAGGAAAGCCCTTGAAAAGGCTTGTCGGTCAACGAAATCGCAAACCTGACAGGAATCAGCCTATCCAGTGTGAAGCGCTACGCAAGGCGATGAGTGCCGCAATGCGCAAGGGTAGCTTCCTACAATCAAACCAGTCCCTGCCATGTGCTACCATACCTCACTGAACGTCAAACAGGCTGTCCTGGAAGCCCGCTACCGGCCAGATGCCGAGGGCAAACGCTGGGATCCCGTAATCCACGCCAACGCCTATGCCGTGCCGGTATGGCCGCTCGTGACGTCTGAGCAACCCATACCTTCGCTATGCTGATGTGGGGGATGATTCCGCTGGGTCAAAACAGTCCAGGATGCCAAAAGCTGCGCACCATGACGATCAACGGCCGTTACGAGCCATGTACGAGAAACCGTCCTTCCGGCTGCAGCGGGTGCGGAGAAAGGCTGCCTGATCCCCGTTTCGGGCTTCTTCGAGTGGCACACCCAGGGCAAGAAGAAGTACCCTTTCTACATCCGCCCAACAACAGGAAATCGTGAGCATTGCGGGCCTGTGGGACGAGTGGGCGATCCGGCACTGGGGAGGTGCATCACTACACATGCTGACCCAGCCCACCAACGCGCTGATGGCAAAATACACAACAGCAAAAAGCGGATGCGTGCTGCTGACCAAGAGCAGGAACGGGAATACCTGAAAAGTCTTACAGCAGAAAGAGGTTTTGGAATTATTGGCCGAAGCTATGCGGCGAGTGCATTGGAAGCCTACTCCGTCAACAAGCTGATTACTTCCCGTACGAACCGACCGACGTACCGGCCGTGCTGGAACCGATACCTACCCGGAATTGCTATCTGTTATAAGACAAGTAGTATCCTATCTGATTTACAGCTAAATGCCCAGCGGGTGGTGGGGCACTTCGACTTGCGCTCCTGGCGCATCAGCCAGGAGCGGTCGAAGCCCATGGCGCCACCTTCACGTGTCGCGCCCATGCGCTGGTTGAGCCGGTCCAGCACGGCCATCGCTTGCGGTCGGCCTCCCGATGCGCTCGTTCATGGCGAACAGGTCGGTCTGGATGTAGTCCTGGTGCACGATGGGCTGACCAGGATACCGGCTTTCTTGTAGCGTACTGCTCGCGGTAGATCAGCTCCAGCGCTTGGCCGCGCAGGCGATCAGCTTCCATGCTCGAATTCGAGCACACCGGCAGGGCACCGACTTGGTCCCGTAGTACTGGGGCCGGTCCTCCCAGAGTCCCTGCGTAAGCATTGCCGACAACTCTGGTGTCTTGGCGTTTTGAACCAACGAGAGATCGTTGGCTCGATTCGCGGTCCGATTTACATGAAGTCAATTTCTTGCGAAGTCATGTTTGTGATTCTGCATTACGGTCAAATACAGGTCGGACATTTTGTTAGGTTGTACAAAGCCTGCCTGGTTTTTGCCCATTGTGTCCGATTTGGATCCCGGCATTTTACCGCAACTAATTTCCTGCCTATAAGTAGTGATTTCAAGAAAAAGAGACTAGCTTGTTGAGTAAATCCCGCTGACGATCATCATGATAGGTTCGCTATCCGGCCTTACTCGTTTGTCACTCTTCTTATTCAGCGGAGCAAGCCTTGCGCCCAAACACGATTCTTGAACTGTCAGCACCCTCCGGGCATTGATCCCACGAGATGCCGACATTCGCCAGGATAGCCGGGGATACTCTGGCTAGCACCGGCTCGGGCCTGCTCCGGTATGATGGCACACTGGAGGGTGTACAGCATGATCCGAAAACCGCAAATTCGCTGGCCGGGACAATGTCAGAAGCATTTGCCCCACGCGTGATGGGTTGATTTGGATCGGTGGATGGAGCGCAGGCCTAGATGTATGAACCCGGAAACGGAAAATTCACGCACTATGAGGTGGTGGAAACAAAGGAATAAGGTATGAAAAACTCGATCAGTGCGCTTCTGGAAGATCACTTGGGAAATCTCTGGGTAGGCACGGTAGGCGGCTTATATCGTTTTGAGAAGCGACAGGCAAATTCACTCCTTATAATCGATTGCAGGCAACCCGGACTATCAGTCATCCGCACGTCAGCAGTATTTTCGAGGACAAACAAGGCACCTCTGGGTCGGAACCGGCGATCAGGGCAGCTTGAAGACGATGGAGGGCGGCTTAATAAGCTTGACCGGAAACATCCACATTCACCGTTCTGCACAATCCCGCGATCGAACAGTTGATTGAAAACAGGAATTGGCCATTTTTGAAGACAGCCGCGGGACTTTCTGGTCGGACGGGTGGAGATGGATTGACACTTTCGATCGGAAAACCGGAAAATTCACCCGGCATTCTTTTCAGGAAGCACATTCCGACCGGCTCAGCTGTCCGTTCCCAAAAGAAAAAAACCTGCGTTCTTTCCCCACCAATGGAATCAGGTTTTTCCTGGAAGATCCGGCAGGTGGCATCTGGATCGGGACGCTCGACGGGGGCGAACCGGTACGATCCGAAATCGGGGCTGGTGACTTCGTACAAAACCGCCGAAGACGGTCTGCCTGATTTCAACCTTCTTTCCGCCTGCCGCACCAGGGACGGTACGCTTTGGGTAGGGACCATACCGGGGGCATCTTATCAAAATCACCACAAAGTATAGCCCGATCACGGAAGTGGAAATGCCCTCGGGCATCCATTATTTCGAAGAAGATTCGACGGGTACGTTATGGATCGGGTCGATCGTAGGCTTGCTGACCGGTGATTTTGTTTCAAGAGAAGCATCCAAATGGCTCGTCGAGGCTTCGAAGCAAACTTCACTTTCGACGATCACGTAACCCGGCTAAACCCGACAGGCAGGGAAACCGCTGGATTTCCTGGAACAATGGGTTATACCGGTATGAGCGCAGGATTGGCAGGCATTCCACCGGGAAATTCACGCATTACCGGCACGATTCATCAGACGTTTCGAGCATCAGTCCGGGCGAGGCGGCTGGCTATTACCAGGACCGGGCCGGCACAGATTGGGTGCTCACCGCAGGGGGTCTGGACAAACTGGATACCCGTTCCGGAAAATTCACGCATTACCGCATGATGACCGGGATAGCAATTCCATCAGCAATAATTACATTCTGACCGTCATCGAAGACCGTACAGGCGCATTCTGGGTCGGGACCAACGGTGGCGGGCTGAACCTGATGGACCGGAAAACGGGGAAATTCGCACATTTCCTGCCATGGAGCATTGTCACACAGCTGGTAGAGGATGCGGCGGGCACCTTATGGGTGGCTTCCACCGCAGGCTGCACTACTACGACCGGAAACGCGGCGTTTTCATAGCCTTCACAGACCAAGCTCGGGCAAGCCGCTTCCTTTTGTAAAAGCATTCATCGAAGATAATCACAGAAATTTGTGGGTGGCCGTCACGAATGGTATTGCCGCATAAGTGCTGACCGGCGCTCGTTGCGGCTATTTGGTGCCAATTATGGCATTTCGCCGGTGAAGATTTCTTTTTTGGGGGAAGCTACAAAAGGCGGGACGGCAGTATTTATTTCGGTAGCATGGACAGGTACTTCCATTTCCAGCCGAAGAATTGTTAAAGAATCGCCCATCGCACCCTTACTGAATTTTGCCGCTTTCCGGGTACATAACCGCACCATCACGC